>NYYJ01000032.1 GCA_002686755.1 Verrucomicrobiales bacterium
ACTTTTTTTACATTGCAGCTTCTTCGTAAACAGCAGGTCGTCGGTTCAATCCCGACCACTGGCTCCATCTTTTTTTCTCACACAAACTAGCACTCCGCCCCGTCATGACTTTGACTTACCGACACTCAATTTGGTTTCGATGGATCAGGGTATTTGTTTCCACCGCGGCGTTTGCCTGGGGTCTGACCGTGCAGGGTGTTCCCGTGGACATGACTACCTACGACCCGGACTGCGGGGTGAAGGTGAATGCTAAAGATGACTCTTTGACGGCCCGGTGGGAGACGCCCGAGGGGATCACGGTTTTGACGTTGGATGTCTCCGGCCAAGGCGCTCTGGTACGGTCGATCGCCGTGGGGTCGGGCGATAGCGAACCGGTCGTGGTGCTGCGTGATGCCAACCCGGTGACGGTGCTGACGGTCGGTAAACGAGACCTGAAGAAGCGTGGCGGTTGGACGATTTTTTTTGACCGGGTCGACCGTAAGCCAAGCGAGTCGGGTCTGCTCAACCTAAAACTCAAGTCTGCAACGGTTCGCAGTGTCGGTCGGCGATGCTTCGTCGAGTTTGATCGGCTGGAAGGCGACGCCTTCTCGGGGAAACTGCGTTTCACGCTCTATGCCGGTTGCGATCTGATTCATGTGCAGGCGATCGTCCAAACACAGAAGGATGCGCGTGCGCTGCTTTATCATGCCGGCGTAACCTGTGATCCTGCGGGGAATTCGGTCTCGTGGATTGGCCTTGATGACAAGGTGCATCGGGCGGACGCCGCGTCGCGTGATGCTGCGCCGCAAAAGGTCCGGAACCGAACGATCGCACTCGAAACGGCGAGCGGTGGTGTTGCGGTTTTCCCACCGCCGCACCGTTATTTTTATCCGCTCGACGAGGCGTATAACTTGGGCTTCACGTGGTGGGGGGCGGGCTTCATGGACCGCGTGGAGGAATTTGGGATTGGAATCCGGCAGGACCGTCTTGGGGACCGGCGGTGGATTCCTTGGTTCAACGCACCGCCGGGTACGGAGCAAAAGTTGGGGGTGTTCTGGCTGCCGTCACGCGATCGGGGAGGCAAGCTGTTTGAGCGCGTGAAGGCATACACGAACGGCGACCGGTTTCCGGCGCTGCCCGGTCACAAGACGTTTACGAGCCACTATCACATCGAGCACACGACCCAATACATAGAGGAATTGGAAAAGGATTCATCAGCGGGGGTTCCCAAGGCGGTTCGCAAGCCAGAGTTTGTGGATGTGTTCAAGAACGCCGGTATCCAGATTGTGCACTTGGCCGAATTTCACAACCGGCTTGGTCGCGCGCGGCGTGACCACAGAAAAACCCTGCCGCTGCTGAAGGCGATGCACGACGAGTGCGCCCGGCTCTCGGACGGGGAGTTGCTGCTGTTGCCCGGCGAGGAACCCAACGTGCACCTGGGCGGCCACTGGATCAGTTTTTTTCCGCGCCCGGTGATGTGGGTGCTGAATCGCGCCAAGGACAAATCGTTCATCGAGGAACATCCCGAGTATGGCCGAGTCTATCATGTCGGCAGTACTGGGGAGGTGTTGAAGATGATGGAACTGGAGAAGGGATTGATGTGGGCTGCGCATCCCCGGATCAAGGGTTCCACCGGCTACCCGGATCGTTACCGTGAGGAGACATTTTTCAAGTCAGACCACTACCTCGGTGGCGCGTGGAAGGCCATGCCGGCCGATCTCTCCCGCACGCGCCTAGGCTGGCGCGTGCTCGACCTGCTGGACGACACCGCCAACTGGGGAGCCAATAAATATATTCTGGGTGAGGTGGACATTTTTGAAGTCGACCACACCACTGAGTTTTATGCCCACGCCAACGTCAACTACCTGCGGCTTGATAGCATCCCCCGCTACGGGGATGGCTGGGCGCCTGTGCTGAAGGCGTTGCGGGACGGTGCCTTTTTCATCTCTACCGGCGAGGTGCTCCTGCCGCGATTCACAGTGGGAGGCAAGGCATCCGGTGAGACGCTCAAGATCAATGCATTCGGGAAGGCGAAGCTAGAGGCTGGGCTGACATGGACCTTCCCCATGGCCTTCGCCGAGGTCATCACCGGCGACGGCAAGGTGGTTCACCGCAAACGCATCAACCTCTCCGGCACCGGCCCCTTCGGGAAACGGGCTCTCTCCGAGACGCTCGACCTCACCGACAAGACCTGGGTGCGAATCGAGGCTTGGGATGTCGCCGCCAACGGAGTCATCTCTCAACCAATCTGGCTGAAATGACCCAAGCCGAGCTTGGCCAAGCAGCCTCTTAGTGAAAAATAATGAATCGTCGTGACAGCTTTGTCCGCTTGGGGGCCGGTTTGGCGATTACATCGGTTGGTTTAGTCGGGTGCAACTCGCTTTCGGGGCGATTGCTCAAGCCTAAGAGGAAGGAATTAAAGGCGGATCTGGTTGTTATCGGTGGCGGGCTTGGCGGCTGTGCGGCTGCTTTGTCAGCTTTAAGTTCGGGCTTGACGGTGATCATGACCGAGGAAACTGACTGGATCGGCGGTCAGTTAACCTCACAGGGTGTCCCGCCCGATGAACATCGTTGGATTGAATCTTTCGGTTGCACCCGTACCTATCGGAAGTTCCGCAACGCGATTCGGGATTATTATCGCCGCCACTACCCTCTCACAGACAATGCGAGGCAGCTAAAAAATCTCAACCCGGGCAGCGGTTCGGTGTCTCGCCTATGCCATGAGCCAAGGGTAGCACTAGCCTGCCTGGAGTCACTGCTCGCTCCGTTTCAAGCCAAGGAACAATTGACGTTGCTGGTGCAAACAAAACCGATTGCCGCTGAATTGGTTCGTGACAATATTCGTTCTGTTGAGGTGTTCAGCATGGGGACCGGTCATTCGCTTATCTTGAACGGTTCTATCTTTGCCGATGCAACGGAACTGGGTGACTTGTTGCCGTTGGCCAATTGCGAGCATGTCACCGGTACGGAGGGCAAAAAACAGACCGGTGAACTGCACATGCCGGATAGGGCTTCCCCTGGCAACCAGCAGGCGTTCACTATGTGCTTTGCTATTGACCATGTTGATGGAGAGGAACACGTGATCGATAAGCCAAAAGAGTACGATTTCTGGAGTGGGTATATCCCGGATTTGATACCCGCATGGCCGGGGCGTTTGCTTGATTTCAACTACACCCACCCGTCAAGTGGTACATCCAAGCGGTTGGGTTTCAACCCGAAGGGACCACAAAAGATTGGTATTATAAATCTCTGGACCTATCGGCGAATTCTCGCCCAGTCAAATATTAAACCAGGGGGCGGTTTTAGGGACATCAGTCTGATCAACTGGCCTCAAAATGATTATTTTCTTGGCAACCTTGTCGGCGTTTCAGACGCGGAACGCAACCGGCATATCGTTCGATCCAAGCAGTTAAGCTTGTCGCTGCTTTACTGGTTGCAAACCGAGGCTCCTAGAGATGATGGAGGTGAAGGTTGGCCGGGTTTGAGACTTAGAAAGGATGTGATGGGAACGAATGACGGCTTGGCCAAATACCCGTACGTCAGGGAGTCGCGGAGGATTAGGGCTCTGACTACAATTGTTGAGCAGGATTGCGGCAGTGAAAATCGTGCATTAGTGACGGGCAAAAAGGAAAGCCAAGTTCAAGCAAAACGCTACCACGACTCGGTAGGGATTGGTCATTACCAAATCGATTTGCATCCGAGCACGGGTGGGGACAACTATATTGACTTCGCGGCTTTGCCGTTTGAGTTGCCGTTGGGCGCCCTAATTCCCGAACGAGTCAGCAACCTTATCGCTTCCTGTAAAAACATTGGCACAACACATATTACGAACGGCTGCTATCGCCTCCATCCAATAGAGTGGAACATTGGTGAGGTCGCTGGTCATTTAGCTGCCAGGGCGATCACGAATTCCGTACGGCCAAAGACGATTTGGGAAAATCCCAAACTCCTCTCTTCTTTTCAGGACTTCCTCCGTAAGATCGGCGTCGAAACCAGCTGGCCTCCACTGAAAACACGGTGGCAAGATGGGTGAAGAATCAAAAACAAAAGTGAAGTAGAACCGAAAACAGATATGTCGAAAGGATATAAGATATATTTGCTGGTTCTTTTCATTATTTTCAGCATTATAAGTTTAGTCGCATGGAAATTTGGGATTTTGGAATTGTTGTATGATACATATTACACTCCCACAAGTGAATGGATTTTTTCTGAGCAGTCATGAAACACCTCCTGCTTGCAACACCAGATACAGTTGACGTAAATCACGTGTGATGTCACCATGCACGGAATGCAATTTTGGGTTGGCATTTTGATTTTGCTGCTGACCGGCACGACGCAAGCGGCCAGCGACGACGCGGCTCTTGCTCTTTTTAAAAGCCGCTGTGTCAAGTGTCACGGCAAGGGCGGCAAGGTTAAGGGGGATCTCGACCTGCTGAACATCAAAACTACGGCGCGACTTTCAGAGGATTTGGAGATGTTGCAAACGATCCTAAATGTTTTGGAAGCGGGTGAGATGCCACCGGAAAAGGAGCCGTCATTGAAGCCAGCAGTACGAGCGGTGGTGGTGGCCGACCTTCAAAAAATTCTACGTGAAGCCTCGGCTGATTCGGGCTACGCGCCCACCCCCATTCGGCGAATGAACCGGCTGCAGTACAACAATGCAGTGGAGGATTTGTTTAAGCTGAAAGTTTCTGTTTTTCCGCTACCGGAAAAAATGATGCGCGATCGCTCCGGCTATTTTGCCAAAGCGCTAGGTGGAGAGGTGCGAAAGATGCCAAACACTGTTACAGTGAGCAGTCGTCCATTGGGCAAATCCGGCCTCATTGAGCCTCGGCTCGCAGGGGTGGGGCCGTTCCCGCAGGATCCGCGTGCGGAACATGGCTTTGACAACCGTGGCGATCATCTATCGCTGTCGCCGATCCTGCTGGAGGCATTTTTCAAGCTCAGCCGGCGAATTGTGGAGAGTCCGAATTTCGACCGACTTACAGTCGGCATTTGGGGGGAGTTTTTTTTGGAACCGACGGAGGGTGAAGTAAAGAACGCGGTGCGCAAGCGGCTCCGCCGATTCATGACGCGCGCTTTTCGTCGCCCCGTGGAGGAGGCTCTGCTTAATCGTTACACACAACACGCGCTCAGGCAAATCGGAGCGGGCATGAGCTTTACCGGCGCAATGAAGGAAGCGGCTTCTGCGGTATTATCCTCACCCCGGTTTTTGTACCTGTACAACCAGCCGGCGGCCACGGGTAAGACGGAGTCGATGGATGGCTACGATCTAGCTTCGCGTATGTCATTCTTTCTGTGGGGCAGCATCCCGGATGATGAATTGCTTCAACTTGCGGGCAACGGTGAGTTGGCCAAATCGGCTGTTCGCAAAGCGCAGGTGAAACGCATGCTCGCCAGCCCGAAGCTCAAGCGTTTTTGCGACAGCTTCCCATCACAGTGGCTGCAGCTTGACCGTATCGTGTCTGCCGTGCCGGATGAAATAAAGTACAAGGATTTTTTCTTTGCGGCACCAAATTACCGCACCACGATGGACATGATGATGGAGCCGCTGCTTTTGTTTGAAACAGTACTCATCGAGAATCGATCGATTCTTGAGTTCATTGATTCAAATTATACTTACCGATCGGGTCGTTTGCGGAAATGGTATGGCGACATGCCGACGGGTAAAATCGGCGGGCCGGTGACCATGCAGTTCACTCGACAGCCGGTCACCGATCGTCGGCAGGGCGGGGGGATTACCAATGCAGCCGTCATGACGATGACCTCCGGCCCGGATGAGACTAAGCCGATCACACGCGGTGCATGGATTGCCGGGGTGATTTTCAATGCACCCCCTGAACCGCCGCCAGCCGATGTGCCACCTCTGGAGAATCCCAAGGCGACGGAGAAAAACCTGACGGTCCGTGAACGCTTTGCTGCTCACCGTGAACGTGCAGATTGCGCCGGCTGCCATGCCAAGCTCGATCCGCTTGGCTTTGCCCTGGAGAACTTTGATCCTGTCGGCCGCTGGCGCGACAGCTACGAGAATGGCCGCTCGGTGGATGCCTCCGGCGTGCTCTTTCGCAGGCATGCATTCTCGAACCTGTTGGAATTCAAGGACGCCTTGCTTGCCGAGAAAGACCGCTTCACACGCGCCTTTGCCGGCCATATCCTTTCCTACGCGCTGAGCCGAGGCCTGACGCCCGCTGATGCGTCCGCACTCGACCGCATAACCGAGAAAACCATCGCCGGGGGTTACCGCCTGCAAACCCTCCTTCACGAAGTGGTGCAAAGTCCCCCGTTTGTCAGCAAGCCGCGTTCAGAATTGGTCTCGCCAAAATCGCCAAAAACCGCTATCAAGCGAACAAAATGACTCACGCTTCCAGACGCACTTTCTTACGGGGACTGGGCGGGGCCGCATTGAGCCTGCCTTGGCTCGAGAGCATGAGCCTTGCGGCGGCCAATCAACCGCCAGCCAAGCGCGCGGCATTTTTTTATGTGCCCATCGGCGTGGTTCGGCGCGGGTTTTTTCCAGGCGAAGAAAACGGCCCCATTCCGAAGTTTACTTCTGACCGCCAGCCGCTCGACAATGGTGTGAGCGTTCCCATTGGTGTGCATCCGCTCAAGTTGACGCCTACGCTGCAGCCGCTAGAAAAAGTGAAGGACAAAGTCACGCTCATCACCGGGATGGATCGCACCTTCCAGCCCGGCACCGATGTGCATGCGCAATGTGCCTCATGTTTCCTCACCAGCGCGGGCACATTCACGGTGAAGCAGTCGCCTTATCCGCAGGCGCGCACGCTGGACCATATCCTCGGTGAACAACTCGGTGCCAACACGCCCTTCCGAACGCTGGAGTTCAGCAGCAACAGTCATAAGGACAACAAGGAATCGATTCATTTTGACAACATCTCGTGGTACGACACCGGCCACGTGGCTCCGAGCATGCGCGACCCGCGGCAAGCTTATCGACGGTTGTTTGGCACACACGAACTTGAGGCGTACCGAAATATCACTGACCTCGTGCTGGAAGACGCCCGCTCATTAAAGCGCCAGCTCGGCCATTCGGATCAGCAGAAGTTCAACGAATATTTTGACTCAATCCGCACCATCGAAACACAGGTAGACCGGCAAGAGCGAATGAAAGGTGAGTTAAAAAAAGTGAAGCTTGCCGAACCGGCCGAGGCTCATTTGCCGCGAGGTGAATACATCCGGCTGATGGGCGATCTGATGGTTGTCGCCCTGCAATCTGGCCTCACCAATGTCGCCACATTGATGGTCGGTCCCGAGCGCTGGGACACACCTTATCTTTTCGAAAGCCTCTTCGAGAAACCTCGCAGTCACCACGGCATGTCGCACAATCAAGGCAAGTATATCGATGACCTGCTCAAGGTGGACCGCTTTCATGTTGCGCAGTTTGCTTATCTTATCGAAAAGATGGCTAACATCGAGGAAGCCAACGGCAGTTCGCTTCTGGACAACACAATTTTTACTTATGGCTCTGGTTTGGGTGATGGTGCCACCCACCAGTACAGCGCATTGCCCATCGTGGTGGCTGGCAGTGGTGGCGGTAAACTTATTACTGGTAAGCACCTGAACCTCTCAGAGACCTCCGGCCCTGTGCCAAAGAAAAAAGGCAAAATCATAAATCTCAAACAAGGCCAACCCCTCGCCAACCTCTGGCTAACTCAAGCCAACGTGCTTGGCTTAAAATTAAACCGCTTCGCAGAAAGCACCGGCACACTCTCAGGACTCTTGGCCTGACAGAATCATCATTCTGGATTTCTATTTGTGTTTGTTGGTTTTTTTGGGACTTCTTTAGCGGCTGCTGTTGGGCTATTGGTTCGCCCATTTTTCATACTCAGCAAGGATTTCAGTACGTGAGCATCTAGGTCTCAGCACGACTCGGGCTTGATAGCGATATTCTTTCATTACTTCGTAGTTTGGCACGATGAATTGCCAATCCCATGCCGGGTTGGTGGTGTTGAATGTTTTGTTAAAGCCACCCCCGCTCGGTGAATGTGTGAAGCGAATGCCGGTCTCAGGCTTGAACATCAGGATGTAGACAAGGTTCTCAAAATTCCCGTAGTAAAACGGCTTGGCGTACCGCATTCGGGAAAAGTATTTGAAGAGCGCGTCGTGTGTGCCTTCTTGCCAGGTAAGTCTGAAATCGTCTATGTGAGAGAGAACGGTACTTTCGTCGTCGTGTGCCTGAGTGCAGAGCTGCATCCAAATTGACTGTCCATCCTGCCATCCGCCTGGGAAGTAGATGCTTTTATCAGCAGGACCATAGATGTAGCTGGCCCAGAAGCAGCCGAACCAGCCGCGTTCATGCACATGCTGGTGGGGCTTGCAGCGAAAATCCAGATCGAGATACCACGGGGCGCGGAGGGTGAACCGTGTGGTGCTCTCCACTTGAAAGTTCGGCGTGGCAGGCTGGTGCAACTCGGCCTGTTGGTCGTTGAGATTCCTGAACGTCATCGGCGCCCGGCGCGGCTCGAAGAAAATATCGCGATCCGTGAACTCGGTTTCGCCGTTGAAAATATGCTCCAGGTTCAGCCCGGCGTAGGCTGGGACAAACAAGTTACGTGTACTGGCGCGATGCCGCAGTTCCCAAACCCCGTTGTAGCCGGCACGGTGACCGCCATAACCCGCATTGTCGCCGATGACAGCGGTAATATCCCCACCGGAAAATGTCGCGTGTGCCATACGGCCAGCCTGCCACCCCGCCCGCGCCTGGCCAAGCGCTGTTTCGTCCTAGCACTTGGCCAAGCGGTAACCGTATGATTGGATGCAGATGAATGCAGATTTTCAGGATTGAAATTTGAACTGTGAAAATCCGTGAAATCCGTGTCCCATAAATTTTTTGACAGTATGCTTTTTCGTTGCCTCAAACGCATCCTGGGGCTTGAATCCTCCGTCAACCGATCGACTCGAATGAACCCGGCCAAGCCCAGTGAAACGATGTTCCGAGTGCTTTTTCCGGCGCTGCTCGCCGTGGCGCTTGGCCAAGCCGGGTGCGGGCCGGGCGAATCGGCATCTCCGCCCGAGCCGACGCCCGATCCGCAACCGGCACCGAAGGTCGAGACCCGCACGCTGCACGAGCTGGCCGCGAGCGACGACACCAACGCGCTGCGGCAGGCATTGCAGCTTGGCCAAGCGATCGATGCGCCCAACGCGCTTGGCCAAACACCGCTGCACGTCGCCGCGATCCAAGACAAACCGGCCAACATCGAGGCGCTGCTGGCCTTCCGCGCGAACCTCCACGCCAAGACGCAAAAGGAAAAAGTGGACGCGCTTTACCTCGCCTGCAACCACGGCAGCCTCGACGCCATCAAGCCGCTCGTGACCGGCGGCGGCAAGACCGACTCGACCGCGCCGAACGGCTGGACGGCTGTTCACGTGGCGGCGATCCACGGCCGCGACACCGTGCTCCAATTGCTGCACGATCTTGGCAAGAACCTGAGCCCGCTTTGCCCCGACGGCACGCCGCTTGACTTCGCGCGCATTCACAAGCGCGACTCCACGGTGCAACTGCTCACCAGGCTTGGCGCGAAAAAGGGGGCCACCTTCTCGGTGCACCTGGCCGCGCGCCACGGCGACATCGAGTTGCTAGACGACTGGCTGAAACGCAACCGGGCCAACGTCCATTTCCGCATAAAAAAACATCGGGCCACGCCGCTGCATTGGGCCGCCGAGGCCGACCAGGCGGAGGCCGCTGAGTTGCTGCTGAAACACGGCGCGGACAAGACGGCGCGCACCGATGGCGGCTGGACCCCGCTCCACTCCGCCGCCGCCAAGGGCAGCACGAATGTCATCTCGCTGCTGCTCCTGCGCCGCGCGCCGGTAAATGCCATCAGCCAAAGCGGCACGCCGCTCGACCTGGCCCGGGGCTACAAACAGCCCGCCGCCGCCGCACTGCTCGAGGCCAAGCGCGGCCGCGCCGGGCGCGAGGTGTCGATCCACATGGCCGCCGCGAAGGGCGATGCCGTCGCCGTGCAGGCGTTCCTGCGCCGGGGCGTCAAGGTAAACGTCCCCGGGCCGCTGCACCAAAGCACGCCGCTGCATTGGGCCGCCGGGGCCGGGAAGGTGAACACGATGGAACTGTTGATCGCGCTCGGGGCCGACGTGGACGCGCTGAGCAACAGCCACACCACGCCGCTGCACCAAGCCGTGCTGCACAACCGACCGGAGGCGGCGGCGCTTCTCATCCGCAACAACGCCGACTTGAACAGCCAAAACAAGTCCGGCCACACCCCGCTCGATTACGCCACCGCCAACGGCTGGGAAGACCTCATCCGGCTGCTGCAAACCGCCGGCGCCATCAGCGGCAAGACGCTGTAGCTTTCAGAGCGGGGCATTGACGAGCGTGTCGGCGACGTGGCCGAGTTGCGCCTCCGACATCTCCGGATATACCGGGATGCTCAAAACCTCCCCCGCCATCTTTTCGCAGACCGGCAGCGACTCGCCAAAGCTGGGCAGATGCGCGAAGCATTCCTGCCGGTGCAACGGCACGGGATAGTAGATCGCCGAGCCGATGTCATTCGCGGCCAGATGCGCCTGCAAGTCGTCGCGCCGGCCGTTGGCCACGCGGAGGGTGAACTGGTTCCACGTGTGGCCGCGCCCGTTGACTTCACTGGGCAGCACCAGCCGGCCTTCGGCAACGTGGGCGCACTGGGCCAACCGTTCGAGGTACTGCGCAGCGTTGGCCCGGCGCTTCGCCAGGTAGCCCGGGAAGTGGTCCAGCTTGACCCCGAGCAGCGCGGCGTGCAACGGGTCCATCCGGAAGTTGCCACCGATCGCCTTGTGGTAATATTTCGGCGCACCGCCGTGCACGCGCAGGATGCGCACCCGCTTGGCCAAGGCGTCGTCGTCGGTGGTGATCATGCCGCCGTCGCCGAACCCACCTAGGTTTTTCGACGGAAAAAAACTGAACGCGCCCAGGCCGCCCATCATGCCGACTTGTTGGCCGCCGTGGGTCGCGCCCATCGACTGCGCGGCATCCTCGAGCACGGCCAGACCGTGCGCCTTGGCCAAACGCTGCACGCCGTCCATGTCCGCCGCTTGGCCGAACAAATGCACCGGGATGATCGCCTTGGTGTTGCCGGTCATGCGCCGCTCAGCGTCGGCGGGGTCGATGCAGAAATCGGCGTCAAGCGAGTCGACAAAAACCGGCGTCGCGCCGGTGCGGGCGATCGCACCGGCCGTCGCAAAAAACGTGAACGACGGGCACAGCACCTCGTCGCCGGGGCCGATGCCGAGCGTCATCAGCGAGAGCAGCAGAGCGTCGGTGCCGGAGCTGACCCCGATGGCGTGCCGCACCCCGAAGCACTCAGCGGCCCGTTCCTCGAACCGGGTCACCTCCGGCCCGAGGATGAACTGCGACGACTCGAGCAGACGCGCAAAGGCGGCCTTCAACTCAGCGTCGAGCGGCTGGTTTTGTGCGCCCAAGTCAAGCAGCGGGACGTGGATCGGTTCTCCCATGGGCGGCGGAGTATTCGCCGAACGTTCGGCAAGCGCAAGGCGCATTGCCGTTGACACCGCCGAGCCCCGGGCCGACGCTTCGGCCGACCGATCATGAAATCGCTTCTTCCCGTTCTTCCCATCGCGTGCGCTGTGGCGCTTGGCCAAGCGGCCGAGTCGGCCAAGCTGACGCTGAATTGGGCGAAAAATTACCTGACGATCCGTGGTAATCATCTCCCCGGCCAGGAGATGAAAATCCATTACCTCGAGGCATATTGTCGTGACAATTCGCAGACGACCAACTGGGGGCAGCACACCGTCGTCGGCCACAAGACGCGCCTCGTCTCCCGCAGCGGAGACGGCTCGCAGATTCGGCTGCATTGCGACGTGAACGACGGCGTGACGGTCGAGCACGTCATCACCGCCACGCACGACGAGGTCGATTTTCTGCTCACCGCGCACAATCCCACGGCCAGGCGATCCGAAGCGCACTGGGCGCAGCCATGCATCCGCGTCGGGAAATTCACCGGCACCGGCGCGGACGCCACCGCCGACAAGTACGCCTACATCAAAAAGAGCTTCGTCTACCTCGACGGGCGACGGACGATGATGCCGACGCAGGGCTGGGCGACCGAGGCCCGCTACATCCCCGGCCAGGTTTGGGCCGGGCCGGGCGTGCCGCGCGCCGACGTCAACCCGCGCCCGCTGCATCCCGACGTGCCAAGCAACGGGCTGATCGGCTGCTTCAGCGGCGACGGCTCGATGATCTTCGCGACCGCGTTCGAGCCGTACCAAGAGCTGTTCCAGGGCGTCATCCGCTGCCTGCACAGCGACTTCCGGCTCGGGGGCCTCGCGCCCGGCGAGACGCTGAAAATCCGGGGCAAAATCTACCTTGTTAAAAAAGACGAGGCCGCGCTGCTCAAGCGCTACCACAACGATTTCCCCGAACACAAAGCGCTCCACCGGCCAACGAAAAAGTGATCCGCCAGGAGGGACGAGTTCCACCTAGTCCCAAATTGTTATCGGATTGGGGGCAAGGCGGAACCTGCCCCTTCCTTGCCTGAACCTGCCCTGTTTTTTTGCCGGGTGCCGCTTGACTTGGCCGGGCGCATCGGCGACAAGGGTCGCGGTTCATGCCGGAGCATTCATCTGAAAGACAACCACTTACGACCAAGGAGAAACGGGATCTCGACATTGAGATCGCCTTTTTGGAAGGGCTCACCCAGCGCGATCCAAAATACGTCGAGGCGCTCCAGTTGCTCGGGGACAACTACACGCGGCGCGACCGGTTTCGTGACGGCTTGGCTGTCGATGTGCATCTCGCCAAGCTGCTCCCGGACAACTCGATGGTGTATTACAACCTCGCCTGCAGCTACTCGCTTACGGACCAGATCGACGAGTCGATCACCGCGCTCAACAAGGCGGTTCACCTCGGCTACGACGATTCGCAATGGATGGACGAGGACCCCGACCTCAACAACGTCCGCACCGACCCGCGCTACAAACGCATCCGCCGCCAGCTCGAGGTCAAGTTCAGCAGCCCCTGACGCGCGCCTCGCGCCATGAAAGTCACGCACCACGGCACGTCGCGGCATTACCGCACGGTCTGGTTTGACGCGCCCCGAAACCGGGTTCGGCTCATCGAGCAACGGCTGCTCCCCCACCAGTTCAAAATCGTCTCCACCGCCGACTACCGCGAAACCGCCTGCGCCATCACCGATATGGTCGTGCGCGGTGCCGGCGCGATCGGGGCCACCGCCGCCTATGGTCTGGCGCAGGGTGTGCGGGCATTTCGGGGCCGTGGACTGAAGGCGCTCGAGAAGCACACGGCCAGGGTTCACAGAACGCTGGCCGAGGCGCGACCCACTGCGGTCGATCCGCTCAACGCCATGCGCTCGATGCTCGCGCAAATGAACGGCCCAACCGTGGCCGAGCGGCAGGCGCAGGCCTTGGCCTTGGCCGAACAGTTTGCCGACGACGACGCGGCCCATTGTCAGGCGCTTGGCCAAGTGGGAGAGTCGTTGATTCACGACGGCGCTCGCGTGCTGACCCACTGCAACGCCGGCTGGCTGGCGTTTGTTGATCACGGTTCCGCCACTGCGCCGCTGTACGCCGCACAGGCCAACGGCAAATCGTTCCATGTGTTTTGCGGCGAGACACGACCCCGTTCGCAGGGTGCCGTACTCACCGCGTGGGAGCTGGCGCAGCAAGGCATCCCGCACGACATCATCGCCGACAACGCCGCCGGTCACCTCATGCAGCGCGGCGAGATCGACCTCGTCATCACCGGCAGCGACCGTACGCTGGGCCGCACCGGCGAGGTGGCCAACAAGATTGGCACCTACACCAAGGCGGTCCTGGCCAAGCGGCATGGCATTCCGTTTTATGTCGCCATTCCGCTCTCGACGATCGACTGGGAACTAGAGTCCGGCGCGGCCATCCCGATCGAGGAGCGCGCCGAGGAGGAAGTGCTCAGCGCCTGGGGCGTGACGCCCAGCGGCCGGCGACAGTCCGTGCTCGTGGCCAACCCCGGTAGTGGCGCGCGCAACCCGGCCTTCGACGTCACCCCGCCGGAACTGATCACCGGCATCATCACCCCGCTCGGCTGCTTCAAGCCGCGCCAACTGTGGAAACACCGCGTTAAGCTTGGCCAAACGGTGGCGGTTTAGCGACTCCTGCCTCGCGCTTGGCCAAGCGCAATTTAACCGGTTGCGTGGCTCCAAGGGCGGGTGTACTTTTTCCGTACGACATCGCTTTTACCCATTAAACTCATGAAAAAACAGATCCCAACCTCCCTTGCCGCCGGACTGGCGTTGGCCGCCCTGCTTTGCTGCGGAACCGGCTTGGCCAAGGCCGATCATCACGAGCAACTTGGCCACAAAATCGGGGCCGAGTTGGCCCAGATCGAGGCCGAGGCGCTGCTGGAACAGTTCAAGGAACTGACCCGGCACAGCCTTAAACTGGAACTGGAGCGGGCGACTCTGGAGGTCGAAGCCGAGACGGCGCAGAGCGAAGAGGAACGCGCCGAGTTAGGGCAGCACCTGCGGCGAACACGGATGACACAGGAACGACTCCACCATTTGCGCGAGGAAACGCGGAGCCGACTCCACCACATCGCCGAAGCATTGGCCCACCATCCCCGCGAGCACCGGGAGGAACGGGAACATGGCCGCGAAGACGCCGGACTCGAGGAGCGCCTGCACCAGATGAAGCGGCAAATCGAGGAGCTGCGCGAAGCCGGCAAGCACGACCGCGCCGACCTGCTCGAGCGCGAACTCGAGGAACACCTGCAAGCCCACCGGAAGCGCAACGAACACCGCCGCCGGGAGAGGCGAGGCGAGCGGGAGGACGGCCAGGCGGACTTACGCCAGCACCTTGAGCATCTGCGGGCAGAGCGCCGTGAGGCGATGGCGCATCTCGAGGAGTTGACGGTTGCCGCTCGGCACGTCGAAGGCGACGGCGAAGAGGCGCAGGCCAAGCGCCACCGGCTCGAGGAGCGCGCCGCGGAGGTGAAGGCGCACCTGGGCGAACTCAACGAACAGCTCGAGGAACTCGAACACGCCCTCAAGGTGCGTCACCGGGGCGAAGAACGCAAACGCGCGGAACGGGAGGAGCGCGAGCGGGACGAGGTGCGGGAACGCGAGGAGTAGCCCGGCCGGTTACCCGTTGTTCCCGATCGAGTCCGCCAGGCGCGACAGTTCACCGCCCAGCCGCTGGCGGGTCATCTTGGCGTTGAGCTTTTCGCTCAATGAGGCGCACAGCATGAGGAAGCAGTCCGTCCCCGGCTCCTCCTGAAGCTGATGCCCGGAAAAGTCCCGGAAGCATTCCTGCCGCAGATCCGTCAGCTCATCCTGCAGCTTCTGGAGTTTTTCCAGGGCGTCCCCGCTTGGCGTCGCGTCGAGCGACATTTGATCCCGCTCGATCCGGATGACTTCGCGGATGTAATAATCCAGACGCCCCTCCTTGGTGCGATCCCTTTTTTTCCGGTACCACTGCCAGCCGACGACTCCCGCGACGATGATCGATACGAAGAAGGAGCGCATGCTCTCCCACATGTCGACGATCTCCGGCTTGAGCAGGGTGCGGCTCTCCGGGTCGTACACCCAATTCGCCCCCTCGTGCACGGGGAAAAACGGCCGGGCGCGGGCGAACGGCTCGCCCTGCTCAAACAACTCTCCCAGTTGGTTTGCCTTCTGGAACGGCGTCTCGAGAATCGCCTTGGTGATCCGCTCGACGAAGCTGCCCGGGACGTCATCCCGCGTAATGAGGTGCGCGCCGGTTGCCACGGTCTCGATGTCGGCCTGCGGCACCGGGTCGCCCTCGAACTGATAGATGCCGCGCGGCACCGTGAACGGCGATAAGTGCAGCTCCATCGCCGCCAACGCCTCGTTGTTCGGGATGCTCAGGAAACGCACTCTGCCGCTGCGTGCCAGCGCATGGAACACGTCCGCGTGCATGCCCACCGTGATGAACGCCGCGTCCACCTCGTCCCGCTCGAACGCCTCGATCAACTCCGTGTACGGCAGGTTTCGGTGGTGTTCCCCCGGTTTCTCCCCGAGACTCCGCAACAGTCGCAGCGACATCGGGTAGTCGGCGGAAAGCTCCGGTCCGAGGTTGACGACCCGGCCCTTCAAGTCCGCCAACGATTCGATGCCGCTGCCGTCCCGCACGGCGATGTGCAGCGGCTGCGAATACAGGTTCGCCACGAACGCCACATGCCCGAGCTTGGCCGGGTCAATCCGCTGCGCCTCCTGCTCCAGCAGCGCCTGGGCGTACGCCTTCAAGGTTTCGCGTGAGCCGGGCTGGAACAGCGCCAGGTCGGCCTTGCCTTCCGCCACCAGCTTCAGGTTTTCAAGCGACCCGGCGGTGGTCAGCACCGTGGCCCGCCGGCCGAGCCGCGTGACCACGTTCGACAGGCTGAGCGCGATCGGGTGATACAGCCCCTTCTCCGGCCCGCCGGCGATGACCACCTTGCGGTTCATCCGGACCAGCGCCTTGGCCAACTGATACAGTGGCACACAAATCAGCAACCCGAGCAGGCCAAGGGTGATCCATTTGCGCTTCATGACGTGAAGAAATTCGCTGAAAACCGTACCGCCTGGCCAAGCGGGGCGCAAGCCCGCAGCGCTTGGCCAAGCGGACGCATTTTTTGGTGGCGGCGGAGACGAGCCTCCCCGACATTGGGCGCGTGACGGATTCCGCACTGAAGGGTGCCAGCGTGCTGCTGGTCGAGGACGAGCTGCTCCTGCGCAAACAGGTGGCCGCCGCGCTCGAGCAGCACGACGCCGACGTGACCGCCGTCGGCACGCTCGACGAGGCGCGCCGCATGATCCAGTCGCTGCCGTTCGACTTTGCGCTGCTCGACGTCAACCTGCCGGACGGCCTCGGCACCGACCTGCTCAGCGAGGGCGTCTTTTCCCCCAGCACCGCCGTCGTCGTCTGCACCGCCGAGGGCGGCGTGAGCGGCGCGGTCGAGGCGATCAAGAACGGCGCGCAGGACTATCTCCTCAAGCCGGTCGATCCCGCCGTGCTGCCGCTCGTGCTGCACCGCGCCCGGGCCAGCCGACAATCCGCCCGGCTGGCCGAGCACGACCGGCACGATCCCGACACCACCGGCGAGCGGCTTTTTTTCGGCGACGCGCTTGGCCCGTTCCGCGGTCAACTCGACAAGATCGTCGCCGCAGACGAGCGGCTTGGCCGCGACTTGTCGCCGGTGTTGCTCGAGGGCGAAACCGGTACCGGCAAAACCAGTATCGCCCGCTGGCTGCACCACCACGGGCCGCTCGCCGCCGGGCCGCTCGTCGAGGTTAACTGCCCCGCGCTGCCGGAGAGTCTCGCCGAGTCGGAACTGTTCGGCCACGAGCGCGGCGCATTCACCGACGCCAAGTCGGCTCGCATGGGCCTGTTCGAGGCGGCCAAGGGCGGCACTCTTTTTCTTGATGAACTGGCCAGCCTCCCGCTCGGCCTGCAGGCCAAGGTGCTCAAGGCGATCGAGGAAAAACGCATCCGGCGACTCGGCGGCAACCGGGAGATCGACGTCGACGTTCGCATCATCGCCGCCAGCAACCGCGACCTTGGCCAGGCGGTGGCCGAAGGTCAGTTCCGAGACGACCTGCATCACCGGTTGAGCCTCTTCCGCCTCGTCATCCCGCCGCTGCGGGATCGCGGGCAAGATATCTTGAAGCTGGCCGATCAACTGCTTTCGCAGCTCTGCCGCCGCCACCGGGTCGCCGGCCGGCCGATCAGCGCCGAGGGCCAGTCGCGGCTGCTCGGCCATCCCTGGCCCGGCAACGTCCGCGAACTCAGCCACGAGCTGGAGCGCACTGTCGTCTTCGAAGAAGGCGCCGAATGGACGTTCGCCGCGCTGCCGGGTGGCAGCGAACCGGCCGCCCCAGACGGAGCGACTGGCGGATTGCTCAACGCCGGATTTCAATTTCCGCAGGACGGCTTTTCGCTCCAGGGCACCATCAACGAGATCATCCAGCGGGCCATCGACCAGTCCGGGGGCAACGTCTCCGCCGCCGCCCGCCTCCTCGGCGTCCCCCGCGACTATATCCGCTACCGCCAAAAGGGCGGTAGGAAATAGCCTCCAAACCAATTAAACGCAAAGCACGCCGAGCGACGGCGTTCTCTGCGTTCAAACGATCTACCGGCCCAACTGCCGCTGCGCGTATTTGCCGAGGAGGTCGGTCTCGAGGTTGACCGGGTCGCCGACTTTGCGGTTGCGAAGGTTCGTCACTTGGCGCGTGTGCGGGATGATCCACACGGCGAACCCGCGCTTCCGCAGCTTCGCCACCGTCAGGCTGATGCCATCGACCGCGACCGAGCCTTTCGGCACGAAACCGATCATCAACGCCGCCGGTACGTCCACGTCGAGCAGCCAATCCTTCCCCTGCTTTTCCCACTTGCGAATCGTGCCGACGGCATCGATGTGGCCGGTGACGAAGTGGCCGCCCATCCGTTGGCCAAGCGCCAGTGCGCGCTCGAGGTTGACCGCCGAGCCGCGTCGCAACGCACTCAAGTTGGTCACGTCCCATGTCTCGCGCAGGAGGTTGAACTGAAAGCCGCGCGTTTTGCCGCGCTTGGCTACTTTCGTCGCGGTCAGGCAGCAGCCGTTCACGGCGATGCTGTCGCCGGGGCTCGTGCCGCTGAGGCAGACTGCCGCCGAGACCGTCAGCGTCACGGCATCGGGGCCGTGCTCGATGGCCTCGACCCTGCCCGTTTCCTCAATGAGTCCGGTGAACATTTTTAGGGAGCGTCGGCGACGCGGGCGGTGAGCATCAGGTCGGGGCCAAGATTCCGCCAGCGGATTTTCTCGAGCGGCAACCCCCTGGCCAGCGGCAGCCCGTCGCCGGCAACCGCTGTCCGTGCATCCCGGCCACCGATAATTTTCGGCGCGTAAAAAAACGCCAAGCGCTGGGCCAGGCCGGCCTCGATTAATGCGGCGTTCGTCTCGCCGCCGCCCTCTACGAGCAGGTGCGTGCACCCCTGTTGCCCCAGTTTGCGGAGCAGCGACTTGAGGTTGAACCCCCGCTTGGCCAAGGGACAGGTGATCACGCGGCAATGCGGCTTGAGCTTGGCCAAGCGCTTGGCCGGGGCATCGCGCGAAACGACGACGGTCGCCTGTTCGCCGAGCACGCGCGAGCCAAGCGGCGTGCGGGCGCGCGGATCGAGAACGATGCGGCGCAGGGCCGGCCCGCGCCACTCGGCCTTTGGGCGGCGGAGGTCGCGGAGCGTGAGCGCCGGGTCGTCGGCGACGATCGTGTTGACGCCGACGAGGATCGCGTCGGCCTCGTGGCGAAGTTTCATCCCTTCGCGACGGGCCTCCGGGCCGGTGATCCATCTCGACTCGCCGGCGGCGGTGGCGATTTTGCCGTCGAGCGTCATCGCCGCCTTGACGGTCACGAACGGCAGCCCAGTGGTGATCCAGTGGTTGAATGCAAAGTTGATTTCCGCCGCCTCGGCGGCAAGCAGGCCGTGCTCGACCGCGATGCCTTTGCGCTTGAGCCAGCGGTAGGCGCGCCCGGCGTGGGCCGGGTTCGGGTCAGTTGCCCCGACCACCACCCGTGCGACACCTGCCTCGGCGATGGCCCGCGTGCACGGCTGCGTGCGGCCAGAAGTCGAGCACGGCTCGAGCGTGACATACAGCGTGGCGCCCTTGGTCGAGTTGCCCCTGCGCTTGGCATCGGCGATCGCCTCGACCTCGGCGTGCGGCAAGCCGGCCCGGCGATGCCAGCCGCGCCCGATAATTTGCCCGCGCCGAGCCAGTACCGCGCCGACGAGTGGGTTGGGCGAGGTCTCACCCTTGGCCCGTCTGGCCAAGCGCAATGCCTCACGCAACCGTTGTTCGTCGCTGGGCATTCTCGGGCAGTCGCGCCAGTCAGGGATGGAGGATCGACCGCTCCCAGCCGTCGCCGCTCTTTTGGTACAGCAGCCGCTCGTGGAGGCGGTCGTCGCCGTGGAACCAGAATTCAACCTCGATTGGCTCCAGTCGCCAGCCGGACCAATGCGGCGGACGCGGCACCTCGCTGCCTTCGGGATATTGGGTCTGCAACTTCGCCAAACGCTCCCGCAGCTCGGCCGGGAAAACCATCGGCGATGACTGCAGCGACGCCCACGCGCCGACCCGACTGCCGTGGTCGCGGCTGGCGAAGTAGGCGTCTGCCTCCGCGTCGCTGACCGGCGTGACCGGGCCGCCGATGCGAATCTGCCGCCGCAGGTTCTTCCAGTGAAAACAGATCGAGGCGTGGGGGTTCGCCTTCAACTCGGCGGCCTTGCGGCTGTTCAGGTTGGTGTAAAACGCGAAGCCGCCTTCGTCGGCGCCCTTGAGCAGCATCATCCGCACGCTGGGCCGGCCAAGGGCGTCGGCCGTCGCCAGCGCAAACGCGGTGTGATCGTACGGCTCGGCCTGTTCCGCCTCCGCGTACCAAGCGCGGAATAGCGGCAGTGGTTCCGGCTCATCGCCGAAAACGGCGTTCAGGCCAAGTTTGTTCGTTTTATCGGAGAGTGACATGACACAGCGGTTATTTCTCGATCGCCTTGCCGGCGGCCTTCCATCCCTTGAAGCCGGGCGCGAGATCGACGAGGTACTTGAAACCCATCCCGCTCATTTTTTTGCAGGCGCGCGCGCTGCGGACGCCCCCGGCGCAGTAGACAAGGTAAAATTGATCCTTATCGAGCTTGGCCGCCTCGGCGGCGAACTCGGGCGAAAACCAGTCGATCCACTTCGTGCCGGGCAGGTGACCGGCCCGGTACTCCGGTGTGGTGCGGACGTCGAGCAGCGTCAGCTTGTCGTCGCGCCACATTTTCTCGAACAACGCCACGCCGATGCGGAACGGCTCGCCGGTCTCGACGCCGTACTTGGCCGCGATGTCGGCGGCGCTTGGCTTGGCCTCATCGCCGAGGCACCAAGCGATGGCATTGGTGGCGAGCCGGATGAAGTTCGGGTTGGCGAAATCGTCGGCGTGGCCAAGCGAGGTGTAAAACGCGCGACTGCCCTTGTAGCTGTGCGTCCACGCGACCGGCTCGGCGGGGTGGCCGTCGACCGCGCCGGTGAGCAGCGGCTTGGCCGCCTTGGCCAAGGGGGGGTTTTTGTATAGCGATCCGCCCATCTTGAATTCGCCCGCGACGCCGTCGAGGATCGGGTGCCACTTGGCCGCCGACACGACGGAGGCGTTGCCGGATAGGTTGTTTTTGTGGTGGCCGTGGTAGTTGCCGCCGAGGACGAGTGGGTCGAACTCGAGCCAGTTTTGAAACGCATGGCTGGCGGTGCGCAGGCCGATGACCGGTTTGCCGGACTCGATGTACCGCTTCACCTGGCCAAGCTGTTTGGCTGGGAGCTGCATTCGCCGCGCGTACACGATCACGAGATCCGCTTGGCCAAGCGCGTCGAGAGTGGGAAAACGATGTGTCTCCTCGCGGACGATCACGGTGCAGCGGTAGCCGTGCTGCTGCTCCAATTGGCTGGCGAACTTGGGCAGCGTGGTCGCCGAGCTGTACAGCGACTCGCCGCTGAGCAGGACGACATGCGGCTTGGCTTGCGCGGCCACGAGGCCGGCCAAAAGAAGCCAAGCGGTCGCGACGACAAAACGGATCGGTGTGTTCATAAAGCAGATTGCGGCTCCCGGAAAACGGGGTGGTCAAGATTCCCGATGACAGCCAAGCTGTCTAGTCAGCAATTGCAAAGAGATGTTCATAATCTGTAAAAAAACTCGTTCAGCGGTATTGACACACAATATGTTGTGTATTCTCCTTCGGCGGCCACACTCGATAGTGTTGGCTGGCGATTATGCGTTGCCCGAAGTGCGGTTGTATCGAAGACAAGGTGGTGGATTCCCGCTCGTCCAAGGATGGCTTGGCGATCCGGCGGCGGCGCGAATGTCTCGAGTGCAGTCAACGCTACACCACGTACGAGGAGGTGGAACGCGGCAACCTGATGGTGATCAAGGACGACGGCGCCCGCGAGCGGTTCTCGAAGGAGAAGCTGGAGTCCGGCATCAACACAGCCTGCGAAAAACGCCCCATCAACGCCGACGCCATCGACCAGACCATCCGCGAAATCGTGAATGAACTGTATGATGAATTCGACGGCGAAGTGCCGTCGAAGGCGATCGGCGGCAAGGTGATGGCAAAGCTCAAGGAACTGGACGGCGTCGCCTACGTCCGGTTTGCCAGCGTCTATTGGCGTTTCGACGACGCGGCTGAGTTTCTGGAGGCCGTCCAGAAATTCGGAACCCGGGATGATACAGCTACGATCAAACTACCTGGTTTTTAGGATGTCGACCGGGGAGCTGCTCCCCTGCTCGGCGGAAGCGATCACCGAGGAACTGCTCGGCGACGCCATCGAACTCATCGAGCCGCATACCATCCAGGAGGTGCTCAAGGCGGTCGTCCATTATTTCCGCGAGGACCAGTCGTATTCCAGCGTGTCGGTGGACCAGTTCTCCAGCGCGCTGGGCAAGGTGCTGCAGGGCTTCGGGTTTGACGTGGTGTTCGACGAGGAGCCGGTCGTGAATCTCCGCATCGAGCAAACCGACCTGTGCAAGCTGGCCAACGAAACTTCCGACCAGGGGTTTGAGCTTCTTTTCTTTCAGCAACTGCGCAAGCGGGTCCGGGCCAACCTCCGCCGCTCCCCCAACATCATCCAGTTCAACGGGCTTCGGGATTGCGTCAAGCAGCTCGTCGGCGCGGAGCGGTGGTGCGGCCGCTGCCGTCGGATGCACGGGCAAATCGTCACCTACCTCCGCACCTGCCTCGATCACGATTCGCGGCGGGACTGCTCGCTGCTCATCCGATAGGGCGGGATGACCGTTGACCAACTCCAGACGGACGAGGCGTTGCGGTTGCGCCAGTTTCCGGTTGCGCGGGACACGGTTTACCTCGCCCATGCCGCCGTCTGCCCGTTGCCGGCCTGTGTGAGCGATGCCGTGAGCGACTACGCCGCAGCCTGCACCGGTGGCGATCAGGAGGAATTCATGCCGGCCAACCTGCTCCGCGATACCCGCCAACAGGCCGCCGACCTTCTCGGCGCGGAGCTGCGTGAAATCGCGCTGGTCGGGCCGACCTCGCTTGGCCTGAGCTTCATCGCGCAAGGCATCGACTGGCGGGCGGGCGACAACATCATCGTGCACGGGGATGACTATCCGTCGAATGTCTACCCGTGGATGGCGCTCGCCGAGCGGGGCGTCGAGCTGAAGCGACTCGAGCCAAGCGAGCCGGGGCGGATCGAGCCGGAGGACGTGTTCGCGCTGGTCGATTCGCGCACGCGCATGGCGGCGCTGGCGTCGTGCCATTACGTCTCCGGCTACCGGATCGACCTCGACGCGATCGGCCGCGAACTGCGCTCGCAAGGCGTGCTGTTTTGCGTCGATGGCATCCAGACGATGGGAGCCTTCCCGACCCCGGTGGAGCATGTCGACTTTCTCGCCGCCGACGCGCACAAATGGATGCTCGGCCCATGCTCTTCCGGCATTCTTTACGTGAAACATGAGGCGCAGGAGCAGCTCAAGCCGGTGGTGCAGGGGTGGCACAACTTGAGTTGCCCGGACTTCATCGCGCAGGAGACACTGGACTACAAGCCGGACAGCCGCCGTTACGAGGCCGGCACAGCCAACCTGCTTGGCCTCGTCGGCCACCGCGCCTCGCTGACGATGCTCAACGAAGTGGGCGTAGACAACATCGCGGCCGATCTGCTGGCCAAGCGCAACCGACTCGTCCCGGAACTGTTGGCCAAGGGCTGCAACGTGCTGCACGCGGAGACGCGCTTGGCCAACGCGAGCGGCATCGTCACTTTTCATCGGCCGGGCCACGACATGGCAGCGCTGGCGGAGCGGCTTGGCCAAGCCGGCATCAAGGTGTCGCTGCGGGTGATGCGAGGTGGGGCCAAGCTCATCCGGCTTTCACCCCACTTTTACAACACCGACGCCGAGTTGGATCTACTGCTCGACGCGCTGTAATCAGCCGGTCGGCTTCGGGCCGACCTTCGGAACGAGCAACGGGGCGACGAGCAGCAGCAACAGCGCGCCGATGCCACCGTACATCTGCGGCGCGGCGGGGCCGACGTGGTCGATCAACCAACCGGCGGCCAGATTCGAGCAGATGCCGCCGCCGAGGCTGGAGCTGATCATCGTGGCCAATCCCTGGCCGGTCGAGCGCAACTCGGACGGCACAATGTAATTGACGCACAACGGCATCGCCACGAGCGCCCCGACCACGTAGACGCAGTGCAGCAGCATCGAGGCGTGCAGCACGAACGGCACGCCGCCGAGAAAGCCGCACGCCAGCCACTTGAGTCCGCCGGCGGTCAAGCCGGCAAACATCAACGCACGCACGCCGATCCGGCGGCGGATGCGCCCGGCAAACGCGATCGCAACGATCTCCGGGATCAGCATGATCAGCCACAGCCACTTTAGCGTGCCCAGCGTGTTCTCGGGCGCCACCGACTTGACGAACACCGGGAACAGGAACATCGGCCCGTCGAGCATGAAGTTGGCGAGGAACACGTACAGCAGGAACCGGCGAAAGCGCCGGTCGGCGGCGAGCAGACGCCATGCGCCGGGCTTGGCCTTCTCGCGGATGGTCGATTGGTTCGGGATGAGGAACACCACGCCGGTTGTCAGCAGGATCAGCGTGGCGCAGCAGGGGAACATCAGCCCCAGTTCTGCGTCCGGCCCGGGATCGACCGCGTCGAGGAACAGCGGGAAGCCAAAACAGGTGATGAGGAAGCCGACCGAGCCGAAGGAACGCACCCACTCGAAGTGCGAGTTGTGCGACCGATACAACACGCCGAGGCTCAGCGCCATCCCCTGCGGGATGAGACTGGTGTAGAATGCGGCGAAGAACATCGAGGCCAGCAGCAGCGCGGCGTACCCGGCGACGCGCCAAAGCACCACAAAGCCCAGCGCCATGCCGACGGAGATGACCACCAGCACGGTCTTGCGGGCACCGGTGCGGTCGGCCAGGTAACCCCATGCAGGCTGGCCAACGAGGCCGACCAGGTGGAACAACCCCATCGCCAGCCCGACCTGCTGGCCAGTCAGGTTCAGGTCGTCCTTCAGATACAGCGAGTAGTACGGAAAAAAAATGCCAAGCGAGCCGAACAGGGTCGCCCAAAACAGCGACAGCACACCCATCAATTTCCACTGCTCTCGGCTGATACGGTCTGACACGGGGGAGTGAGGCGCTTGGCCAAGCGCAAAACGCCGGAAGGTTTCCGGCGTTTGAAACGGGATTGCAAGGCGATTCGCCCGACTCAGGGCGCGGGAACGATGGTCGGCAGGGCGGCGGGCGGCGGCGGGCCGGCCTTGCGTTGGCGGCTCTCCTGTTTTTGCAGCTCGCCGAAAACCTTAGAGGCGGCCTGCGACATTTTCCGCTCGTCCAGCCTGTTGCCGGTGAGCTGCGCCTCCATCTGTAGCGCGAGCAGTTCCATGCCCTTGCCCATCGGGTCGGACTCACCAAACTGCAGGGTGTTGATCAGGTTCAACCGGGCCTGCATCACATTCGGTGCCACGCCGGGCGTGCTCATGTCGCCGTCGCTCTGGAGAAAGCTCCGGATGGCATCGCGCTTGGTCTCCACGTTGTATTGGCTGCCGGTCATGATGTCGCGGAACATCTGGTCGGCCTGCGGGTTGATGCCGACGTATCTCGAGGCGACCTCAGCGAGGTTGTCCATGTCATCCTCATGCACCCGGCCGCTGCGCAACGCCTGCACGACGGCGTCGAGCGCCTGCTGTTTACCGACGTCATCGAAGTAATTCAGGATGGTGCGGTCGATCCGCCCATCCTCGTTGATGAACTGGCCCTGCGCCGACTGGATGAACGTCAGGTCGTCGTACATGTCCAGCACCATGAACAGGTAGTTTCGCGACACGCGGTCGAAATGATTGCCGCCGGCCACCTCGACCGGGTCGAGCAGCAGCTCGTGCGCTGCGCCCAGCGCCTCGTCTCGGTAGGCGTCCCGGCCCAGCCAGCCCTGAAGCGTCTTGGCGGCATAGGCGATCTCAAACCCCCGCGCGGTCGTGGCCAGCAACTCGGCAACGGCCGCCTCCGCGTGNGCACCGCCGATCTCCGCGAGGATGTCGATGAGGCCAACCCGCAGCGTCGGCGGCTGCGAAAAACTGAGCGTCGCCCGGAAGCGGCGATANCGATCCTGGCGTTCCTTGTCGCTNTCGCCCTCGCGCTNNACGGAGAAATCGACNTCCTCCATCCGGTTGAGAAACTCNCGGATTAGCGGCACGGCGGCATCGCCCTGGAGCGCCAGGCTCTCGAACAGGTAGTTCAACCGNCGCTGCGCCTGTTTNCGGTTCCTGGAGGTCAGNCTCGTCTTCGTCAGTTCCTCGAGAATCTCCGGCACGGACAGGCCACCCTCGGCGGGCAGCGTGTCGCCGCTGTCAAGCTGATCACGCAGGCTGTTGAGCCGCGACTGGGCCTTGGCCAGCTTGGCCTCGAGTGAGGCTACCTCCTTCCGGAGCGCCTCCGCGCGGGAGGCGTCCAAGCCTGAATCGGTGGCCGGCGGCGCCTCGCCGCAGCCAACGGAGAAAACCAACGCCGCCCACGCCAAGCTCGCGAGGGCGGTGGTAAATATGCTGTCGTGTTTCATGATTCGCTGCGCTTGGCCAAGCGCCCGGCCGCCGGTCTACGGGGAGGGGACAACGGTCGGGCCGGCGGGGATGGCTCGTTGCCCCTCGCCGGAGCGCTGCTCGCGCTTCACTTGATCCCTGAGCTTGCGAAAATCGGAGTGCATCGTTTCGTATTCCCTCTCGTCACCAAACCCACGCCCCTCGATTTTTGACACCACTCGACCGGAGTAAATATCGTTCGCCCACGACATGATGTCGTCATCGCCAAGTTGAATCGTGTCCATCAAGGCCAACCGGGATTGCAGGACAGCCGCTCGTTCCTCTTTATTCATGTGGGTCAGGTCCTCGGAATTGTCCATCGAGCGGATCGTCTCCATCTTGACGTCGAGCGAGTACTGGTCGCTGGTCATGATGTCCTGGAACAACGAGTCGGCCTGGGCATCGTTTTGGCCGACGCCCTGCACGGCGACCCGCGCCATTTCCCTCATGTCACTTTCCGCGAGCTGGCCGCTTTGCATCGCCTGGACCACGGCGTCGATGGCGCGTCCGTCTCCAATCCCCCTGAAGTAATTCAAGACTGACCGGTCGATTCTCCCCTCTTCATTGACCAACTGGTTCTGGGCAACCTCGACGAAGGTGTCGTCGTTGTACATCTGCAACACCTTGAACAGGTATTGTCGCGAGGCGGCGTCAAACTTGTTGCCGTCGGCGATGGCGATCGGCTCGGTCAACAGCTCGTGCGCGGCCCCGAGTGCCTCGCCGCGGTAGGCGTCCGGGCCGATCATCGAGCGCAGCGCCCGCGCCGCATAGGCGATCTCGAACCCCCGGCCGCTCATGGACAGCACCTCCGCGATCGCCTCCTCTGCCTGCTGGCCCCCGATCTCGGCGAGGATATCGATCAACCCGGCGCGCAGTGACGGTGGCTGCTCGAAGTCGAGCGGCACGTTCACCATGCGCGAGCGCCAATACTCCCGCTCCCTGGCGTCTTCCTTCGGCGATTTCGGGATGGCGAAATCGATATCCTCCATCCGCTTGAGATAATCACGAATGTGAGGCACGGCCGACTCGCCCTGCCCGGCCAGTTTTTCAAAAAGGTAATCCATCCGGCGCTTGGCCAAGCGTCGGTTCCCGGTGGCCAGGTTGGTCGTCGCCAACTCGTCGATGATCTCCGGCACGGCCAACCCTCCCCCAGCCGCCGGCACCTCCCCTTGGCCTAGCTCCCCGCGAAGGGTATCGATGCCGGAGCGGGCGTCGGCCAGGCGGGACTTGAGCATCGCCGCCTCCTGCTCAAGTGAGCCGACATCTTTGGCCGGTCCGCCGGTCTCCGGTGCACTGCCACAGCCCGTGACAATGAGAAGAAGAGCTATAACGAAACTGCCTGAAATGTCTCTAAAATATTGCTCTGTATTCCTCAAAACAACTTCTTCCAGATCGTTGGCGCTTCGCAATTAAACCGTTAACCCGGTCTGAAGAAATAACTAGAGTTTTTACTTCAGGCTCAGGGAGCAGGAACTATGGTCGGCTGATTTCTTCGATTTCTTTCTCGATCTCCTCGATCGCCACGTTCCCGATTATCGCCCCTGCCAAAGGCGTTACGCCAAAAGTCAGTGCCTAAACTTTGCATTTCCCTCCTCATGTCAAACTCCTCGCCGTTCACCTTGGCTTCGAGTTGACGGGTGTACATTTGCACAACCTTATCCGTAGTGTCATCACCTGATGCCTCGACTCCCTGCATCAAACTTAGCCTTGCCTGTAAGGTGGCAGAATCATCGGCATCATCCATCTCACGGATGGCGGACCACTTCACTCGCATATCAAATTCGTCGCTTGACATGATGTCCTTGAACATCTGGTTTGCCTGAGGGTTGGATCCGGCATACTTCAACCCGGCACGCGCCAGATCGCCAAGGTCGCCGCGATCGGTCACCTGCCCGCCGTTAAACGCCTGAAAGATCGCGTCCATCGCCTGCTCCTTGCCCACGTCGTCGAGGTAGTCGAGCACGGTGTCGTCGATCTTGCCGTCCTCGCGCACCAGCATCCCCTNCGCCGACTGGATGAAGGTCTGGTCGTTGTACATCTCCAGCACGTTGAACAGGTAGCGCTGGGAGTTGCGGTCGAAGGTGTTCGGGTTGGGGATCTCGACCGGGTTGCTCAACAGGTCGTGCGCGGCCGCCAACGCCTCGTCACGGAATGCGTCCGGGCCGATCATGCCGCGAACGGTCTTGGCCACGTACGCCACCTCAAAGCCGCGCGCGGTTTTCGAAAGCACCTCGCCCAACGCCGCCTCGGCGTGACTGCCGCCGATCTCCTTCAGGACATCCATCAACCCGATGCGCATAGACGGCGGCTGCTCGAAGTCAAGCGACGAGCCGCGCGTCCGGCTGCGCATCCGCTCCATCCAGTCGTTGCCCCGGCCGCCCCTACCACGGCCACGCCCCTCCTCCTCTCCCTCGGCACGCTGCACGGTGAACGGCACGTCCTCCATCTTGTTCAGGTAGGCCCGGATGTGCGGCACGGCGGCGTCACCCTGCTGGATGAGGCTCTCGAACAGGAACTGCACACGACGCTCGACCGCCCGGCGGTTGGCGGATGTCAACTTGATGTTCGTCAACTCGTCGATGATTTCCTCCGCCGATAGCCCCCCATCCGCAATCGGCGTCCCGGCATCGTTGAGTTGGGCTCTCAAGCTATCGATGCGCGACCGCGCATCCGACAGTTGCTTTTTCAACGAGGCGTTCTCCTTCTGGAGCGCCTCGGCGTCGGCACTNTTGGCGGTATCCACCGGGGCGGAGGATTGGCCGCAGCCAGCGGCCAGGATAGCTGTCATCACGACAGCGCCACAGGCTGCCTTGGCGGGAAACATTATTTTTTTCATGGTTATCATTGNTTCAAAACCGGTCAATCGAANATGGTTATTACGACCCGGCGCTTGGCCAAGTTACACAAACCGCGCCNGATGATGACACCTTCTCCCCCAATGGCAACCCGCCATTCCGGNCAAAATCGCCCGCTCCCGGGACGAAAGCTTTTGCACGCTTGGCCAAGCGCCTACACTGCCCGGCCCTTGGGCGAGGAGAAAACCAACCTGAAACGAACACCGCTTTACGACGAGCACGTCGCGCTCGGCGGCCGCATGGTCGAGTTCGGCGGCTGGGAGATGCCGGTGCTCTACTCCGGCATCGCGCAGGAAAACCACGCCGTCCGCCAGGCCGCCGGGCTGTTCGACATCTCGCACATGGGCGAATTTCTCTTCGAGGGGCCGGACGCCAAAAAATTTCTCAACAAGCTGCTCACCAACGACCTCTCACGGCTCGAGCCGGGGCACGGCCAATACACCCTGCTTTGCCAGGACAACGGCGGCGTGATCGACGACCTGTACGCCTACCGGCTTGGCCCGGACCGCTTCCTGCTCGTCGTCAACGCCTCCCGTATCGAGGTCGACTGGATGTGGATCCGCGCCCAGCGCAACACTCATTATAAATCGCTCGAACTGGAGATGAGAGACCGTTCCGCCGACCACGCCGCCATGGCCCTGCAAGGTCCAAGCTCCGCCGCGATCCTCAAGGGCCTGTTCCCGGCAGCCGTCGAGTTGGAGAAAAACCGAATCGCAGAGCTCGACTTCGGCGGCGCGCCCGCCTGGGTGTCGCGTACTGGCTACACCGGCGAGGACGGCTTCGAACTCATCACGACCAACAACCAAGCCGTGNCNCTCTGGCAAAAGCTCCTCGCGCTTGGCCAAGCGCTTGGCCTCGTGCCAGCCGGNCTGGGCGCGCGNGACACCCTCCGCACCGAGGCCGGTTACTCACTNTACGGCCACGAGTTAACCTCCGAGACCACCCCGATCGAGGCCGGGCTGGGCTGGGCCGTGGCCGACCACAAAATCGGCTTCATCGGCAAGGACACCTTCGCCGCCCAAAAACAGGACGGCGTCTCCCGCCGCTGCGTCGGATTCCGGATGACCGGCAAAAGCGCGCCGCCGCGCGAGCAATACAAGATTTTCGCCGTCGACGGAACCAGCCGCGAGATCGGCGAGGTGACCAGCGGCACGCAAAGCCCGTCGCTTGGCTGCGGCATCGGCCTGGGCTACGTCGAGACCGCCCACGCCAAGGCCGGCACCCCGATCGAGATCGAAATCCGCAACCGCCGCTTCCCCGCACAGGTGGTCAAGCGCCCGATTTATCGAAAACCGGATTGACCGCCGGGCCGCCGATTCGCTAGAAGTCCCCCCACGATGTCAGACGTCCCGACCGACCTGAGTTACGCCAGTTCCCACGAGTGGGTGAACGTGGAAGGCGACACCGCAACCATCGGCATATCCGATCACGCCCAGGAGGAGCTGACCGAGCTGGTATTCATCGAGTTGCCCGAGGTCGGCAGCCAGTTGACCGCCGGCGACCCGTGCGCCGTCGTCGAGTCGGTCAAGACCGCCAGCGACATCTACGCGCCGGTCAGCGGCCAGGTCATTGAGATCAATGACGCCCTCGACACCGAACCGGGAACCGTCAACGAGGATCCGTACGGCGACGGCTGGTTCTTCAAGGTGCGCCTCTCCAACCCGGATGAAATCAACGACCTCCTCTCCGACGAGGAATACGCCGAGCAAGTCAACACCTGACCCAAGCTGCACCGTGAGCGGTAACCAGTGAGCAGAATTAGGCGGGACACGGATTTCACGGATTTTCAAACGCAGAGATCGCAGAGACGCAGAGGGCTTTTAACTTAATCTGTGAATATCCGCGCCACCTGCGGATCTTCTCCTAAAAAGTTCTCCCTTCGCGTGGATTGGACGTTACAGAAAACCAATTTTTCAGGAACGACTATTTTATGGTGGAAAAACCATAGTCTCGAATTTTTAACCGGACACCAGTGAAGTCAGACATAAAAGCCGGCATTGACTACCCCGGAACCGGGTCGGGCCGGGGCGTTGCGACGACCAACAGGTGGATCGATGATTCGGCTTCACAACGAGGCAGGAAAGCGATCGCCGCTGTTGCGGTGATTTTCGCTTGGCCGGGGATCGGCTCCCCGCTTGGCCAAGCGGAGGTTGACACTCTTTTCAACGCCGTTATGGTTCCGTCTGCCCCGATTCGCAGCCCGGCGATGGGTCGACCGGCTCCAACTCCGGAATCGTGATGGTCGGGCGCCATAAAACGATGAAAAGAACAACAACGACCTGCGATGAGACCGTGTTAAGCTGTTCTCTTTCCCCATCTTAAGCAATGGAAAACCGAAGGCAGATTTACCACTTTAAACGCTCAATTTGAAGACGAATTTAATTTTAACAAACAACTCCAAAATGAATACAACAAACTCCATAGTGAAAAGCGCATTTCTGTTGTGCGGGATTAGCATCAAGAAGCTAACTGGATGCGCCGCTCTTCTACTGCTTGTAACTTTCTGCCCAATGAAATCATTGGCGCAAGACAGCTACAGCCTTGATTTCACCCAGAGCGACAGCCACCTGACAGTTGCTCCTGACAGCAGTCATGAGA
>NYYJ01000033.1 GCA_002686755.1 Verrucomicrobiales bacterium
CTTTTGTAATGTTTACCTTAGGTTATATTTGGCTGACATGTAAGCTTTTTCCCGAGTTCTTCCAATTAACGGTAAAAAAAATTGCTGTAAAGCCTGTTCTGGTTAAGCGAATTTTGATTCTACTTTTCATGTTTTTTTATTTGCTGTTGCTATGTACCAATAAGATCGTTCCATTCAGCACTTTATTCTCAACCGGAAAAATGCAGTTTACGCTCTCGTTGCACGTCCACCCGACGCAGGTTTATGCTGCGCTGTTGAACGTGGCGCTGTACGGCGGCTTGGCCTGGCTTTACCGGCGCAAGCGGTTTGACGGGCAGGTGTTCGGCGCGTACCTCGTCGGCTACTCGATCTGCCGCTTCGTCGTTGAGTTTTTCCGGGGCGATTATGCCGCCGGGGAGTTGTGGCTGGGCTGGATCAAGCCGGGGCAGCAGTTGAGCCTGCTGTTGCTGCCGGTTGGCGTGGCGCTGCTTGTTTTCCTGCGCCGCCGGGCGAGGGGCTAGCCCTCGACGTCGAACAGGATTTCCCGCGGCTCGGCGCCGCGGCTGGGGCCGACGAGGCCGCGATCCTCAAGTTCATCCATGATGCGCGCGGCGCGGGTGTAGCCGAGGCGCAGGCGGCGTTGCATGAGCGAGACACTGGCCTTCTGCTCGACTCGGATGACCTCGATGCATTGCTGGACGATCTCCTCGTCCTCGTCGATGCCGCTGCCGCCATTGCCGCCGTTGCCGTTGGCCGGCCCCTCGAGTTGGCGCTCCATCTCCTTGTCGTAGCTCGGCTTGGCCTGGTCGTTGACGATCTCGACGATACGGTTGATCTCCTCGTCGGTGACGAGGCAACCCTGCGCGCGGCGCAGATTGGAGGTGCCGGGCGGCAGGAACAGCATGTCGCCCTTGCCGAGCAGCTTGTCCGCCCCCATGGCGTCGAGGATGGTGCGCGAGTCCACTTTGGCGGCGACCTGAAACGCGATGCGCGCCGGGATGTTGGCCTTGATGACGCCGGTGATGACGTCGACGCTGGGCCGCTGCGTGGCAACGATGCAGTGGATGCCGGCGGCCCGGGCCATCTGCGTGATGCGGGCGATCGAGTTTTCCACGTCGTTGCGGGCCATCAACATCAGGTCGGCCAGCTCGTCGATGATGACGACGATGTAGCTGAGCTTGTCGGGAATCTCGATCTCGTCCTCCCGCTTGACGGTGACTTCCTGATCCATCTCGACGGCGAAGCCTTCGGCCTCGTCGAGCGGCAGCTCGGCCTGGTCGGTTTTCTGCGGTTTCTTCCGGGTACGCGAGTTGAAACCGTCGATGTTGCGGGCGCCGACTTTGGCAAAAATCTGGTACCGTTTTTCCATCTCGTTGACGACCCACTTGAGAGCGAGGATAACCTTCTTCGGGTCGTGCACCACGGGGGCGGCGAGGTGGGGCAGGCCGTTGTAAATCTGCAGCTCGACGACCTTGGGGTCGATCATCACGAAGCGCAGTTCCTCCGGTGAAAACCGGAACAGCAGCGAGGCGACGATGGAGTTGATGCAGACCGACTTGCCGGAGCCGGTCGCACCGGCGATGAGCATGTGTGGCATGTCTGCCAGGTCGGCCACGATCGGCTTGCCGTAGACATCTTTGCCCAGCGCGAGCGGGATCTTGGCCTTCGATTTTTTCCACTCGGGAGAGTCGATGATGTCGCGGAAGAGCACCTTGGTTTTGATCCGGTTGGGCACCTCGATGCCAACGGAACTGCGGCCGGGGACGGGGGCGAGAATGTTGATTCGCTCGGCCTTGATTGCGGCGGAGATGTTGTTGGCCAACGCGGAGATGCGCTCGAGCTTGACGCCGGGCGCGGGGTGCAGCTCATAGCGCGTGATGGTCGGCCCCTTGGTGATGTCGCCCTCGGTGACCTCGATGCGAAATTGCTGCAGTGTGTCCTTGAGCAGCCGCGCGTTGGCGAGGAGTTGCTCGCGGGTCTCGGTGGGGGCGGCGGCCGGCTCCGGCTCGTCGAGCACCATTGACTTGGGCAGCTTGTACCCCTTGACCTTGGGAGTCTTGGCGACGGCACCCGGCCCTTTCGGCTTGGCCAAGCGCCGGGGCAGCTTCGGCTTGGGCGGGGTGTCCGGTTCCGGTTCACCGTCCGGCTTGGCTTCCTCCCCGGTGGTTTCATCCGGCTTGGCCTCGTCCGCTTGGCCAAGGATGTCCCCGGTGGTGGCGGCCTTGTGCTCGGTTGGCTCGCTTGGCTCCGCCGGTTTTTCCTCCTTGGTATCGGTATCCGCTTCGCCGTCCTTCCCGTCCGTTGAATCGGCGGAGGCCTTGACCTCCTCGGCGGAGATCACCTCGCCCATCTCGACCTCGCCCGGCTCGGCCTTGGCCTTGGTTCGCTGTTCCTCGTCGAGGACGCTCAGGTCGCGGACGGTTGGCTTGGGCACCGGCTTGAGGTCGGCACCGAGTCCCTTGTCGGCCTCCAGTTCCTCGGTGACCTGCTCGAGTTCCTGCTCGACCGCCTTCTTCCGCTTGGCCAAGTCGCGCTCGAGTCGCTTGGTTTTGCGTTTGGCCGTCTTTTGGGGCGGATCGGCGGTGGCAAAGCCGGGCTCAGCCCGGCGCTCGCGCCAATCGTTCCACATGTCGACCGCCCAGTGCCAAAGCTCGACCGGCTGGAGGTGGGTCAGGAAGTAAAGGCTGGTGAGGATGAGCGCGGAGTGAATGATGACCGCGCCCGCGGTGCCGAAGAAGTGAAAGAGCGGGTAGATGATTTGTTCGCCAAGGACGCCGCCGAGTTGGAAGCCGTCCGCCCAGAACGCGAGGCCAAAGTTGATGTCCAACTCCTGCAATAGCCCCATGAGGCCGAGCAGGTACACCACAGCTGCGACCGGTTCCCGCCATGACTGGCGCAGGTGGATGAAGAATGGGTGGATAAATGCGGCCCCGAACAGCAGCAGCAGCAGCGGCACCATGTAGGCCGCGAAGCCGATGGCCATGAACGAAATGTAGGACAGGTAAGCCCCCACCGGGCCGATCATATTCTGGTAGCCGTCGGTGGGGTCGCCGGGGTTGAGTGGGGGATCCGACGGGTCGTAGCTGAGCAGGGACAGAATATAGAGGAATGCCACGGCAAACATCAGGATGCCAATCCATCCCAAGTCCATCCGCGGCTGGGCGTCGGTAGCCGCCTTGCTCGCCTTGCTCGGCACGGGCGGGAGTGTAGTGGCTGTGCCGCCGAAGAAAAAGCGTGCAGTGGCGATTTGTTTTGGTGCGAACGGTGGTTGCCTTTGCGGGCGGTTCCGGTTTACTTTCCGCCGATGAGGTATTGGTCCGTTTTGGGGCGGGGTTTGGCCTTGGCGGCGCTGGCTGTTGCAGCCACCGGGTGCGAGCCAACCAGCGGGGGCAGTTCCCGCATGGAGGACGACCCCGATTTTGTCCGGGGCAAGAGCCGGTTGGCCCGCAAGGAGGTCGACGGGGCGGTGCTCTCCTTCCGCAAGGCGCTCGCCAGCAACCCGGCCAACGCCGCCGCCCATTTCGAACTGGGGCTGATTTTCTACGAGCCGAGCAATGAAAACACCGACTACGTTGCGGCCTGTTTTCATCTCCAACGGCATCTTGAGCTCCAGCCGGACTCCCGCCATGCTGGCAACATCGCGGGCTTCATCAAGGCGTGCAAAAAGGAGATCGCCAAGGACATCGCCATGGCGCCCATCCCGCCCTCGGAGATCAACGCCATCCACACGCTGCGCACGCAACTGGCCAAGGCCAACAGCGAAAACAGCCGTCTCAAGAGTCAGGTCGAGGCCATGCGCGGTCGGCTGCAGCAGGCCGGAAGCGATGTGCCGGAGGTCGCTGTGGTCACCGGCGGGCCGCCGCCCTCGGCGAATCCCCGGGGCAACCCGAACGTGCCGCCCCGGCCCAGTTACTCGGCGCGTTCCGGCCAGACACGGACCCACACACTCCGGCCGGGCGAAAGCCTCTACAGCCTGGCCCGCCGATACGGCATCCCGTTCTCGGCCCTAAAGGCGGCCAACCCGCGCCTGATGCGCAACTCCCGCGACCTCAAGCCGGGCGTCACCGTTTACATCCCGGCCAAGCGCACCCCGTAACCCGTCGCCGTGCGCCGGTTGGTNTTCCCAGTCATCCTNCTGTTTTGGCTGGCGATGAATGCGCTCCTGTGGCGCGCCGAGTATGGCGACACCGGCCGGGGCAGCCGCGTTTCCAGCGACGTGGTGCTCGACAAAATCTTCAACGCACCCGACGCCTCCAGCCTGCAGGTGTTCCAAAACGGCCGGTCGCTTGGCTTTATTCGCTGGGAGATCATCCCCGATGAGGTTTACTTCGGTGGCACCAACCAGCCGTCCGGCCGGGTCGAGTCGATCCGCGGCTACACGCTCGCGCTGGACGGGCGGCTCGACGTCGAGCCGCTGAACGGAAAGCTTCGGTTCAACCTCCGCTCGATGCTCGACACCGCGCTCGACTGGCAGAGCGTCCACGCCACGATCAACCTGCCGCCAAGCTCGTGGGAGGTCACGGCGCTGGCGACCAACCAGGTGCTGACCGTGAAGCACGACGGGGCGCTTGGCCAATGGGAACGCACCACGCCGCTTGGCCAACTGCGCGACCCGGCCACGGTGCTCGAGTCGCTCGGTGGGCCACTCGTCGCGTCGCTGCTCAAGCCGTTGCTGCCGCGAAACCTCGCGCTTGGCCAAGCGGCCGCCGGGCCACCCGCGCTGGGCCTCGAGTGGGTGGCGTACAACGACGCCGTGCGGCTGGGCAGCACACGCGTCCGCATCTACCGCATCGAGGCCAAGCTGCCCGGCGATCGTGCCGTCACGGTTTTGGTGAGCCGTGTTGGCGAGATTTTGCAGGTCGATTTTCCCGGCCAACTGCAGATTACAAACGAAAACATCCCGCTGCGCGAAGGGGGCGGAAAATGATCGAAATTGAGCAATTAACCAAGCAATTCGGCGATTTGCGGGCGGTCAACGATGTCAGCCTCACGGTGCCGACGGGGGAGTTTTTCGTAATCCTCGGCCCCAACGCCGCCGGCAAAACCACGACGATCAAGGTCATGGCCGGGCTAATGAAACCGACCCGTGGCGCGGTGCNGATCTGCGGGTTCGACAGCGCCACCGACCCGCTCGAGGCCAGACGGCGGCTCGCCTACGTGCCGGACTTTCCGTTCCTGTACGACAAACTGACGCCGGCTGAGTTTTTCCGGTTCACCGGCAAGCTATTCGGCATGGAGGACGCCGCGATGGAGGCGGAGGCCGGGCGCTTGGCCAAGCGTTTCCATCTCGACGAATTCCTGGCCAAGCCGATCGAGAGCCTGTCGCACGGCACCAAGCAGCGCGTGGCGATTGTCTCCGCGCTGATGCATTCGCCGGAGGTCGTCGTGCTCGACGAGCCGATGGTCGGGCTTGACCCGCAGCACGCCCGCGTACTCAAGGACATCCTGCGCGAGCAGGCCGACGCCGGTGTGACGGTGTTCGTCTCCACCCACCAACTCAGCGTTGCTGAGGAGATGGCCGACCGCATCGGCATCATGCACCAGGGCCGTCTCGTGGCCGTTGGGTCGCACGAGGAACTGCAGGCGGCAAACCGGGACAACCGGCTCGAGTCGATCTTCCTGTCGCTCACNAACGACGGCGCATGAACGGCGCGAAGCCCATCCCGTNTTGGCGNCTGTTGGCCGGGGTCAACCGCACGCAAAACTGGCGGCGNCTNCAGTCNGCGGTGGCGNGNTCGCGGCTGCATGCGTTCCTCATGGGCCTGTTCGTCGTCGGCTACGCCTGGTTGGCGTACACACTGTTTCACAAGGCGCTGAACTTCACCTCCAGTTTCCCCGGTCTGGGGCCGGTGCTGATCGAGCGGATGATGTTCCTGCTGTTCGCGTTCCTGTTTCTGCTGCTGCTGCTCAGCAACGTCATCATCAATTTCACCAACCTGTTTCGTAACCGGGAAGCCCAATTCCTGCTGTCGCTGCCGGTGCCGCACCAGTCGATTTATCGCTGGAAAATATTCGAGTCCGGCATCCTGGCTTCGTGGGCGTTTTTGTTTTTGATCGCGCCGCTGGTGGCGGCGTACGGGGCGACCCACGACGCGCCGTGGCATTTTTACGTGGTGACGCCGCTGTTCGTGGCACTGTTCGTCGTGCTGCCGGGCATCCTTGGCAGTTGGGCGGCGCTGGGGCTGGCGCGCTGGGTGGACCGGGTGGCGTTCCGGGTGGCCGCCGTGCTGGCGGTGCTCATGCTGATTGTTGTTGCCAGCGCGTGGCTGCAGCCGGAGACGGTGACCGACGAGATGCTCGAGACGCGCGTACTCGATGTCGTCGACCGGTTGCTGGCACGCACGCGGTTTTCGCTGTTCCCGTATTTGCCGAGCTACTGGGTGTCGAGCGGCGTCACCCAGTGGGTGGAGGGCGCTTTGATGGGCACGCTGTTCTTCGGCTTGGTGCTGCTGAGCCACACGCTTTTTTTCGGCTATCTCGCCTCGACGCGCTCGGGCGGTTTTTTCTTTGGGGCGCTCTCGGCGGTGAACAGCCGCGGCAGCGGCCCGACCGCGAGCCAAGCGCTTGGCCGGGCACCGCTGGCGCCCCGGTTGCTCGACCGCTTGGCCAAGCTGCTGTGGTGGGGGCGTGCTGATGCGCGTGCTCTGCTGGTGAAGGACATCCGCACTTTTCTACGCGACGCCACGCAGTGGGGCCAGTCGCTGATCCTGCTTGGCCTGCTGATTGCGTACATCGTGAACCTGCGCCATTTCTCGCACCGGCTGACGAGCGATTTCTGGATCGACCTCACCTCGTACCTCAACCTCGGCGCGTGCGCGCTGAACCTCGCCACGTTGACGACGCGGTTCGTCTTTCCGCAGATCTCGCTCGAAGGCAAGCGCATCTGGATTATCGGCATGGCACCGCTTGGCCTGCACCGCACGCTCATGGCCAAGTTTCTCTTTTGCACCGCGGTATCGATGACCGTGACGATGGCCTTGGTGGGGGCGTCGTGCGCGATGCTGTCGATCCCGGCGGAGAGGGTGTTGTATTTCACGCTGACCATCGGCGTGATGGCATTCACGCTTAACGCGCTAGCGGTCGGCCTGGGCGCGGTGTATCCGAACTTCCGCGAGGACAACCCGAGCAAGATCGTCAGCGGCTTCGGCGGCACGCTCTGCCTTGTGCTGAGTTTCCTTTACATCGTCGGCATGCTGAGCCTGATGGCGATGACGTCGCGCTGGGCCTTTGGTGGCAGCTCGGCGGGGGNGTTTTGGCTCGGCTGGGCTGTTTTCCTCGGCGGCTCGTTCCTGCTCGGCTGGCTGCCGCTACGGGCCGGCATCCGCAAAATGGCCAGCGCGGAAATCTAGTCGCTTGGCCAAGCGCGGGTCAGCCATTGGCGGGGCGCCAATCAATGAGCTTGAGCTGGACGGAGCGGCGGCCGTTGAAGTCGTTGATTTGCGGCGCTACGGCGATGTCGAAGGTGTCCTTCGGCTCCTCTTCCGGCTTGAGGTTCCAGGCGATGACCTCGCAGGAACCCCGCTCATCAGTGACCCAGAACTTGGCATGCTGCTTGTCGCGTCCCATGCGGTAGATGGGGCTCGACAGCGTAAGGTCGGCGACGAGGAGTTGAATCTCCGGGTTGCCCTGGCCAAGCGGCTCGAGTTGGCGCATGTCCTCGACGCGCGGGAGGGTCAACTCGGAAAGGTCGGTCCCGGCATCGAGCTTGAGCGGCGGCTGGAACAGGTCGGGCGTGATGGTCTTTTTGGCGATCTCGTTGATACGCTCGCGGAAGGCGTCGAGCCGGCCCGGCTTGACCGAGACGCCGGCCGCCATGGCGTGGCCGCCATGGTCGTTGAGCAGGTCATCACAGCCGCGCATGGCCTCGGCGAGGTCGAAACCCTCGATGCTTCGGGCGGAGCCTTTCCAGCCGTCGCCGTCGCTGGCGAGGATGAAAGTGGGCCGGTAAAACTCGCGCATGACGCGGGAGGCGACGATGCCGATGACGCCGAGNTGCCACTCCATGTTGCCCTCGACGATGACGAAGTCGTTTTCGGGGTCGAACCGCTTCCGGACGCTCTCGACGGCCTGCGTTGAGATGTCGCGCTCGATCTCGCGCCGCTCGGTGTTGTGTTTGTCGAGGGTTGCCGCCGCCTTCTCGGCCTCGTGCCGGTCTTTGGCGAGGAGGAGGTTCAGCGAGGCGCCTGGGTTGTCCATCCGGCCGGCGGCGTTGATGCGCGGGCCGAGGTGGAAGCCGACGTTGAAGACGGTGACCGGCTTGGAGACGTTGGCCACTTTCTTGAGCTCGACGAGGCCGGGTCGGTCGGTCTCGCCGAGTTGCTCGAGGCCGGAGCGGACGAGCTTGCGGTTTTCGCCGGTCAACGGCACGAGATCAGCGATGGTGCCCAGCGCGACGAAGTCGAGGTAATGCTTGAGGTCAAGGTCGCGTTCCTTTTGCAGCCCCTCCTGCCGGCCGCGCTTGACGAGCGCATGGGCGAGTTTGAAGGCGAGGCCGACGGAGCACAGTTCCTGGAAATTCGGGTGGTCGTCGCTGAGTTGCGGGTTGACCATGGCCAGCGACTCGGGGGGAGGATCGCTGACCTGGTGGTGGTCGAGCACGAGGACGTCAACCTTCCGCTCGTTGAGAAACGCGATCGCCTCGACGGCGGTGGAGCCGCAGTCGACGGCGAGTACGAGATTGGTCTCGTACTGCTCGAGGCATTTCTCGAGCGACACCACGCTGAGACCGTAGCCGTCGTCGAAGCGGCCGGGGAGGTATGGCTGCACGATCCAGCCAAGCTCGGTCAGCATCTCGGTGAGCAACGCCGTGGAGCTGACGCCGTCGACGTCGTAGTCGCCATAGATCAACAACCGCTCGTTGTTTTCTCGCGCCTTCCAGAGCCGCTCGACGGCGGCGTCCATGTTTGGAATCAGGAACGGGTCGGCCAACAACTTGAGCCTGGGGTTCAGGAACTCGCTGACTTCCGCCTTGCTGGCGACGCCCCGGTTGACGAGGCATTGGGCCATGAGTGGCGACAGCGGCAGCTCGCGAATGAGTTGGCCAGTTAAGAGCGGTTGAGAGGGTGCCAGGCTCCAGCGATATTTCACGCCGGAGTCCGAACCCTCCTTGTCGTCCGGATCAGGTTTTCTTGCTTATTGTTCATACAACTAAAAAATTCGTTTGTGCGCTTGGCCAAGCGCTTGGCCTTAATGCTCGCCGGTCGATCCCGGNTTCTTTGCCGGCACCAGCAGCGAGGCGACGATCGACATGCCCAAGATTGCCCCGATGGTGCCGAGGACGGCATCGTGGTTGGCCTCGAAGTCCAGCCAAGCGGGTCGGCCCTCCCAAAGGACGATCAACATCTTGAACCCGATGAATACCAGCACGAGTGCCATCCCGTACTTAAGGTAGCGGAAATGCCGCAGCAGTCCCACCAAGACGAAATAGAGCGACCGAAGGCCCAAAATAGCAAACACATTCGATGTGAAAACCAGAAACGCCTCGGTGGTGATGCCGAAGATTGCCGGGATGGAGTCCACGGCAAAAATCAGGTCGGTGGTCTCGACCATGATCAAACAAATCGCGAGCGGTGTCAGAGCGCAGCGGCCGTCCAGCCGGGTGAAAAAGTGCTGCCCATCATACTGCGTTGCAACGGGATAGAGCTTTCGAGTCAGGCGGATGATGAGGTTTTTCTCCGGCTCCACCTCCTCGTCGCCTGCGAATAGCATCTTGATGCCAGTGAACAGCAGGAAGGCACCGAAGACGTACAGTATCCAGTGGAAACGCTCGATCAGTTCCGCCCCAAACCAGATCATCACCCCGCGCATCACGAGGGCGCCGAGGATGCCCCAGAACAGGACTCGGTGCTGGTATTCCAGCGGCACGCGGAAGTAGGTGAAGATCAGCGCGATGACAAACACGTTGTCCATCGACAGCGACAACTCCACCACGTAGCCGGTGAGAAACAGCTTGGTGTGAACGGCCTGCCACTCTTCGCCGATCATCGCCGGGGCAATCCAAAAGGCGAACGTCATGGCCAGCGACACCCAGAGGGTCGTCCACATCAGCGCCTCGCCGAAGGAGACCGCGTGCGCCTTGCGATGGAACACCCCAAGGTCGAGCGCGAGAAACAGCAACACCGCGCCCAGGAACATCAGCCAAGTCACCGGATGGACGGTCAACGCGGATTCGGTGGCTGCGGCCAATATCATGGCTGTGTTACGTTNCGTTGGCGCTTGGCCAAGCGCGATGCTCCGCCGTCAGCACGAAGCCGACTTGTGGCGCGGGCTCAGGCCTCCGAGGTCGAGATGCTGTGCTGCGTGATCACGGTCTCGTCTGCGAGCTTTGGCTTCTCCCCCTTGTTTTTCCACAGCACGAGCGAGCCGGCAATGAAGATACTGGAGAAGGTGCCTGTGAGCACGCCGGCCAGCAGCGTGAAGGCGAAGGAGTTAATCGCGCCGCCGCCGAACAGGAACAGCGAACCGGCCGCCAGCAGGGTGGTGCCGGAGGTGATGATCGTGCGACTCAGCGTCTTGCTGATCGCGCCGTTCATGATCTCGGTGAATGTGCCGGGCAGGCCCAGCTTCAGATCCTCCCGGATGCGGTCGAAGATCACGATCGTGTCGTTGATCGAGAAGCCGATGATCGTCAGCACGGCGGCCATCACCGGCGCGCTCAACTCGCCGCCCCAGAGGAAAAAGATNCCCAGCGTCATCAGCACGTCGTGGCAGATGGCCAGAATGGCTCCGAGCGCGAAAGAGAATTCGTATCTGAACGTGACGTAAACCAGGATGGCGAACATCGCGATTAACAGCGACTTGGTGGCTCCTTGTAAAATCTCGTTGCTGATGCTCGGGCCGGTGCTCAACCGGCTGACTTCCTTGAAGCCTTCGTCTCCCGCGAACGCCTTTGCCAAGGCGCCTTTGGCCGTCTCGACACTGCCGAAACCGACCGTGANCTGCAGCCGCTCCCGGCTGCCGCCGCCCGCCTGGTACTGGATCATGGCGCCCTCGATGCCCGCTTGGCCAAGCGCGTCGCGCAACTGGCCGACATCCTTTTTCTGCCCCTCCGTGAACTCGAACGTGATCTGGTCTCCGCCCTTGAAGTCCACGCCCATCGCATCCGAGCCGCGGCTGAATCCGGTCCCGACCCCGATCGCCACCAGAATCCAGGAGATGACAAAGGCGTACTTGGCCAAGCCCATGAAGTTGAACTTGGGCTGTTCCAAGAGGCGGAAGCCCTGGCCAGTGCCGAAGTTACGAAACAGATCGAAGACCATGCGGGTGACCACCAGCGCGGTGAACATGCTGGCACAGATCCCGACGGTCAGCGTGACGCCGAAACCCTTCACCGGGCCGGTGCCCATGGTCATCAGGATGACCGAGACGATGAGTGTGGTCAGGTTGGCGTCGATAATAGTGCCGAACGCCTTGGCGTAGCCGGTCTCGACCGCTCCCTGTGTCCCCTTGCCAGCCTTGAGTTCCTCGCGGATGCGCTCGAATATCAGCACGTTGGCATCGATCGCCATGCCGATGGTCAGCACGATGCCGGCGATGCCGGGCAGAGTCAGTGCGGCGTCGAGGTAGCACATCACGCCGATCAGGATGAACAGGTTCAGCCCCAGCGCGAAGTTGGCCACGAGGCCGGAGAAAAAGTAGTAGATCAGCATGAACACCGCCACGGCGATCACGCCGTACAGTGCGGCGTTGAAGCCGCTTTCCACCGAGTCTTTTCCCAGGCTCGGTTCCACGCTCATCTCCTCCACAATTTTAAGCGGCGCCTTGAGTGGGTTTTCCAGTGCGTTGGCAATATTGGCCGCCTCCTCGGCGGTGAAGTCCCCCGTGATCTGCCCGTTGCTGGTGATGCGNTCCTGAAGCACCGGTGCGGACATCAACTCGCCGTCCAAAATGATCGCCATGCGTTCGCCGATGTTGTTGCCGCTTAATTGGCCCATGGCCTTGGCTCCCTCGCTGTTGAAGGTGAAGAGGATCATCGGCGACTGGGTGAGGGGGTTGCGCGAGGGAGAGGCATTTTTGATGTGTTCCCCCTTCAGGCCGTATTGGTTCCAGGCCTTGTTCGGCTGATCCTTGTCCATCTGGATCAGCAACTCCTCTTGGCTCTCCTGGCCGTCGCGATCCTTCCTCACTTGGGTATACTTCTTGTAGCCGTCCGCGCCGAGGCCGTTAGCAATCAACCGCTCGGAATCCTTGTGCACCAAGGCGAACTCCAGAAACGCCGCCTCGGTTACCAGTTTCTTGGCCTTGGCTCGGTTGGCTTCGGACAGGCCGGGCAACTGAACCATGATCTTGTTTTCGCCCATCGTCCGGATCTCCGGTTCAGCCACGCCGATGGTGTCCACGCGGGCACGCAATACTTCCACGGCTTGATCGAGAGCGACTTTGGTTGCTGAAGCCTTGTCCAACTCATTGGTGCTCAATTTGCTGGTGTCCAACGCCACGAGGAACGATGAGCCGCCTTTGAGATCCAGCCCGAGTTGGAGATTTCCGGCCACCTCTTTCTGGAGGGTTTGCAGTACAACCCGGTTGTCGGGAATCTGGCCGCGAAGCTTCAACTTGGGTGCCCAAGTGTAATTGCTCAGCACCAAGCCGGCGTCGTTCACTGCCTTCTGGAGAATGCCAAACTCGTTGCTGTTCTTGTCCTTGCGGTCATGGGCCGCATTGGCTGCCTCGTATGCCTGGTCGAAGGCTGCGTCCTTGTTCGTGGCCTTGCCGAATTGGTCGATCAGTTTTCCAGATACATCCTGCAGCGGCCACATTTCGGATCCAGCCCAGCCAAGAATGAGAGCCAGAAGCAGGAATCTGATTTTGTTGTTTCGTTTCACGGTATCGGGTTATTTTTTGTCCTTTAAATCCGACTTGTCGGCGATCACACGCTCGATGGCGTGTTTCTCCACCTCAAACTTGCTCTCGAGCGACCGGATCGAGACGGTGGTGTCCTTGACCGACTGTACGGAGCCCACCACGCCGCCGCGGGTGACGACCGAGTCGCCGGACTTGAGGGCGTCCACCATTTTCCGGCGATCCTTCTCCCGCTTGGTCTGGGGCCGAATGAGCAGGAAATAGAAGATGACAACCATAAGGATCATGGGAACAAAAATATCTCCCATGGGGCTGCCTTGCGGTTGCGGTTGACCCTGCGATAGCAGAATCAGTTGTGTGAGGTTGGCGCTCATTTCGGCTCTCAACAAAAGGGCGGGAACTGTAGAGGCCAATTGATCGATTGCAAGCGTTTAATGGGCGTTTTTGCCTTGTTCCGGGCATTTTCGCGCTTGGCCAAGCGCCCGGGGGCGTCTCCACCATGGGCGGAACGGGTGTCATTGGATAACCGCATCCCCGCTCGGCTTTGTTCGACACCCGCAATGCTCGGCAGTTTTTTCTGTCCAACAGCGCAGATTGTGTTTTTCAAATAAATCGTTTTTTGTTTAGATCAACGGCAGACGTTCAAGAAAATCATCCCATTGTGGGGCAATGTGTGAGGAAAAATGAACAATTACTCCGCCATCAAGAACAAGACCGAAGGCCGGCGCGGTTTCACGCTGATCGAGTTGCTGGTCGTGATCGCCATCATCGCCATCCTGGCCGCGATGCTCCTGCCGGCCTTGGCCAAGAGCAAGACGATCGCTCTCCGGACAAAGTGCAGCAGTCACCTGCGCCAGCTTGGCTTGGCCAACTCGATGTACATGGACGACAACGACGATATTTTCCCGTACCACCGTCGTGCCGTCTCCCGTCCCCCGAGCAAGGGCTTCCAGCGCTTGGTTGAACTGAACAAGGGGATGTCGTTTGCGCGAGAGGAAACCTGGTTCACCCTCATTTACGGCTACGCGCCGTCCGACCAGGCTTACCGCTGCCCCGATCTGCGGCACGGCAAATTCAAGAACCAGTCCAAGGAGCATGACAAGTGGCGGTTCGACGCGCACAGCATCGGGTACGGGCAGAACTCCTATTTTCTCGGTCAGATGCCGGGGCGGCAGGGGGAGAAGAGCGGCAACCTGCCAAGCGGTTACGAGGTGAAGCTCAGCTCGGTGCGCAGCCCGGTCGAGTGCATTAACCTCGCCGACTCAGAGCAGAAAGATGGCGGTCACTGGTCGTTGACGATGTGGTGGCCGTTCATCAACCGCGCCAACGAGGGCGTGGCCAGCGAGCGGCACAGCAACTCGGCGCCGGTGGTGTTCGCAGACGGCCATGTGCAGTCGTACGACGACCCGGACCGGACGATCAATCCCAAGCGCGACAACACCGGCGAGTACATCGAGAACTGGGATCCGCAGCAGCGCCGGCATGCTTTTCCGTGAGGCCACGGGCGGCGAACCGGGTTTCCTGCGGTTGGCCCGGTGTTGGCTTGAATAAGCGCCCTGTTTTTATAGTCTCGCTTGCTTCGTTGATGCGTTGTTTTAGTGAAATTTGCCGTGGGGCGGCCGCACTTGGCTTGGCGTGGGCCGCTTGGCCAGGCGGCTTGGCCGCCGCGGAGCCAGAGGGGGTCGAGTTTTTCGAGAACCACATTCGGCCGTTGCTCGCGCAACACTGCTACAAATGCCACAGCGCGGAGGCCGGCAAGGCCAAGGGCGAACTGCTGCTCGATACCCGCGACGGTCTCTACAGGGGCGGCGACTCTGGCCCGGCAATCATCCCCGGCGACCCCAAGGCCAGCCTTATTATTCAGGCAGTCTCCTACGAGAACGGCGACCTGCAGATGCCGCCCAAGAACAAGCTGTCGGATGCCGCTATTGAGAAAATGACCCAATGGATTGCGATGGGCGCGCCCGCCCCCCGCGACGGCAAGGCGGCAGACATCACCGACAAGGATGAGTTCGATATTGCCAAGCTCAAGGCCGGGCATTGGGCCTGGCAGCCGGTGCGGCGCGATGCACAGCCGCCTCCGGTCAAGCCGGTTCGCGGCGCGGTTTGGGCCAGAACCGCTATCGACCGCTTTACTCTGGCCAAGCTTCAGGCAGCGGGACTTTCGCCCAACGAGGCGGCCAGTCGCCGGACTCTCATCCGCCGGCTGCACTTCGACCTCATCGGCCTGCCGCCGACCCCGCAGGAGGTCGAGGCATTTGTCGCCGACCCCTCCGCAACCGCCTACGAGTCCGCGGTCGAGCGGCTGCTCGCCTCGCCGCATTTTGGCGAGCGCTGGGGCCAGCATTGGCTCGACCTCGTGCGATTCGCCGAGACGCGCGGCCACGAGGCCGACTACCCGATCCCGCAGGCGTACCGCTACCGCAACTACGTCGTACGCGCCCTCAACGCCGACGTGCCGTACAACGACTTTGTCGTCGAGCATGTCGCGGGGGACATGGTGAAGCAGCCCCGTCTCGACCCGGCCACCCGCGAGAACGAATCGGCGAAGGGACCGGGCTTTTGGCATCTCGGCGAGGCGACCCATTCGCCGGTGGACATTCGCGGTGACGAGTGCAACCGCGTGCACAACCAGATCGATGTTTACTCCAAGGCGTTCCTTGGCTTGACGGTGGGGTGCACGCGCTGCCACGATCACAAGTCCGATCCCATCTCCATGGCGGATTACTATGCCTTTGCCGGTTTTCTGCAGAGTTCCGGTTATCACCTGAAGGATATGGCCGACCCGGTTGCACAGGACAGCGCCCATGACAAACTGGCCAAACTGCGCGCGGAAAACGAAGCCAAGCTCGTGACCGAGTACGCGGCTACGGTGAAAACCCGCGTGAGTCGACTCGGAGACTACCTCCCGGTGGCCGCCAAGATTTTGAGTGAGATTCCGGGCGGCAAGGACGCGCCCAAGCCGGCTGATTACATCACCTCGCATCCCACCGTGAAGGCCGAGGCTGAGGCCGCGAAGTTGAGCACGGACAAGCTTTCGGCATGGGTGGCATACCTCGACAAGGCACGAGGCAACACGGCCGACCCGCTTCACGGCATCGTCAAGGTGGCGCTTGGCCAGGCGCGGGCCGATGCGCTGGCTGCGATGCGCAAGCTTGAGGCTGAGCCCACCGCCCAGGCCAAATCGATCAAGATCATCGAGACGGTCGAGGAGGGGGAGCGTAACTACGTCAAAAGTGAACGCGACTGGCGCGCCGAGGACATGGTCGCCGATTACCGACGCAAACAGGGCAGCGACGAATGGCTCACTGGCGGCAAGCAGTTTGGCGCTGGGCCGATGAAGCCGGGATCACCGGTATTTGGCAGCGATCCCAACCGGCCGATCAAGGAGTTCAATGAAAACGGGGCGGCACGGAACGACGGGTTGACCACCCGGTTTTCCGGACTGATTCGCACCCGCACATTCGGCGTTAACGGCGACATGCTCTGGTATCGCTACAAGGGCAAGGCGGACGTGTTCATGGCGGTGAATTCGCACCGGCAGGTGGCCGGCCCGTTGCACGGGATTGTGCGTCAAAAGCTCGACAGCAAGGGTGACGAGTGGAAGTGGCATGGGCATCGTGTTCGCGATTACATCGGTTTCCGGGTGCATGTGGAATTTACGCCGCGCGGTGATTTTGCGCTTGAGCGCGTTCAATTCGGTGGGAGTGAACCGCTTGTGGTTCGCCCGGTGAACTCGCGCCTGGCCAAGCTGCTGGAGAGCGACTCGATCTTGGCCAAGGGCTTGGCTGGTGTGTTCATCTCCGCTGCAGACGACCAGGCGGGTGGCAACGGAAACCGCGAAACGTCGCAGCTGCTCAACTGGGTGATTCGACACGATAATTTGCTCGAGAAACCGGCAGATCTTGGCCAAGCGGTGGCCGGGTTTGCAGACTACCAAAAGACGAGGTCGGCGATTGAGAAAACCATCCCGGGTGTCTCCTTGGCGCTGACGTTGCTGGATGGCAGCGGCGAGGATGAACCCATCTTGGTGCGCGGCAATCATAAGACGCCAGCGAGCGAGTTGGTGCCGCGTTCTTTCCTCGAGGCCTTGGCCAAGCGCGAGGCGCCCAGTCGGGGGAGTGGTCGGATGGGCTTGGCCAAGCGAATGGTGGATCCTGCCAACCCGTTTGCCTCGCGCGTGGTGGTGAACCGTGTTTGGCATCACCTGTTTGGCCGCGGCATCGTCGAGACGGTCGACAACTTCGGTGCGACCGGCAAGGCGCCCACCCATCCGGATTTGCTCGATTATCTTGCCTCGCAACTCATGGAACGAGGCTGGTCATTGAAGGAGATGATCCGTCAGGTGGTGTCCTCCAGCACGTACCGGCAGTCGAGCAAGCCAAACATGGCCAGCGCGAAAGTGGACCCGAACAACTACCTGCTGCACAGGATGCCGATCCGCCGGTTGCAGGGGGAAGTGATCCGTGACCGGTTGCTCGCCGTGTCCGGCCGAATCGATAAGCGGCAGTTTGGCAAGGGGCCGATGGTGCACATCACGCCGTTCATGCGGAACAATCGCAGCCCAAGCGGCAGCGGCCCGATGGACGGCGACGGACGCCGCAGCATTTACGTCGAGGTGCGCCGCAACCACCTGGAGCCGATGCTGAGCGCGTTTGACAAGCCGACGCCGTTCACCACGATGGGGCGGCGCGTGGTGTCCAACTCCCCGGCCCAGCCGCTGATCATGCTCAACAACGAGTTCGTGCACCGACAGGCCGCGATTTGGGCGGAGGCACTCTTGAAAAACAGCAGTGCCAACACGACCGAGCTGGTGAGCCGCGCCTACCGCCAGGCGTTTGGCCGCGAGCCGGAGGCGTGGGAGGCCGGGGCGGCGGCTGCGTTTCTCGAGCAGCAACGCGGGGCAGCCGGCGGTTCGCTCAAGCAACCGCTGAAGGACCTATGCCACACGCTGTTCAATGTGAAGGAATTTGTGTTTGTTAATTGAGATGAAGCCACCGATTTACAGCAGTCACCCGCTTGGCCAAGCGCATCAGTTCGTCGGGCGACAATTCGCCGTGGTTCGCCCCCTCATCCGGCCTTCGGCCACCTTCTCCCCCGAGGCGGAGAAGGAATCACCAAGCGCGCCTGCTCACTGCTCACCGTCCACCCCATGAACCAAGGCTGCCATAACTACCTGCCGCGGCCGTTCAGCCGGCGGGAGATGCTGGGGCGCTGCGCCGCCGGCTTTGGCGCCGTGGCGCTGAGCAGCCTGTTGGCCGACCCGGCCTACGGCAGGGCGAAGTCGCCGTTCGCCCCACGCAGGCCGCATCACGCGCCTCGCGCGAAGAATATTATTTTCCTCTACATGGACGGCGGCGTGTCGCAGGTCGACTCGTTCGACCCCAAGCCGCTGCTCGACCGCGAGCACGGCAAGCCGTTCGCCGCGAAGATCAACCCGACACAGTTCGACAATATCGGGACCACATTCAAGTCGCCGTGGGCGTTCAAGCGATACGGCCAGTGCGGCCTCACGGTCAGCGACATTTTTCCGCACATCGGCGCGATGGCGGACGAGTTGTGCGTGGTGCGGTCGATGACCTCGAAGTTCTCCGAGCACAACAGCGCGAATTATTTCCTGCACACCGGCTTCGGCGTGCAGGGCCGCCCGAGCATGGGCGCGTGGATGAGCTACGGACTGGGCACCGAGGCCAACGACCTGCCGGGCTTTGTGGTGCTCAATGGCGGCCTCGTGCCGTCCGGCGGCTGGGACAACTTTGGCAACGGCTTCCTGCCGGCGAGCCATCAGGCCACCGTGTTCAAGGCCGGCAAGGCGCCGTTGGCAGACATCCGGCCGCGCGAAAGCCGGCCCGGCGCGCAGCAGGCCAAGCTGGGTTTACTGAACCGACTCGACCGCGGTGTGCTCGACCGGTTGGGCCACGTGGACGAACTTGAGTCGGCCATCGCCAACTATGAAATGGCGTACCGCATGCAGGCCACCGTGCCGGAGTTGATCGACATCCGGGGCGAGACCGGGGCCACGCGCCGGCTGTACGGGCTCGAGGCCAAGTACGAGCACACTCGCACGTTTGGGATGCAATGTCTGATGGCCCGGCGGCTGGTGGAGAAGGGTGTGCGGTTCATCGAGTTGACCTGCCCGCGCATCGGTGGCAACGACCGCTGGGACGCACACGGTGGGCTGAAGAAAAACCACGGCGACAACGCTCGCGCCACCGACCAGCCGATTGCAGGGCTGCTGCGCGACCTCAAGTCGCGCGGCTTGCTGGAGGAGACGCTCGTGGTTTGGGCCGGCGAGTTTGGCCGCACGCCTTTCGCGCAGGGCAGCGATGGTCGCGACCACAACCCGTACGGTTATACGATCTGGATGGCGGGCGGCGGGGTTAGGCCGGGCATCACCTACGGTGCGACGGATGAGTTCGGCTATCGTGCCATCGAGAACAAACTCGAGATGCACGACATGCACGCGACGATGCTGCATCTGCTCGGAATGGATCATGAGCGGATGACCTATTTTTTCGACGGCCGTGACATGCGGCTCACCGACGTTCACGGCCACGTTGCTCGCGATCTCATCACGTGAGCCATGCCGGGTGTTTCCATTGTCATCGTAGCCGCCGGGAGCGGCAGCCGGATGGGGCAGGGCGACAAGCTGTTTCTCGACGTCGCCGGTCTGCCGCTGGTCGGTCACACATGGCGTCGCTGCGACCTGTTCCCCGACGCCGACGAGATTATTCTGGTAATTCGCGATGATGCGCGGCCGCTTTTCGAGGAATTGGCCGGGCGCATCGAGGCGCAAACGCCGTGGCGACTCGTCGTCGGCGGGGCGGCCCGGCAGGACTCGGTCTGGAACGGTGTCAACGCCACCGATGCCGGGTCGGAGATCGTCGCAATTCAGGACGGCGCAAGGCCGTGCCTGCCGTTGGCGTCCGCCCAACTGGCCGTGACCGCCGCCCGGGAGATGGGCGCGGCAGTCTTGGCCAAGCGCTTGGCCGACACGCTCAAGCGCGGGGATGGCCAGGCGCAAATTGCCGGGACGGTCGACCGCGAAAACCTGTGGGCCGTGCAGACGCCGCAGGTGTTTCGGCGGGAGATCATTCTCGCCGCCTTGGCCAGGGTGCGCGACGAGGGGCTGTCGGTCACCGACGACACCGCCGCCTGCGAGGCGCTTGGCCAAGCGGTGCGGTTGATCGAGTGCGACCAGCCGAACCCGAAGGCCACCACGCCGGCTGACCTGCCGTTTATCGAGTCGCTGCTCGCGGAGTGATCAACCTCCGGCACTGAGCAGCTTGATCAGTGCGGCCTCCTTCTCCGGCCCGGACTGAAAGTCGAGCGCGCGGATGTACCGCGGCTTGTCGGCCTCCCCGGTTTTTTTGTCGAGGAGTATTTTGACTAGCAGGTCGGGCGTCTTTTTCGAGCGCGAACGCCAGACGATGTCGCGCCCGGCCAGCGTGTCCCATTCGCTGCCAACGACCTCGAGCCAAGCGCCGAAGAATTTGTCCTGCTGCCGGTCAAGCGCGAGGCCAAGCGCCTCGAGGTACCAGCGATCGTTTCCGTCATGTTGCTGCGCCAGCTTGGCCCACAATGCCGGGGCGGCCGGCGATTCGTTGTGGCGCAGCGCGATCGCGCACTCGCGGCGAACAGCGGCGGAGGGGTCGCCGACAAGTTGCTTTACCAGCGGGATGACATCGATGCCGCGCTCGCGGGCGATGCGTAACCCGGTGACGCGGATGTCCGGGTTGTCGTCGCCAAGCGCTGCGCCGATGTATTTTTTCTCGAGCCCGTCAATACGCGCGAGCAGGTGCAGCGCCCGGGCGCGCAGGCGCGGGTCGTCGCTCTGCCACAGCTTGGTCAGCGTGCCCTCGGCCTTCGCGCCGACCTTGTTCAACTGCTGCCAGCCGATGTAGCGAGCGGCCAGGTTGGGGGAGGCCAGCATCGAGAGGGCGGTGCGTTTTTGCGGTACGGCGTAGCGACCGTCGCTTCCCTTCGGCGTGAGGCGATAAATGCGCCCGGTCATCTGGCCCTTTTTGTGGTCGGTCATGTGGTGGCCACCCACGTGGCCGTCGTGCCAGTCGGCGACGAACACCGAGCCGTCCGGCGCGGTGCAGACGTCCGACGGGCGATACCACGGGTCGTTGCTCTGCAGCATGTTGACAATCTCGCCGGTATAGCCGGCACCGCTTGGCTTGACCGGATAGGCGCGGACGATGCGCGGCCCGGCGTCACAGTGCATCATTTGACCCCGGAAAACGTCCGGCAGTAGGCTGCCCTCGTAAACCGCGATGCCGGTCGGCGAGCCCTGGCCTGTTTGCAGTAGGTTCGGAATGACGCCCGGGTCGTTCTGGTACCAGTGCATCGACGGCACGTCCTTTTCCTGGTTGGTGCGCTTGGTGCGCCAGCCGCGCCCGGTGAACTCGTCGGTGTATCCGTAGTTGCCGAACTCCATCACGAAGTTGATGCGCACGCCGCGATTGCCGTCGTCGTCGTTGTCCGATTGCCAGAGGGTGCCGAACGAGTCGACGGCGACCTCGTAGTTGTTTCGAAAATTGTAGCCAAGCGTCTCGACTCCGCTGCCGTCGAGGTTGCAGCGGAAGACGAGCCCCTGGCGATACGGCCGACCGCGCCCATTCACCTCATTGCCGGCCTTGTCGATGATGAACGATTTGCCGTCTGGCGTTTTCAACTGGCCGCCGTTATTGCCGACGTTGAAGTACAGTTTGCCGTCCGGGCCGAAAACAAAAGCATGCGCGCCGTGGTCATGGTCGACCCCGCCGATGCCGTTGAACAGCACCGTCGGCGGGCCGTCGGCCTTGTCATCCCCGTTTTCATCGGTGAACAACAGCACCTTGGGCGAGCAGGAGACGATCACTCTAGTGCCGAGCACGGCGATGCCCAGAGCGGCGTTCACATCGTTGCCTTGGTAAAAGGTCTTGGCCAAGTCGGCCCGGCCATCGCCGTCAGTGTCCTCAAGGATGCGGATGCGGTCGCCCTCGGGCTGGATTTTGCCCCAAGGCTTGAACAGGCGGTAGTTCACGCCCTCGGTCACCCAGACGCGTCCCTCGGCGTCGATATCCATGTTGGCCGGGTTTAGCAGCATCGGCTCGGAGGCGAACAGTGTGGCCTGCAGTTCTGGGTGGGATTGCAGCAGCTTGGCCTGCTCTGCGGCGGCGGCCTGGCCGTGACGTTGCGCAGATAGGGTTGTCGCCAGCAATAGCGTCGCGATGGCGGTCAGGGTTGGTTTGATCCGGTACGATTTCATTTCAATAATTTGCGTGAACGGCTTGAGTCCCGATCAAGCCACAAAACCGCCCGGCGTTCAACCCATCGCTCGACTCCGCTTGGCCAGGCGCGGTACGCTGCCGCGCCGATGCCGCCCGGTGCCGCTCCAGTTTCACACCTGAAAGACCTCGACTACTCGGTCGTGCAGCAATGCATGCATTGTGGCATGTGTCTGCCGACCTGCCCGACGTACGACGAGACCAAGCTCGAGCGCAACAGTCCGCGCGGCCGCATCGCGCTGATGCGCTCCATCGCCGATGGCGAACTGGAAGCCACGAAAACCTTTGCCGACGAGATGTATTTTTGCCTCGGCTGCCTCGCCTGCATGACCGCCTGTCCGGCCGGCGTGAACTATGCCGAGTTGTTCGAACACGCCCGCGCGGAAGTGGAGGAAAAAAAGGTCATCGACTCCGCCTGGCGACGGTTTATCCGGCGGGTGACGCTAAAGTGGCTGTTCACCCGGCACTCCCGGCTCAAGCTGCTTGGCCGCTTGATTCGGCTTTACAGTGCGCTTGGCCTGAAGGCGCTCGTGCGCGGCAGCCGCGTCCTCAAGCTGCTGCCCAAGCGCTTGGGTGAACTCGAGGCAATGACGCCGGAGATTCAACCCAAATTCTCCGACGACCTCATCCAACTCGAGACCCCGGGCAAGGGCGAAAAACGGTATCGCGTCGCCATGCTGACCGGCTGTGCGCAGGACCTCATTTTCAGCGATGTCAATCGCGACACCGTCGAGGTGCTGGCCGAGAACGGCTGCGACGTTTATACGCCGCGCAACCAGGGCTGCTGCGGCTCGCTGCACGCACACAACGGAGAATGGACGATGGCCCAGCAGCAGGCGCGCGGGATGATCAACCTGTTTCCGCCCGCTGAGTTCGACGCCATCATTAGCAACGCCGCCGGTTGCGGTTCGCACCTCAAGCATTACCACGCGCTGCTGAAAGAGGACGAAAAATATGCCGGCTTGGCCATGGAATGGGACGGCAAGCTGAAGGACATCCACGAATGGCTGGCAGAGATCGGCGTTCGCGCGCCGCTTGGCCAAGCGCCTGGTCAGGCGCAGAAGATCACCTACCACGAGGCTTGCCACCTTTGCCACGGGCAGAAGATTACCGCGCAGCCGAGGCAATTGCTGAAGGCCATCCCGGGGCTTGAACTGGCTGAGCTGCCGGAGAGCACATGGTGCTGCGGCAGCGCCGGCATCTACAACATCACCCAGCCGGAGATGGCCAACAAGCTGCTCGAGCGCAAGGTCGACCATATCCGCTCCACCGGTGCGAAGGTCGTGGCGATGGGCAACCCCGGCTGCTCGTTGCACATCACCAATGGCCTGGCCAAGTGCCAGTCGGACATCCGTGTGGCCCATCCGGTCACCCTCCTCGCCGAGGCATACCGCCGGGAGACGGAGTGAAGTTCGCCGGCTTTACGCCGCCGGGTCGGGCCGTTACGCTCCGGGGAGCTGCCAGTTTCAGATGAATAAAATCGTGTTGCAGTTCGCCTGCCTGATCGCGCTTGGCCAAGCGCTGGCGGGGCCGCTTTCCCCGGCTGAGTCGCTTGGGCGGTTCACGGTGTTCGACGACTTGGAGATTGACCAAGTGTTGGCCGAGCCACTGGTGGAGCAGCCGTTATTCGTGAACTTCGACGAGCGCGGCCGGTTGTGGCTGGTGCAGTACCGGCAGTACCCGAATCCGGCTGGGCTGAAGATGACCAGCCGGGACAACTACTGGCGCGTGATTTACGACTCGGTGCCGGCCGCCCCGCCCAATCACGTTCGCGGTCGGGACAAGATCACCATCCACGAAGACACCGACGGCGATGGGAAGTACGATCGGCAGAAAACGTTTCTAGACGGGCTCAACATTGTTACCTCGCTGGCTCATGGGCGCGGCGGGGTGTGGGTGCTTAACCCGCCATACCTGCTTTTTTATCCGGACAAAAACCGCGACGACATTCCGGACGGCGACCCGGAGGTGCACCTCGCCGGCTTCGGTCTGGAGGACACTCACTCGGTGGTCAACAGCCTACGTTGGGGTCCGGATGGTTGGCTTTACGCCGCGCAAGGAAGCACGGTAACCGCCAAGGTGATTCGTCCCGGGTTTGACGAAAAAGAGATCTTTTCCATGGGCCAAAACATCTGGCGGTATCATCCGGAGTCACGCCGGTACGAGGTCTTTGCTGAGGGTGGCGGCAATGCCTTTGGGGTGGAGATCGACGCACAGGGCCGAATTTACTCCGGCCACAACGGTGGAGACACGAGAGGGTTTCATTACGTGCAGGGTGGCTATCTGCGCAAGGGTTTTAGCAAGCACGGGCCGCTGAGTAACCCGTATGCGTTTGGTTATTTTAATGCCATGCCGCATAACAAGGTACCACGCTTCACGCACAATTTTATCGTCTACGAAGGGGACGGTTTGCCCAAACAATATCTCGGTAGAATCCTCGGTGTGGAACCAATACAAGGAAGAGTGGTGATGAGCGACCGAACCGCGATTGGATCGTCGTTCAAGACGCAGGACACTGGTCATCCTATCAAGAGCAGTGACAGTTGGTTTCGGCCGGTCGACATAAAGGCCGGGCCGGATGGTGCGGTGTATGTATGCGACTGGTATGATTCACAGGTGAACCATTATCGCAATCATGAGGGCCGGATCGATCCTCAAAATGGACGGGTGTACCGGTTGCGGGCCAAGGGTGCTGCAAACTTGAAATCGTTCAACTTTGCCAACCGTACTTCGTTGGAGTTGGTCGAATTGCTGCAACACAAGGACAAGTGGCACCGTCAGACTGCGCTTCGGTTGTTGGGTGACCGTAAAGATGTCTCGGTTCTGCCGGAATTAAAAGAATTGCTCGTCGAATCAATTGGTCAAGCGGCACTGGAGGCGTTCTGGGCGGTAAATTTGTCTGGTGGATTTAACCCTGACTTTGCAACAGAAACTTTGAAGCATGCTGACCCTCATGTGAGGGCATGGACGGTTCGCCTGTTGGGGGATGAAGGTGTGGTGACGGAGCCGTTGGCCAAGCGATTGGCTCACTTAGCCAAGCGCGAACCCCATGTCGAGGTACGGAGCCAGCTCGCGGCAACAGCCAAACGCCTGCCGTCTAATCAGGCGCTTCTGATTATTCGCTCACTGATGGAGCATGACGCGGATTCGGGGGATATTTATCAGCCACTCATGGTGTGGTGGGCGCTTGAGTCAAAGCTAAACCGGAATGCCGGCAATGTGCTTGATTTTTTTGAAGACGAGTCACTTTGGCAAAAATCGCTGGTGCGACAGCATTTGCTCAGTCGGCTCATCCGCAGGTTCGCTAAGGCCGGGACAGGGGCGGATTTGTTGAAGAGCGCGAGGTTGTTTGAATTGGCACCGGATGCAGACTCATCCAAAATTTTAATGGGCGGATTTGAACAGGCTAACAAGGGACGCTCGATAGCGGCGTTGCCGGAACGGTTGATGGCGGCGATGGCACGGCATGGGGGAGGCTCCGTGGCGTTGGGGCTTCGACGGGGAGAACTAAAGGCGTTGGAAGAGGCATTGCGGGTGATTGCCAATCCGAAAGCCGACAAGCTCATGCGCCTCCAGTACACCGAGATCCTTGGTCAAGTGCCAAGCGCGATGGCAATCCCGGTGCTTCTCGGCATCGTGAAGAGCGAGCCGGGTGATGATTTACGGCGGGCCGCGCTGGGCGCGCTCAAGCCTTACAACGACGGACGTATCCCGGAGGCGTTGCTGGCCGTGTACGGCGCATTGCCGGATGAATTGCGCAAGGCCGCCGGGACGCTGCTGGCCGGGCGGTCGGACTGGGCGATTGATTTGTTGCGTGCCGTCGATGCAGGTGACTTGGCCGCTGGCCTAGTCTCGGCGGAAGTGGTCAGCCTGCTCCGTTCTCACGGGGACGAACGGCTTGGCCAACTGCTGTCGAGGCATTTCGCCGGCTCGGAGACGGACGCGGTGCGGTTGGAGCAGGAGATCCAGCGCTTGGCCAAGGTCGTCACGGCCGAGCCGGGCAGCCCATACGAGGGGAAGAAGCTGTACGCGGCGAGTTGCGGGTCATGCCACCGG
>NYYJ01000034.1 GCA_002686755.1 Verrucomicrobiales bacterium
CGAACTTGCCAGTTGCAGCAACGGCGGCTACATCAAGGACGACCTCACCGTGTCCGGCTACGCCGATGACGTCTTCCTCTCCATCCTCATCCGCGTGCCTCGCGATGAGCTCGGCATCGCCGATGCCGGCTACCTTAATGTCTTCCCGCCGGACGAGTACGACACCGTGCCGTTCAACAACAGCGTGATGGTGCTGCCGGTCCCGGCGCGCATGCTTGGGCTCAACGAGGAAAAAACCGACTTTCAATTTCGCCTGCTCAACCTTGGCGCGGAGCAGTACGGCTACCCGGAAATCGANCGCACGCAGTTGATCCGCTACGACGTNACCCAGCCGGTGGTCCACTCGGCGCTTGGCATCGGCGGCACGGTGATGCACGACGCCAACGAGCCGGTGCGCGTCGCTGTCGATCGCGGCTTGGCCAAGCGCAAGGGCCTTCGGCCCGCCGTGCTGCTGCTGCACCACATGAACACCGGCGACCACAAGTTTGACATCGTGCCGCTTGGCCTCAACCCGGATGACGCCGATGGCGACGGCGCAAGCGACTCCGACGAACTGGCCGCCGGGACCGACCCCGGCGACCCGGCCTCGGTGTTTGCGATCCTGCCGGTGAGCCGGCAAACCGCGCTTGGCCCGGAGATCCGCTGGCATAGCGTGGCCGACAAATCGTACCAAGTGCAGCGGGCCNCCGCGCTTGGCCAAGCGTTCGAGACTGTCTCCGGACTGCTGCCTGCCACCCCGCCGGTCAACGAGTTCATCGACAAGAACGCNCCCAAAAACCGNGAGCTTTTTTACAGAATCGTGAAACCGTGACCGGGGCCGGNGCGTATGCCCTTTGCCCCCAAGCGGGCGAACCANGACTTTATGTTAAGCCACCATTCTCTCCAGATTGACGAACACGGGCAAATCCCGCAGTCTCGCCGACCCATGTCCTTGAAACGACTTTTTTGCGGGATCTCGGCGCTGGCGGCGTTTGCAGCGGCCGATGCCGCCGAGATCCCCACCGGCGCTGTTACGCTCGATCAATGCATCCAGATCGCGCTTGAGAACAACCTCAACCTCCGCATCTCGAACTACGACCCGAGGCTGGCGACCCTCAACCTACGGGGAGCTTACGGCGCGTACGATCCGCGGCTGAGCCTCGGCGGCACCGACAGCTTCCGTGAAAGCAAGGGCCGCTACAACCCGCTCGAGTTCACCATCCCGTCGAGTGAGACCGACTCGTTCCGGCACAACATCGGCCTGAACGGCCTGCTGCCGTTTGGCACGCGCTACAGCCTTGGACTGAACTCCTCCGAGACGACCGGTACCGACTCGTTTGATTTTCCGTTCGGCAGCTACGGCACCGGGTTTTCCGCCACGCTCACCCAGCCGCTCCTCCGGGGCGCGTGGATCGACGGCACCCGCATGAGCATCAAGCTGCAAAAACAACAGATCGAGAATTCCTCCCTCACCGTCATCCGGCAAATCACGCAGACCGTTGCCAGCGTCGAGCTGGCCTACTACGCGCTCATCGCCAGCCGTGAGAACGTGACCGTCGCCGAGGAGACACTCGCGTTGACGGAGAAAAACTTCAGCAACCAGAATCGCCGCGCCGAGGTCGGCACCCTGGCCAAGTCGCAGCTGCCACAGCTCGAAGCCGAGGTCTTTTCACAGAAAGCCTCGCTGCTCTCTGTCCAGAACAGCTACGCCGACAGCGTCAACAACCTGAAACGCCTCTTGACCGACGACTTCGCCACCGTCCAGGGCACCGAGCTGCTGCCGGTCGGGGAACTCAACCCGGTGCAGACCGTGTTCAGCCGCAACGACAGCTGGGGCAAGGCCCTCAGCCAGCGCCCGGAGATTCTCCAAAGCCAAATCTCGCTCGAGAACGCCGACGTCCGGCTCAGGTTCAACAAAAACCAGCTCTACCCCCAGCTGGATCTGCGCGCGACCTACGGGCTCTCCGGCAGCCACAACGCCGTGACCCTCCATAAATGGCCCAACGGTACCGTGTCCAAGAATCCGTACAGGGATCCCATCACGAAACAGATCGTTTCCACGGCGTTTGTCGATCAGGCGGCTTCGTTTAATTCCGCCTTCCGGGACGTCCGGCGCGGCGACTACCCGAACTACTCCATCGGCCTGACCTTCAGCATCCCGATCCCCAACCGCTCCGCCCGCGCCGACTACAAGGCGGCACAACTGCAGAAGGAACAGGCGCTCCTGCGTCACAAGGAACTGGAACAATCCATCATGCTCGAGATAGACCGCCTCATCCGCGATGCCGAGTATCGGTTCGAGCAGATCTCCGTCACGCGACAGGCGCGGCTCAGCAGCGAGCTGGCCCTTCAGCATGAAACCAAGCGGTACGAGGAGGGGGCGATCGAGAATTACCAGGTGCTGCAAGCCCAGCGCGACCTCACCAGCCGGCGCTACGCCGAGATCAACGCCAAGGTGCAATACCTCACCGCGCTCTCGCGCCTGGCCCTGGCCGAGGGCAGCACGCTCGAGAACAACAACATCAACGTCGAACTCGAGGAGGAATAAGCCCCGCCCCGTCCGCTTGGCCAAGCGCTATTCAAGCGTGATAACCGCCGAGACCGGCTGATGGTCACTCGGGTACTGCTTGCTGTTGTCATACAGAACAATCTCGGCCTCGCTGGTTGACAGTGGTCCCTTTGCCAANACCCAGTCGATACGGCGCGCNCCCTTCCGCGTTTGCCTGAATCCGTTCATTGTATTCCAATCGGCGTTTATCGCTTTCTTCGCTGTGAGCAGTGTGTCGATGAAACCGCCGTCCTTTACCAGCGTGTCGTAGGCCTTGTTCATCCCTGCAGAGGCGTTGAAATCTCCCACCAATAAAATGGGTAATTTGGTCTCGAGTGCCGCCACCTTTTTGTTCACAAGCAACGCCGACTTTTCGCGGGCCGGCTGCACGCGGTGATCAAAGTGCGTGTTCCAAAAGTAGAACTGCTTCTTTGTTTTGCGATCGAGAAAACGAATCCACGTCACCATCCGCCGGTTGCTGTGCCCCCAGGTTGTCGAGGCGATNACGTTCGGCGTGTCGGANAGCCAAAAGTGGTCGTACTCCAAAATTTCAAAGCGGTCCGGCTTGTAAAAGATCGCCATGAACTCACCTCGGCTCCCGCCGTCGCGCCCCGTGCCAAACCAAGTATACTGCGGTATTTTTTTGTTCAGTTCCTTAAGCTGATAGAACTTGCCCTCCTGTGTTCCAATAATGTCAGGATCTGTTTTATTGATGAGTTCGCCCATAACTGGCAGGCGATCGGGCCAAGCATTGGGTTTGCTGTTGCTGGCGTAGCGAAGGTTATACGTCATGACCTTGAGCGACTCGTCCGCAGCCAAACTTGGCTGCAGGAACAGCACACCGACGATTGAGAGAAGCAGGGTTACTCGCATGCGCCTTGGCCTACGCGAATCGCCGGTCGACTACAAGCGGAAACGCTTGGCCAAGTAGCTATTGACCGATGAATTTCAGATTCAAAAAAGCCGCTCCAGCACGGAGCCAAAGCGGGATCGTGGCCAAACTGACTAGTGTCGTGGCAATCGCCACCTGCGTCGCGATTACCGGGTTGCCGCCGTACATACGGGAGATCAAAATCGGAAACATTGCCGCCGGCATCGAGGCCTGAATCAGCATCACCTGCTGCAGTTCAATCGAGCAGGGGAGCCATTTCGCCGTCGCGATCATCAGCACCGGCAGCAACCCCATACGCAGCAGGATGCTGGTCCAGCAAACCCGAAAAGCAGACCGGAATTCGCACTCAGCAATATAGTCCTTCATCATAGCGCCCATCGTCAGTATGGAAATTGGAATTGCACAAACACCCAGCATTTCAATGGAACTGACAACGACTTCGGGAATGTAAACGTATAATCCAGTAGCGTTCACGATCAGCGCGAACACGATGGAAAGAAAGGGTGCATTAAGTATCTTCTTCCAGGCTGTGCTCCAGTCTCCATGAAGCAACATCACCCCAAGCGACCACATCGCCAATAAGGTACCCACGTTGAACACGAACAACACAGCCACGGCGTTGGTTCCAAAGAGCGACTCGCTGAGCGGGATTGGGACAAAGCCGAAGTTAAACACACCGATCGTGATCGCGTAAGTTCGTGCCTTTGGGCCTAACTCCCCTGTGGCGTATCGTCGAGCGAGCCACCCGACTGCCATACCCAAGGCGATCGAGCCGAAACCAACAACCGGCGGCAGCCAGACGTTCTCCGGCTGACGAATCGCCTCGTTACCACTGATCTTACTGAAGGCCAGGCAGGGCAGCAGCACATTCATCGCCACCCGCATCAGACTCTCATCGGCATCCTGGGTAAGCCAATTGATACGCCTGAATTGGTAACCCAAAAATGTGATCAAAAACACCGGCAACACTGCCGAAAGAACTTTTATAATTTCGGCCATCTGAGCTTGGCCAAGTTAGGCGAGAAAGGAAGCCACAAGCGATTCAAACTCAAGGCGTTGAATGTTTTGAAGGGCGTCAACGTGTTGGCCGTTATGCATGGCAGACTCTACAGCATCGACAAATCCGAATGGATCCCATTGGGCACCGGGAACCAAGCGCTTGGCCAAAGCCTCGCCTCCGATGACACCGAGATACGCCTCCACCTGGTTGGCCAATGAGGAATAACAAGGATGATCGCCGGTGCGACGAAACCAATACTTTGCGTTGGGATAATCCGGCTCGCGGCGGTGCATGATCCCATGCAGAAAACTGCCATCCGCCGAGCCGATGTCCTGCGAAACCGTGTGCGACTCGTCGAGATGATCGTGCCATAGAAGCGCTGCTGAGCGGGCGAGATTTGCAGTTGACGAACTTAAACCAAGGGCATCCACCGCTTGGCCAAGCGCGGCAATCGGTCTAGCCGAAGCACGCTGCTCCGGGCCAAGCGCCGGCAGGTCGCCAGTATCGATCACTTTTAAAAACTCCTCAGTCACCGTTACTCCTTGGGCTGCTCAACCGCTACCGGTGCACTGCTGGTGGATGCCGGGGCCATTTCGGCCGACTCGGTTTCCGGTCCGATCCGCTTGACTACTTCCTTTACGGCGGAGTATGCGCCAATAATCGCCATGCAGATCGCCGAGAGGAAGAGGAACACTTTCCAGGTTTTGCCCGGATGCAGTTTACGATCCACACGTGTATAGAGAAAATAAATAGAGGCGAACGCCAAAAACGGAAGCAACGCCCCCTGAGCGAACGCGCCCATGAAAACGAGGGAAACCGGCTTGCCGAATCCTGCGAAAATGATAAAAGCCAAAACCAGCAACACTACCGCCCCAAATTTGACCATGAAGTGTCGCTCATCCTCACTTTGGTATTTCTTGATTCCAAAAACCGACACGCCATCAGCAAACAGTCGTGAATTTGCTGCGGTTGCAGCAAAGACCGTTGAAAACAGCACGCAAAAACAACCGACACTAAAGACGGTTTTTCCAAACTCACCAAACGCACTCTCATACATCGTAGAAAGGCTTGAGATAACGTTGTCGTCTGTAATCTCTTGCCCGGAGTTGTAAAGCGTTGCCGCCCCAAGCAAATAAAAGGCAACGGTTGCCCCTGTATAAAGTACGCACGAAATCCACGCGTCCCAGCGCATCACGCTGAGCCAGCCAAGGGCACGGTCGAGCCAGCCGATTGTATGGTCGTTCTTGCCAGTGTTCTTGGCGTATCCCTTTTCGATACACCAGTATGGGTAATAAATCAGTTCTGAAGTCCCAACGCCAATGATGGCAAATGCACCAAATGCGATGGCAAAATCNGGCGGGAACCAGAANGTCAGTCCACTTCCAATCTTGCTCACGGTNATTGCATTGTTTTCGGTGAATTGCAGAGAAACCAGAGCCAGAATAGTAAAGAAAGTAAACAGCACAACCATTGCAATGCAAACCCGCTCCACAAGTCGGTACCGTCCGGATAGCAACATCACCATGCAGCCGATTGCAATGATACCGATCAACGCGAGGTGCCAAATTGACTCCTTGTCATCGATCACCAGACTGGCGATCCCCCCCATCATGCCTGCCACCTGCATCGTCGATCCGATGTACATCACCACCCAAAACCAGACCATCCATGAGACGCGAAGTTTTGGTCCTGGCACACTATTCATCGCCTCGAGTGTAGTCTTGCCGGTGACCAGTGTGTAGCGGCCCAGTTCAACCTGCACAAACACCTTGACCAGACAGCCGAGAATAATGAACCAAAGCATTTTAAAACCAACATCCGAGGCAAGCTTTGGCGTAGCGATCAACTCGCCGGAGCCGACGATAGTAGCGGTGATGATCAGACCTGGTCCTAGATGGCGGAGGATACCTTTGAAGGTTGTCGGTGCTGGCTTCGTGTCCATGAGTTGCTGAGTGGGTCTTAGCTTGACCGGGCAGTTCAATCGAGCTTGACAGGTTTTAAAACAATTTTCCGGAAAGCGACCGGGCCGTGGTCTCCCTGAAGCATCAATGGACCGGCGGGNTTTTCGTCGTTGAATGCCGCCGCACGCGTAGGGCCGGTTACCTCCACGTTAAGATGAATCAACTGCCCGTTGTGCACTACTTTCACGAAACGAGCGTTTTCGATTTTTTTTCCTGTCTTGTCGAAGCGAGGTGCACGGAAAGTAACGATGAATTTCTGCCAATCGCCCGGTGGCTTACTCGCGTTCTTTATTGGCGCAGTGCCACCGAAGCCCTTGCCACTGATCCACCGCTCATAAACGCCACCGTTGTCACCGAAAGTGACTTTGTCTTTGCCATAACTGTCAAGGATTTGGATCTCGTAGCGGCCTTGGAAATAAATCCCAGAGTTCGAGCCTTGCGGCACCATGTACTCGATAGCTGCCATCACGTCGCCGTGCTCGTGCTTGCTGAACAGATTGCCGGTGCGGCCGTTGTCGCCGTTGACGAGCACACCCGCACCGGCCGCCAAGTCGAATGCCTTCGGGTTGGCCGGCGACGGNGNNGCGGCCTTGGCCAGTTTCCAGTCNCCCAGCGGCGCGCGCCAGCCGTCGAGCGACTTGCCGTTGCTGACAGTAATGCTGGTCTTGGCCGGGGGCGGCGGTGGGGCCAGTTGCGCCCGCGCTTGGCCAAGCGCGAGCAGGCCAGCAAGCAACAACAGGCCCTTGGCCAAGCGAAGCGCCTTGAATGGGATGTCAAAAAAACTCATGCGGTTTCGGGGCCGGATAGTATCGGCGCGGCCGCCTTGCGGCAAAGATATTCCCCCGCCCAAGGGTCATCCGACTCCGCTTGGTATCCGCGTTGCTTGCGTTTTTCCGAAATTTTGGCTTGCAAAGGCTTCGACAAAAAATAGCCTCTGCTCCAGCCCCGTCCAGTGACGGGCGATTAATTTGGACTACATGATAAACCACGGCATAGGGGGCGCACTTTGAGTCGCCCCAGAGGCGGAAGGCGCCCGTATCGGGCACCCAAAGAGCGAGTGAACGGCAGGATTCGGGCCAGGGAAGTCCGGCTCCTTTCAGATGACGGGAAACAGTTGGGGGTGTTTTCCATTCAGGAGGCCATGCGGAAAGCCAAGGAGCAACAGCTCGATCTGGTCGAGATTTCCCCCAACGCCAAGCCGCCAGTCTGCCGGATCACCGATTACGGGAAATACTCGTACGACCAAAAACGGCTTCGCAAAGAGCAGAAGAAGGCCACCGTCACGGTCAAGATCAAGGAGATTCAGCTGCGCCCGAACATCGACCCGCACGACTTTACCTTTAAGCTAAACCATGCGATCGACTTCCTCTGCGAAGGCATGAAGGTGAAGGTCATCCTGCGGTTTCGCGGCAAGGAACTGCGCACGAAACATATCGGCCTGCAGACCATCGAGGCGTTCATCGATAAGATCAAGCAATGGGGGAGCTGCGACACGAAGCCGCGCGAGGCTGGCCGCAGCGTCATCGTCCTCATCAACCCGCTCTCCAAGAATGTGCGGGCGCCGCACCCAAACCCCGAGGAAAGGATGAAGGACGTGGACTACGACGACATCCGCCACGTGGACGGCGCGGATGTCAAAAAGCGAGGTTCAGGCTTTCGCAACAAGGCGCTCGACGACATCAAGCTCCCGGCGAAAAACTAGCCCGGCAGCACGCCGCGCTTCTCGAGCATCTCCTCCATCACGCGATCCATCATCCGCTCTGCCAGCGGCTGGGTCGCGGCGTCGAGTTTGCCGTTGGCCTCCTTCAACTCAGCCGCCGTTGCCGGCTCCTCCCGCTCCCGCTTGGCCAACAGCGACTCCACCGCGGCCAGTGCCGACTTGATTGCCTCGCGCTGATCCGCCGCCAGCTCGTCACCGAGCGACTCCAACCCTTTGCGCGTCGCCTCGGTGGTCTGCTCGGCACGCAGCTTGGCCTCGATCCAGCGCCGTTCCTCGATGTCGTCGAACGCGTGCTCGACTGATTCCTCTATCATCTGCTGCACCTCGGCGTCATCGACCTCCACGGCGGAGGCCATCTCGACGAACTTCTCATTGCCGGTTTTGATGTCGCGCGCCAGTACATGCAGAATGCCGTCGGCGTCGATCTCAAACTGCACGCCCACCTTCGCCGCGCCCTTGGGCTGCGGCTCGAACTCCAGCGTGAACCGCCCGAGGCTCCAATTATCCGCCGCCTTTTCGCGCTCGCCCTGCAGCACGTGGATCAATACCTCCTTCTGGTAGTCAGCCACCGTCGTGAACGTCTCGCCGCGCTTCACCGGGATGGTCGTGTTGCGCGGAAGGATCACGTTCATCAACCCGCCGAACGTCTCGATGCCCAGCGAGAGCGGCGTCACGTCCAACAGCAGCATGCCGCTGAAGTCGCCCGACAAAATACCGGCCTGAATCGCCGCGCCAAGTGCGATCGCCTCATCCGGATTTTGCGACGTGTTCAACTCCGGCCCACCATCACCGCACCCGAATACCTCCGACGCAAACTCGCGCACGAGCGGCATCCGCGTCTGGCCACCGACGAGGATCACTTGATCAAGCTCGTCGTTGGCCAAGCCGGCATCGGCCATCGCCTTGAGGCAATACTCGCGCGTGCGCGTGACCACCGGCTTGGCCAAGCGCTCGAGTTCTTCCCGTGTCAGTAAGTGCTTGAAACTGAATCCCGGTGTGAGGAACGGCAGCTCGATGACAGTCTCGGTTTCCGAGGACAGCCGCGCCTTGGCCTCCTCCGCCGCCTCGGCCAAGCGCGCCCACAGCGCCGGATCGCCGGCGACGATTGGCCCGCCCGCTTGGCCAAGCTGCTCCGCCAAATGATCGATCAACGCGCGGTCAATGTCGTCGCCGCCCAGCCGCGTGTTGCCGCAGGTGGCCAGCACCTGAAACACGCCCTTGTTCAACTCCAGGATCGACAGGTCGAACGTTCCACCGCCGAGGTCGTACACCGCCACCTTTGTTTTTTCCTTCAGCGAATTCAGCCCGTACGCCAACGCGGCGGCAGTTGGCTCGTTGATGATCCGCTCGACCCGCAGTCCGGCAAGCTCGCCGGCCTTGCGCGTGGAGTTGCGCTGGGCGTCATTGAAATAGGCCGGCACCGTGATCACCGCCGCCTCCGGCCGGTCGATCATCCCCTCCGCCGCGATCGCCCGGAGTGCCTTCAAAATCTCGGCAGATAACTCTTCCGGCGACCATTCGCGGCCGTGCAGCGACACCGCCACCGGCGTGCTACCATTCGCCCGGATGGGGTATGCCGGCGAGTCGGTGGCCGAATCCACCTCGTCGCACCGGCGTCCCATGAACCGCTTGATGGACGTAATCGTCGTCTCCGGGTGGGCAGCCCGTGCGCGCTTGGCCTCCCAGCCGACCACCGGCTCGCCGGCCGACGGGACGCGCACCACCGACGGCGTCAGCCGCCGCCCTTGGCCATCCGCCAAGACCAGCGGGATGCCGGACTCCACGATCGCCACCAGCGAGTTGGTCGTACCCAGGTCAATGCCAATAATCTTCCCCACCGCCCGAAACCTGCCACGCCCCCAGCGACCCGGCACGCCAATTCCCCAGCGACCGCTCCAGCGTTGGCTGGCGCTTGGCCAAGCGGTAATGTTGGCGGCGATGCGTTGTGGTTGTCTGTTTTTTGGGCTGCTATTGGCTGGGTGTGCCAGTTACGAGAGCCAGACCGGGTCGTTTCGCGGGGCGTGGAACAGCGGCAGCATAAGGCACGCCGCGCAGATCGCCAGCCGGGAGGCGGGCAAGCGCAGCGACTCGCGCGACGCCGTGGTGTGGTTTCTTGAACAGGGCGCAGCGCTCCGGGCCGCTGGTGAGTTCGCGGCGAGCAATCACGCGTTCGGACAAGCGGAAAAGCGGATTGAGTTTTACGACCGGCAGGCCAAGTTGCGGTTGTCAAAAGAAGCCACCGGTTTGCTCACGAACCTCGCTGCGCTGCCGTACGAGGGGCGCGGCTACGACCGGGTGATGCTCAACACTTATCAGGCGCTGAATTATCTGCAGCTTGGCCAAGCGGAGGCCGCGCTGGTCGAGTTGCGGCAGGCGCACGTGGAGCAAGACGCCGAGGTCATCCGCAATGCCCGCCGCATCGTCGCCGCCCGCAAGTCCGCCGGGAAATACGAGCGGGCCATTCGCGGCGCGAAGCTCGATGAGCTTCAGCCGGACATCGCGCTGGACTACGGGGCGTTCGTCAACCCGTTCACCGACTTTCTGCACGCGCTCTGCCTCTGGAGCCTTGCGGCGGACGGACAGGAAAACGCACTCGTCTCGCTCCGCCGCATTCACTCAACGCTGGGCGGGCCAGGATTTCTCGCGGAGGAAATCAAACGGGTAGATCGCATCCTCGGCGGCGCGAAGCATCCCGACCTGACTTATGTCATCTTCGAGACCGGCGTGGCACCGATCCGCCGCGAGGTCAGGCTCGACGTGCCGTTGCGCAGTGAAAAGGTGCGCTACGTCGCGGCGGCGTTTCCCCGGCTCGAGCCGCGGGGCCGGCCGACTCCCGCGCATGTTGCCATCGGCGGGGAGCGGCAAGAGGCGACGCTGATTTGCAACATGGACGCCGTGGTCGGACGCGACTTTCGCACTGAGTTACCGGCGGTGGTTTTGCGCACACTGGCCGCCGCCGCCGCCAAGGCGGCGATAGCAAAAAAAGCGCGGGAGGAATCCGGCGACCTCGGAGCAATTGCCGGGCTGCTTTATCAGGCGACCACCGCACAGGCCGATCTCCGCACATGGACCACATTGCCGAAGGCGTTCCGCGTCTGCCGGATCGAGACGCCGGGCGACCGCAAACTGGCGCTGCTTGTTGGCCCACAAAAAAGCGAGGTCACGGTGAATACCGGCCGCGTGAACGTGGTCTTTGTCAAGAGCTTCGCGCCGGGAGCGCCCTTGAAGATTCAACAGTTTCGACTAAAATAAATCGCAGATATGAAATCGCTAATCAAACTCATCGCCGCCGCCGTGCTGCCCGCGCTCGCTCTGGGGTGCGCCACGGCCAAGTACATCGACCACGACGGCCGCGACAGCGTCGTCAACGTTGGGCAAATCAACACTCAGGACTGGATCCTCGCGGCCGACCAGTTGACGCAGTCGCTGCTGCTCTCCGGCGCGATCCAATCCGTCGCCGGCAAGCCGAAGGTGCTGATGATCGGCCGCATCAAAAACAACACCACGCAGCACATCGACACCGACAGTTTGATGAAAAAAATCCGCGTGGCGCTGAACAAGGGAGGCCGCGCCCTGACCACCACAGCGGTCGGCCTTGACGGGCCGGAGGACGAGTCGTCCAAGGCCGTGCGCGAACTGCGGGCCGACGATGAATTCAACCAAACGACCATCCCCGGTAAAGGCAACCTCGTCTCGCCCGACTACAGCCTTTCCGGTAAGATCATCCAGAACAACGCCCGGGCCGGCCGCATCAAGCAGTCCGAGTTCGCCTTCCAGCTAAGTCTCACCGACCTTAAGACCGGCCTGGCCATTTGGGAGGAGGAGAAACTCATCGTCAAGCAAGGCTCTCGAGCCGCCGTCGGCTGGTAGGCCATGGTGGCGACGGCTGTCCCAGCCGTCCTTTGCTGAAACCAAGGCGTGCGGCGCGCTGGGGTCTGCGCTCCCTGCCTTTGCGCTTGGCCAAGCGCAATTGACTTTCCGAACCGCCAGTTCGCGGTGATACTCCGGCCGCCTTCGGGGCATCATTATGGATTGGCATTTCCGCTCACGCTCGCACCATTGCGACGACTGCGAAACCGCGTTCGAGGACAAGCAGCCGTACCACACGATTCTCTTTCGCGGCATGGAGAGCCTGGAGCGCAGGGACATCTGCCCCGGTTGCTGGGGGCAAAAACACAAGGCCGAACCCGGTGCGATGGGCGGCTACATCTCCCATTGGCAGGGTGTCTACGAGATGCCGCCCCCGCCGCCGCCCGAGGCTATCCAGAAGGACAACGCCGAGACTTTGCTCAAGAAGATGATCGAGCAAAACGACCCGGAGCACACCGAGGCCTGCTTCATTCTCGCCGTGATGCTCGAGCGAAAGCGGGTCATCAAGAACAAGGATCAGGTTCGCAACGAAGACGGCAGCCGTATGCTGATCTACGAGCACGCCCAGTCCGGCGACGTGTTCACCATCCTCGACCCCGCGCTGAAGCTGTCCGAGCTGGGCGACGTGCAGGCCAAGGTCGCCGAGTTGCTCGAGCACGGCCTCAACCCTCCCGCCGACGCCGAGGACGCGGAGTCCGATGGGGAGCCGGAGCCGGTTGCTGCCGCCACAGATGAACCCTGATCCCACCGAGTTGCAGGCAATCCAGCAGACGCTCGGTCACGAGTTTCGCGATCCCGGCCTGCTGCAGCTAGCGCTGACACATCCGTCGGCCTCCGGCAATCAATCAAAGCCGTCCGACGACAACCAGCGGATGGAGTTCCTCGGCGACGCCATTTTGCAGGCGGTGATCTCCGAGGCGCTTTATCGACTGCATCCCGGGAAGGACGAAGGCCACCTGACCAAGGCCCGCGCCGGGCTGGTGAACGGCGTGGCGCTGGCCGCCAAGGCCGCCGCGCTTGGCCTCGAGCAGCATCTCGTACTCGGGCGCGGCCAGCGCACGGAGTTCGAGCGCGGCCGGGACTCGGCGCTGGAGGACGCGCTGGAGGCCATTGTCGCCGCGCTGTACCTCGACGGCGGACTGGATGCCGCGGGCCAATTCGTCAATCGGATTTTTGCCGATGAACTGGCCGACCCCGACCGCGTCCCTTCCATCGACAACCCGAAGGGCGAACTGCAGGAACAACTGCAGGGCGGCAATGGCGGCTCGCCGACGTACGAGCTGCTTGGCTCGTCCGGGCCGGCGCACGCTCGGGAATTCGAGGTCGCCGTGCATCATGCCGGCAGGGAGCTGGGGCGCGGCAGCGGCGCCAGTAAGAAGGAGGCCGAGTCACGCGCTGCGGCAGCCGCCCTGGCCAAGCTGCGCGACGCCTAGCCGGCGTCGAAGTCGAGCCCGATATCGACCGACGGCGCGGAGTGGGTCAGCGCACCGACGGAGATAAAATCCACCCCGGTTCCGGCGATGTCGCGAACCGTCTTCAGCGTCACGCCGCCGCTGGCCTCCGTCTTGGCCCGACCGCCGATCCGCCCGACGGCATCGCGGAGTTCGCCGCCGCTCATGTTGTCGAGCAGGATCATGTCCGCGCCGGCTGCGGCCGCGGCTGCGGCCTGCTCGACCGTGTCGGCCTCGACCTCGATCTTCAACCCGGGCGATGCCTCGCGGGCCAACGCCACCGCCCGGGCGATGTCGCCGTCGAGCGCGGCCAGGTGGTTGTCCTTGATCATCACCTGGTCGTACAGGCCAACACGGTGGTTCGTGCCGCCGCCGCAGGCCACCGCGTATTTCTCCAGCGCGCGCCAACCGGGGGTGGTCTTGCGCGTGTCGAGAATCGTGGCACCTGTGCCGGCGACTGCCTCGACAAACCGAGCCGTGAGCGTGGCCACGCCGGCCAGGCGCTGGATGAAATTGAGGGCAGTACGCTCCGCCGTGAGCAGCGCGCGGGCCGGCCCCCGCACGCGCAGCAGCGCTTGGCCAAGCGCGGCTTGCTGGCCGTCGAAAATCTCGATCCCGAACTCCACCCGCTCGTCCACCTGCTGAAACGCGGCCAAGGCGAGGTCGGCCCCGGCCATGACCAGCGGCTCGCGGGCAACCATCGCGGCGGTCGCGACGGCGGCCTCCGGCACCAGGGCCAGGGTGGTCGCGTCGCCGCCGCCGATGTCCTCGGCCAGAGCGGCCTCGACGAGCGGGAGGTAGGTTTCCGGTGCGAGCGGTTCCGGCATCGGCGAAAGTCTTGGCCAAGCGGTCGCCGGAAAGAAGCCCAAACCCATTTTTCTTGCCAACCCCCAAGCCAAGCCGGAGAATCCGCGCATGCCCTTGGTTCAAAAAATGACCGCCCGGCTGTTGCTTGCCGCCGGGGTGTTGCCATTCGTTTCCGCCACCGCCGAGCACGACTCATCGCGCTGGGAAAAGTCGATCGCCCGATTCGAGTCGGCGGACAAAAAAGAGATGCCCAAGCCGGGAGGCGTGTTGTTCATCGGCAGCTCGAGCATCGGTTTATGGAAGACGCTCAAGGATGATTTTCCCGGCGTGCCTGTCGTCCGGCGCGGCTTTGGGGGCTCGCAGATCGCCGACTCGGTGCACTTCGCCGGTCGTATCGTACATCCTTACCAGCCGCGGCAGATTGTCATGTACGCCGGAGACAACGATGTGGCCAGCGGCAAGTCGCCGGAGGCGGTGCTGGCGGATTTCCAGACATTCGTGAAGGTTGTCCATGCCAAGCTGCCCAAGACACGCATTGCGTTTATCGCCATAAAACCCAGTATCGCCCGCTGGAAATTGTCCGGCAAGATGGCGCAGGCCAACGCCCTCATTCGCGCCGCGTGCGACAAGGAGAAGCGGCTGGAGTTCATCGACATCTGGCAGCCGATGCTCGGCGAGGACGGCAAACCCAAGCCGAATCTGTTCGTTAAAGACGGACTGCACTTAAACGCCAACGGCTACGCGTTGTGGACCTCCATCGTGAAGCCGTATCTGGCCAAGCGCGAGTAGCGTTTCGCCGTTTGGCAAGGCGGGGCACTCCTGCTAGGCTGGCTGCGATGGCAAATGAGCCTTCAACCACCCCGCTGCACGACGCGCAAAACACGCGCGACACCCGCGAGCTGCCGATCGACAAGGTCGGCGTGCGGGGCGTGCGCTTCCCGATCCAGGTGCGCGACCGCGCCCACGTGGTGCAGAACACCATCGCCACGGTCGGCTTGTTCGTCGATCTGCCGATGGAGTTCAAGGGCACGCACATGAGCCGGTTCATCGAGGTGCTCCATTCACACGGCGAGATGATTCACGTCGAGAACATCCCCGACCTGCTCGCCCGGATACAGGAACGGCTCAAGGCCAACACGTCGCACCTCGAGATGGAATTTCCGTATTTCATCACCAAGCAGGCACCGGCGACCGGGCGCGAGGGGTTGATGGACTACACCGTGCGCTTCGAGGCCAACGCCACCGGGGACGACATCGACTTTGTGATGACCGTACGCGTGGCGGTGACGACGCTCTGCCCCTGCTCGAAGGCGATCAGCGAGTACGGCGCGCACAACCAGCGCGGCGAGGTCACGGTGGCCATCCGGTCTTCGGAAACGGTGTGGATCGAGGATTTGATCGCGCTCATCGAGGCGTCGGCCAGTTGCGAGCTGTACTCCCTGCTCAAGCGGCCGGACGAAAAGGCCGTCACCGAGCGGGCCTTCGAGAACCCGGTTTTCGTCGAGGACCTCGTCCGCAACGTGGTCCTCCGGCTCAAGGCACACGAACACGTCACGTGGTACAAGGTCGAGGCAGAGAACTTCGAGAGCATCCACAACCACAACGCCTACGCCAGCATCGAGAAGGGGTGAGATGCGGGGCCGGTTGTTCATCGCGCTGGCTGTCGGCTTGACCATCGCTTGGCCAAGCGCCGCCTCCGCCCAGACGAATCTCCAGTTGGAGGCGCTCAAGCGGCTGAAGAATCTCGATCTCGAGTCCAACCCGGCGCTCAAGAAAATCGTTCTCAAGCACCTCGAGGCGTCTAGGGGCAAGCCGGCGTTCGTGGAGATCGTCCGCGACTTCAAGCTCAACGGGCACGAGGCGGAGTTGATCCGGTTCGCCCAAGCGCACCCGAACGATTCGACCGGCGTCGAGGCTATCCGTCTGGCCCTCACGGAGCCGGGGCTAAAGCTGGTGGCCGATGCCGTCAACGGCACCGATCCGAACGCCGCTCTGGCGACCACCGAGGCATTGGCCAACGCGCAATCGCCCAAGACCGAGCCGATCCTGTTGGGCGCCGTCGTGGACAACACAAAACCGCTCGCCCTCCGCATAGTCGCCGTCAACGGCTTGGCCAAAGCCAAGACCGGGGCCAGGGCGCTTTTGGCCGAGGCCAAGGCCGGGCGGCTCCCGGCCGATCTCAACTTCGCCGTCGGTAACGCCATGCGCGGTGTGCGCTGGAAAAACCTGCGCGCACAGGCCACCAAGCTGTTCCCGCCGCCTCAGGGGCTTGGCCAAGCGCTGCCGCCTCTGGCCGAGTTGGTCGCTATGAAGGGCGACATCGCCAACGGAGAAAAGGTGTTCTTCCGGCCGCAAAGCACCTGCGCCACCTGCCACCAAGTCAACGGCAGGGGAATTGACTTCGGTCCCAAGCTTTCCGGGATCGGCACTAAGCTCGGCAAGGAGGCGCTTTACCTCTCTGTTCTCGATCCCAATGCCGGCATCCCGTTCGGCTACGAGGCGTGGCTGTTGAAAACGAAAAACAGCGGCGAGGCGCTCGGCATCATCACTAGCCAGACCGACGATGAGGTGACCCTCAAGCTGCCGGGCGGCATCACGATCACCCACAATACCGCCGACATCGTGAGCCGCGCACAGCTGCCGACCAGCATCATGCCGCCCGGCCTGCAGGCCACGATGACCCCGCAGGATTTGGTCGACATGATCGCCTACCTGCACAGCCTCAAGCAGGCCAAGCCGTAACCCATCCGCTTTACAAACCGGCAGCGCTTGGCCAAGCTGCCGCCATGCAAAGCATTCGCTTGGCCTTGGCCGCCTGCGTCGTTTTTATTGCCGCCACCATGGCCCACTCCGCACCCATTACGTTCAAGGCACGCTCGCAGGCGCTCTCCGCGACGAGCGGCGGCCAGTACCAATCGGTCGAGTCCGAGGTCACGTGGGAGGTGGGCAAAACCGCTGTCATCGTGGTCGACATGTGGGACGATCATTGGTGCCCAAACGCGGCCAAGCGCGTGGCCGAGATGGCCAAGCCGATGAACGCCGTCATCAAGCAGGCCCGCGAGAAGGGCATGCTCATCATCCACGCGCCCAGCTCGACGGTCGATTTTTACAAGGGCACACCGGCCCGCAAACGCGCTCAAAACGCTCCCAGCGCCAAGCCGCCCAAGCCGCTCTCGAGGGACGTCCGCTGGGGAACCAACTGGTGCTGGCCGGACAAGTTCCGTGAGACCGAGCTGCCGATCGACGACACCGACATGGGCTGCGATTGCGATGAGGAGTATCCGATCCGCGAGGCGTGGACGCGCCAGATCGACCTCATTGAGATCGACGACGAACGCGACGCCATCACCGACAATGGACAAGAGGCTTTCAATCTGCTTGCGCAACATGGCATCGAGAATGTCATTCTCATGGGGGTGCACTTGAACATGTGCGTCCTCGGCCGGCCGGTCGGCATCCGGCAGATGGTCAACATCGGCAAAAACGTCGTCCTCATGCGCGACATGACCGACACGATGTACAACCCAAAAAAGCGGCCGTTCGTCACCCACTTCGAGGGGACCGACTTGGTTGTGAAACACGTCGAGAAATTCTGGTGCCCCTCCATCACCAGCAATGCGATCAGCGGCAAGGCCCCGTTCCGGTTCAAGAACGACTTGCGCAAATAACGGTTTGCTGACCGCGATTCCGGGCTTGAAATCGGGGCGGGGNTCGTTACGTTCGCGCCCCGTTTTCCGCAAAACGGATCCCCGATCATGCCTTTAGGAAACGATCTTCGCAGAGGGATGGCCATCAAGCACAAGGGCGAGGTGGCTGTCGTGCTGGAGTGCCATCACCGCACCCCTCCCAAGACGCGCGCGTTTGTGCAGGCCACGCTGCGCAGCATTCGCACCGGCAAATCGCTCGATATCCGGTTCAGCTCCACGGAGAAAGTCGAAGTGATCCCGCTCGACCACCGAAAGATGGAGTACAGCTATCGCGACGGCGACGATTTCGTTTTCACCGACCCGGAGACCTACGAGCCGGTCAACGTGACGCCGGATCTCGTCGGGGATGCGGTTGAATTTATGGTCGANAACTGCCCGGTCGACATCACGTTCATCGAGGGCAACCCGGCCATCGTGGAACTGCCGGCCAGCGTCGTGCTCACCGTGACCGAAGCACCGGAAGGAGTGAAGGGGGACTCCACCACGAACGTGATGAAAACCGTCACCCTCGAGACAGGGAAGACCGTCCAGGCCCCGCTGTTCATCAAGACGGGCGAACGGTTGAAGATCGACACGCGCGAGGGGAGATACATGGAGCGGGTAAACAAATAGCCCGAGCCGGATTGTTTTTCTCGACCGCCCCGCTTGGCCAAGCTGGGCGTTTTGCGTTACAGCTCCGGCTCCAGCCGGGGCCGGAATTTGTATTTCTTGGCCAAGGCCTGCACGCTGCGCAACGACTTCATCCCACCCGTGCAGGAGGCCTCAAAGAGGCAGGCACCGGCGGCACAGACTGCCGTCTCGAGGCACTTGGCCAAATCCCAACCCTCGTGCAGGCCAAGCAACATGCCGGTGCAAAAAGCGTCGCCCGCGCCGGCCGCGCCGACGATGTCCCGGGCNGGGATACGCANNGANGATTGCAGCACATCCTCTCCCTTTCGCGTNCGGACAAAGCCGCCCTCCGGAAAGTGGATCACCACCAGCTCGCCGACGCCCATTTGCAACAGCGCCCCGGCGGCGTGTCGCAGCGCCACGGTGTCCAGTTTGCCGTCCTCCTGCCGGATCTTGAAGCCGGCCGTCTTGCCAGCCTCGACCTCGTTAAGGATGCAGTAGTCGGTGTGCTGAAGTGCCGGGGTGATGACGCTGGCAAACCGGTCGCTGTCCTCGCTNACGACGTCGATGCTGGTNCGCAGCCCGGCCGCCTGCGCCGCCGCCAGCAACTTGGCCGCCTTGGTGCCGTGTTTCTTGTCGGCGCTGTCCATCTCGTCGAGAAGAAGCAGATAGCCGAGGTGAAAAAAACGGGCCTTGGTCTTGGTGAAATCCAGGTTGCCGCCGTCCCAGAGCGCGTTGGCNCCGCGGTTGTGAAAAAACGTCCGGTTACCGCCCTTGGCCTCGGTCATGACATCGGTGTAGGAGGTCGGGGCGTCGGCGGTGGCCTTGAGGTGCTTGGTGTCGATCCCGTGCCTGTTGCAGTCGTCGAGGATCAGGTTGCCGAATGCGTCATTGCCAACCAGTCCGGCGGCGGCCAGAGGGATATCGACCCCCAGCTTGGCCAGGTTGACGAGCAGGTTGTACGGCGAGCCGCCGGTGCCGGTGATGGCGGCCCCGGTGATGTTGGCCAATTGCTCCCGCTGGGGGTACACATCGATCATCTTCACCTGATCGATAATCCAGTTTCCACCAGCCAAAACCCCCTTGCGTGTGGATGCTTTTGTTGCAGCGGGCATTGGAAACGAGAACCGTGCCACCGGCGCCGGCCAATTACCAGTCCGGAGTTGCGCTAAATCAGTTCCAGCGTATTGGCCTCGACCTTGACGGCGGCAGCCTGGCCAATGAAATCAAGCCGTAACAGCACGGTGGTCATCCCGAAGCGCTCCTCCACCCAGCCCTCCTGCCCCTGCAGCGGGCCGGATTTGACAAGCACACGGTTCCCCACCCCGATTGTCGGCTCCACGCGAATCTCCACCTCCTGTTCAAGCGCGAAGAGAATGTCGGCCAGCTGCGCTTTAAACTCCTCCTGATCATGGACTTCGAGCATGTTGGCGACGTAGTTGCTCTGCACCGCCACCTGCCGCGTTTTGCGGTTGAGCTGGAGGAACACGTACCCGGGAAACAGCGGCTTTTGGAAGGTGACCACTTTGCCGCGATATTTCTTGGTGCTGCTGTAAGTCGGGAGGGTGGTCGGAAAGTCGTAGATTTTTCCATGCTCGACGAGCTTCTTTTCGCACCGCGGCCTCACGTGGGCCACGTACCAGTCCAACGCCTCACCCTGCGATTCGCCGGAGTCCTCCATGACTTCCGTGATCTCCTTCATCTCGGCGCGGAAGGTAGGCAATCTAGCCAGCCGAGACAACGGCGTAGTTCCGTTTGCCACGGCGCAGCAGCAGGTATTTGCCGAACAACAGGTCGCCGGATTGCAGCTTGTGCTGTTCGTTGTCAACGCGATGGCTGTTCACATACACGCCGCCGCCCTTGACGTCCTTGCGCGCCTGNCCGCGTGACGACGCCAAGCCGGCTTCGTGCAGNAGCTCCGGCAGCCAAAGCCCCTCTCCGCCAAACCGGTCCCGCCCGATCTCGTGCGTCGGCACTTCGCCGNCGATCTCGCGGAAGGTCGCCTCGGTGATGCCGTCCAGGTCGCCGCCAAACAAAATCTCGCTGGCGCGAATCGCCTCGATGGTCGACGCCTCGCCGTGCACCAACTCGGTTACCTCCTTGGCCAAGACCTTGTGGGCGAGCCGGGCGTGCGGCTCGGCCTCGTGCTGCTTGGCCAACTGCTCCACCTCGTCGCGTTGCAGGAAGGTGAAAAACTTGAGGTAACGAATGACATCCCGGTCNTCGACCCGCACCCAGTACTGGTAAAACTGATAAATGCTCGTCCGGCTGGCATCGAGCCAGACTGCGCCGGCCTCGGTCTTGCCGAACTTGGAGCCATCGGCGTTGGTGATGAGCGGCAGCGTCAAGCCGAACGCCTGCCGGTTCTGTCGGCGGTGGATCAGGTCGATGCCGGCGGTGATGTTGCCCCATTGGTCGCTGCCGCCGATCTGCAGCTCGCACCCGTGCTCGCGGCAGAGGTGGTCGAAGTCGAGCGCCTGCAGGATCATGTAGCTAAACTCGGTGTAGCTGATTCCGACGTCGCGATCCTCCATCCGGGCGCGCACGCTCTCCTTGGCCACCATGGCGTTGACCTTGAAATGCTTGCCGTAGTCTCGCAGGACGTTGAGGAATGAGAGTGGAGCGGTCCAGTCGGCGTTGTCGACGAGTTGTGCCGGGTTGGTTTCGCGTTCGAACTCGAGGAAGGCGGCCAACTGTTTTTTCACCCCCTCGATGTTGGCCTTAAGTTGCTCGTGGGTAAGGAGTTGCCGCTCATCGATCTTGCCGCTTGGGTCGCCGATCGAGCCGGTGGCGCCGCCGGCGACGACGATCGGGATGTGGCCAAACTGCTGGAATCGGCGCAGCGCCAGCAGCGGCACGAGGCTGCCGATGTGCAGGCTGTCAGCCGTGGGGTCGAACCCACAATAAAGTGTCACCGCCTCCTTGGCCAAGCGCTTGGCCAGCTCATCCCGGTCGGTGCAGTCGGCGACCAGTCCGCGCCACTCCAGTTCCTCAATGATGTCCATCAACCGGCGCCTGTTATGGCGGCTTGGCCCTTGAAAGTCGAGGGCCGACCGCTTGGCCAAGCGCTTGGCCGACAAAAAACCGGGCGGGATGACCCGCCCGGTTGCAAATCGTTTGAGCTGTGACCGATCAGTCGTCGGCCTTGGCTTCCTCCTCGGTAGGCGCATCCGCCTCGTCCTTGGCGGGAGCCTCCGGTTCTTCTGCCTTGGCTTCCTCCGCCGCGGAAGCTGGAGCTTCCGGCTCTGCGGTTTCGGCCTCGCCCTCGTCACCGAAGGTGTCGAACGCATGCTGCAATGCCACGAGATCCTCGCCCGGCTTGAGGGCGTCGAGCACGGCCTCCTCCTCCTTGAGCTGTTCCGTGGTGTAGGTGGCCGCCTTGATCGAGAGGCCGATGCGGCGGTCCGCACGGTCGATCTTGATCACGCGGGCCCGGACTTCCTCACCCACCTTGAGGACGTCCTTTATTTTCTCGATCCGCTCCTCGCTGACCTGACTGATGTGTACCAATCCGTCGATGTCGTGCTCCAGCCCGACGAACGCGCCGAAGCTGGCGAGCTTGGAGACCTTGCCGTCGACGAGGTCGCCGATCTTGTACAACTCGTCGATCTTGTCCCACGGATCCTCCGCGAGCTGCTTGATGCCAACGGAGATTCGCTGGTTTTCGCGGTCGACCTCCAGCACCTGCGCCTCGACATCCAGCCCCTTTTGCAGCACCTCGGACGGGTGGTTGATCTTGCGGGTCCAGGAGATGTCGGAGACGTGGATCATGGCGTCGAGTCCCTCCTCCAACCCCATGAAGGCACCGTAGCTGGTGAGGTTGCGAATCTTGCCGCTCACCTTTGCGCCGACCTTGTATTTCTCCTCGGCCAGATCCCACGGGTTGGTGTCAAGCTGGCGAATGCCGAGGGAGATTTTCTGCTCGTCCTGGTTGATGCCGAGCACGACGGCCTCGATGTCCTCACCGGCCTTGAGCACCTCGGACGGCTTGTTGATGCGCTTGGTCCAGGACAGCTCGCTGACGTGCACCAGCCCCTCGACGCCCGGCTCCAGCTCGATGAACGCGCCGTACGGCATGAGGTTGACCACCCGGCCAGCGATCTTGCCACCGACGGGGTATTTCTCCTCGATCTTGTCCCACGGGTTGGCCTGTTTTTGTTTCAGGCCGAGGCTGACCCGCTCGCTTTCCTTGTTAATGTCGAGGATGACCACCTCCAGCTCCTGGCCGGTGGCCAGCATTTGGGAGGGGTGCGTGATGCGGCCCCAGCTCATGTCGGTGATGTGCAGCAGGCCGTCCAGGCCGTTCAGGTCGACGAACGCGCCGAAGTCGGTCAGGTTCTTGACGGTACCCTTGCGGATGTCACCCGGCACCATGTCGCTGAGCAGTTCCGCGCGCTTGGCGGAGCGTTCCTCCTCGATCAGCTCGCGGCGGCTCAGGACGATGTTTTGCCGCTCGAGGTTGAGCTTCATCACCTTGAAATCGTAGGTCTGCCCGACGTACGGATCGAGGTCGTACGGGGTGGTGACGTCGATCTGAGACGACGGCAGGAACGCCTCCACGCCGATGTTCACGATCAACCCGCCCTTGACTGCCGCCTTGACGCGGCCCTTGATGTGGCCCCCCTCCTCGCAGATGGTCTTGATGTTGTCCCAGTTCTTTTTGAAGATCGCCTGCTCGTGGGACAGCACGACCATGCCGTCGCGATCCTCCAGTTGCAGGATCAGCACATCGACCTCGTACTCGAGTTTCAATTCCTCGTCATGATCCTCGAATTCGTTGACCGGCACGGAGCCTTCGCTCTTGTAGCCGATATCGATCATGACTTCCTTCTGGCGGATCTCAATGACCGTCCCCTTGACTATTTGGCCGGGGGCAAAGCTGACTTGGCTCTGCGCCATGGCCTCTTCCATGGTTAATGACACTTTATTATTTTATAAATGGGAGTAAGTTTTCCCTGCGAAAACCGTTTGCCCGTGAAAGGCGTCCGAAGACGGGGCAACCGGGTTAAAGGTTAGTTACTCGGTTAACGATTGTTTCTCAGCTTCAAACGGGCGGCCCGCAATCACGGGACCCAGCGGCGGGGGAACATACGTCCGGCCAAGCCGATTGCAAGCGCCATTTTGCCAGAAAACCCGTTTTAATCGAACGATTCGACGGCACGCCTAGCCTCGCGGCGGACGAAGTCGTAGCTGTCCCGGGTCAATTTCCGGAGCTCGGGCAGCGCCTTGCTGGCG
>NYYJ01000035.1 GCA_002686755.1 Verrucomicrobiales bacterium
AGCGGCTGCAGCCACAGCATCTGGTTGCCACCGATTACGCCAACATAAAGGCTGCCGGCCAGCGAGCCGCCGCCCAGCGTGATCGCGCCCTGCAGCCAGCCCGGGCCGGACAGCTTGGCGAAGGTGCCCCAGCGGGACAGGAGCGGTTTATGGTTCGCCTCCGCGAGGAGAGTTTTTTCAGCGGCGAGAGGGTCGTTCGGCTCACTCATGGGTCAGATTAGGGTTGCGCTTGGCCAAGCGCTTGGCCGGCCAGAGAACGCGCGCAGTCTGGAGAAAGACCCGCCGGAAACAAAGGCAATTATACGGCTTATGTGACTTATGGGGCTTGGAGTCGTATCGGCTTGGCCCGTTAAATCTTCGTGCTGCCGTAAATGATGCCGGCGTCTAGCGTCTTTTTGATCAGCTCACCCGCCTCGGAAAGGTGGGCGGCGGTGTACGGATCGAGCTTCACGCCTTCGGCCTTTTGCGCGGCCTCGACGCGCTTGGCCAAGCTGCGGAGTTGCTGGCTCGCCAGNTTGGCCAANGGNCGCGANCTGNCNCCGCGCCACGAGCCGGGCATGCTGAGGCTGACCAGCCGCTCGAGGTGTTCGCGCTGGAGGTTGCGCCGCAGGCTCGAGATCAGCGGCTTGCGGGCGGAATGTTCGCCCTTGGCCGGGGCTTTCAGTTCGGTCCAAATGGCATCGTCGAGCTTGGTCAAAATCTCCGGCAGCGTGATGGCGTCGTTGTCGGCCTCNACGAGGAACTCGTTGTCGTACACGCGGCCCAGCGTGGTCGGGTTGAGGATCATCGTCAGCGTGGAGGCCTGAATGCCCATCACCTTCTCATGCACCGGCCAGACGGTGTCTTTCATCGAACTGGAGAGATGGTCGATCCAGCGATCGCCTCCCATGCGGCGCAGCAACTCGGAGTTCAACCCGAATGCCTCGTCACCGAAGGAATTCGCGAGCATGAATTCGAGCGCCTCGCGCTGCCGCTTGGCCGGTACCGGGGTAATCGGATAGCGGTCGCCGGGATCCCCCTTCTTGTCGCGATTAACGAATGAGCCGCCGATCCAATTGCCCATCATGCTCAGCGCACGCGACTGCAGCGAGAGGGTGAGTTGGTAGCCGTAGCGGGCCTTGGCCCAGCTTTGGCCCTTCTTCACAAAATGATCGAGCAACTGCCCGCGGTGATGTTTCACAATGCTCATTTGGTTTTTGGCATACTGGAGCGGGTTGGCCGCGAAATCGTACCGGCGCGCGAACGGGTCAGGGCCAATCGTGTCCTCGTCGGTGGCAAACTGCAGCTTGGGATCGGACACACGGCTCAGGATTTTCTCCAGCTCCTCCGGCTTGCTGATGATGGAGTAGCCATACTCGATGGCCCAGTGATCATACGGGCCGATCCCGATCATGGTGTGGTCGCCCTGTTTTTCGCCAACATCCTTGTGCATGTTTATCGGCAGATAATCCATTACCGAGCCAGCGAGGGTTTCCTTGCCCTTGATCTCGTCACTGTTGATTTTTTCCAGCGAGTGTATGCTTGATGCCTTGAAGTTGTGGCGCAGCCCAAGCGTGTGACCAACCTCGTGCGCGACCAACTCAGCGAGCAGCGGCCCGATGAACCATTCCGGCACCCCGTCCAGCGTGACCTCTGTTTTTTTCGGTTTGGGCTTCGGCTTGTCTCCGCCCTTGTCGTCCTTGTCACCCTCATCCTTGGCCAACTCGAAAGAGAGACGCATGGCGGCCAGGTCAAGCGACATGCCTTCGGCGGCGCGGCAATGTCCATTCACTTGGCTGATGCGCCCGTGCAGCCCGTCGAACTCGTTGTCACCAATCAGTTCCGGATCCGCCTTGGCCAACGGATGACCGCCGTAGGCTTCCGCGCCGTGGGCGGCCAGGTCGGCCTTCACGGCGGCGCGCATTGACGGATGGGCCAGCCGCACGCGCGGATCCCACTCAGGGTGTTCCTTGAGCCAGGCGAGCGTCTCCGGCGCAAAGCCCTCCATGGCAATGCGTGGCAGGATTTCATTAAACTGCATCCAATAATGACGAATCCAACCGTCGGTCAGGATGATGTCGGCATCNAGAATCTGGCCGGTCAGCGGGTTGACCCGGCTCGGTCCGATGGCGGTGCCGATATCGTTATTGAGCCAGCGAACGAAGTTGTACCGCGCATCCTCCGGGTCTTTCTCCATATGCGCGCCGGTCGCGGCGTCCTGGTAGTAAACCTCGATCGCGTTGGCCAGGCCGATTTTCTCGTACGCCTTGTTCCACATCAGGATGCCCTCGCGCACCCAGCGGCGATAGCGCACCGGCGTGGTGTGCTCGATGTAAAAAATAATCGGGTTTTTCACCGGGCTGACCTTGAGCTTCGGATCGGCCTTCTCAAGGTGCCATCGGTTTATGTAACGGATTTTCTTCTGCTCATCCGTGTACTTGCCGAGGTCGGAATAGCTGGTGGTGAAGTAGCCCACGCGCTGGTCGGCGACTCGCGGCTTGTAGGTTTTGCTCGGGACGATCGAGCTGATCGAGTAATGCAACGTCTTGAGCACGCCGTTTGATGCTGGCGCGGTGAAGGCCAGTTCGACGTTGCCCGGAAACGCCTTGGCCGTGCGGATCTGCGCCAGCCGCGAGTTGAAACCACCTCCCCGGCTGCCGAAAAACTTCGACGCCTGACCGACGAGCAGCGCGTCCATGTCGATCACCGGCCGGTTCTTCGGCAACAGCGTGAGGATCGGCACATCGACGATCACGCGGTCGGTGAAAAGCCGCTTGACGGAGGACTTCGATTCGGGGTCACCCGTTGAGCGCACCTTCAGGTTGGGCTCGATAATCAGCAGCCGCTTGTCGAGCCGCTTGAAGTAAACGTACTTCTCGCCCGCCTGCAGCCCGGCGTACGTCTCACCGCTGGCCACGGTCGTGGCAATGAAGAATTTTTTTGTCTCAAATCCGATCGGGAGCGCGCCGAGCATCTGCTGATCCTTCTTGCGAACGTAGATGGAGAACAGGCTCGATTTCTTGTCCATACTGGAGATGACCTGCTCGTACCCCTTGAGCACCGTGGTGTACGCCGGGAAGTCCGGCTTGGCCGTGGGTTTGGCGGTGGACGTGGTTGTGGATGAGGATTGCGCAAACGCGTTGGCTGCCAACAGGCCAAGCGCGACGACGATTAGGGTGCTTAGTTTTTTCATGATTAAAGGCGGCACAGGCCGAAACGGGGTGAACCACCCCCATCGGCGGGTAGCGGGAAATGTGCCTCACGCTTGGCCAATTTCAAGTAAGAACCCGCTTGTTTTTCCGCCCGGCGCGCCTCCATTCTCGACCGCTTGGCCAAGCGTGGGTACGCTCCCGAACGGGCGGGTAACATGGCAGCAAAGAAAAAAACGGGTAAATTTGACTCGATCGAGGCGGTGCTGCGCGACATCGCGCGCGGCAAAATGGTGGTCGTCGTCGACGACGCCGACCGCGAGAACGAGGGCGACCTCATCATGGCNGCCGAGAAGACNACGGCCAAGGCGGTCAACTTCATGGCCAANNACGGCCGCGGCCTGATNTGCGTGCCGACCGCGCCGGAGCGCCTGCAGCAACTCGGNATCGAGCGCATGGTGCTNAACAANCGCGAGGGCCACCGCACCGATTTTCAGGTCAGCGTCGACGCCGCCGCCGGCATCACCACCGGCATCAGCGCCGCCGACCGCGCGAAGACGATCAAGATCCTGGCCAACCCCACCTCGCTGGCCAACGACCTTGTGCAGCCGGGCCATGTCTTCCCGCTGCGCGCCAAGAGCGGCGGCGTGCTCCAGCGCGCCGGCCACACNGAGGCTGCTGTAGACCTCGCCCGCCTCGCCGGCTGCCGACCGATTGGCACGATCTGCGAGATCATGAACGACGACGGCTCGATGGCCCGCCTGCCGGAGCTGCGCCGCTTCGCGAAAAAGCACAAGCTCAAGCTCTGCTCCATCGAGCAGCTCATCCAGTTCCGACGCAAACGCGAAAAGCTCGTCGCCTGCGAGGAGATCATCGCCATGCCCACCGACTTCGGCGAGTTTGACCTGCACCTTTACCGCTCGACCATCGACGGGCAGCACCACCTCGCATTGGTGCGCGGCAGCATGAACGCCCGCCGCCGCACACTCGTGCGCGTGCACAGCGAATGCCTCACCGGCGACGTGTTCGGCTCGCGCCGGTGCGACTGCGGGCCGCAGTTGCAACAGGCGATGAAACAGGTCAGTGACGCCGGCCACGGGGTGATCCTCTACATGCGCCAGGAGGGCCGCGGCATCGGCCTCGCCCCAAAAATCAAGGCCTACAAACTGCAGCAGGGCGGTCTCGACACCGTCGAGGCCAACGAGAAACTCGGCTTCCCGATGGACCTGCGCGAGTACGGCATCGGCGCGCAGATCCTCGCCGACCTTGGCATCAAAAAAATCCGCCTGCTGACCAACAACCCGAAGAAAATCGTCGGGCTGGAGGGGTACGGCCTCGAGATCGTCGAGCAGGTGCCGATCCGCGTAAAGCCCAACAAGCACAACAAGGGCTACCTCAAAACCAAGCGCGAAAAACTGGGTCACCTGCTTTGACGCCCCGCCCCCTTCCCCGCTTGGCCAAGCGCACGCGGCATGAATGAGTCGCTCCCCATCTGGGACACCCACGGAGAAATCACCGACACGCTCGCTGTGCACAATCGCCTTGTACTCGGCGCACCCACCGGCTCCGGCAAATCCACCCAGGTGCCACAGATGATTCTCGATGACGTCCTCTGCGGAGAACGCCGCGTGGTCGTCCTGCAGCCCCGCCGCGTCGCCGCCCGCTCGCTCGCTCGCCGTGTCGCTTGGGAACGCTCCACCCCGCTTGGCCAAGGCGTGGGCTATCAGGTTCGGTTCGAAAATCACACCGGCCCCGAAACCAAGATCGAGTTTATCACCGAAGGCGTGCTGCTGAGACGGCTGCAGGATGATCCCGAACTGACCGGCGTTGGTGCGGTGCTGTTCGACGAGTTTCACGAACGCAACCTGATGAGCGACCTCGCACTTGGCCTCGTCAAAAAACTCCAGCGCTCGAGCCGCGACGACCTGAAGATCGTCGTCATGTCGGCCACCATTCAGACCGGCTCCGTGGCCCGCTACCTCGGCCAAGCGCCGGACGCGCCCTGCCCCGTGCTCACCTCCGACGGGCGTACGTTCCCGGTCGAGATTCGCTTTGGCCAATACCGCAACCGCGACCCGGTCACCGAGCAGGCAGCCGACGCGGTGGAGTTGATTTTGCGAAACGACTCGCCGGGAGACATCCTGATTTTCATGCCCGGCATGGGCGAAATCCGCGGCACGATCAGCGCGCTCAGCCGACGACGCCTCGCTGAGCCGGTGGAGTTAATCCCGCTGCACGGCGAGCTACCACCGGCAGATCAGGATCGAGCGTTCAGCGACTGCAACCGTCGCAAAGTCGTCGTCGCAACGAACGTGGCCGAGACGTCCGTGACCATCGACGGCATCCGCCACGTCATCGACGGAGGCCTCGCCCGCGTGGCCCGCTTCGACAGCGAACGCGGCTTTGGCACGCTGCTCATCGAGGAGATCAGCCGCGCCTCCGCCGACCAACGCGCCGGTCGTGCCGGCCGCACCGCACCCGGCACCTGCCACCGGCTCTGGACCGAGAGCGGCCACCTCAATCGGCCGGAACACAACACTCCGGAGATTCATCGAACCGACCTTGCCGAGGCGGTCCTCATGCTGCACTCCGCCGGCATCGAACGCGCGGTGGATTTCGACTGGCTCGACAAACCGGAACCCGCCGCCGTTGAGACTGCCGAAAACTTGTTGCGCTCGCTCGGAGCCTTGGCCAAGCGCTTGGCCAACGGCGGCGGCGGACTGACCGAGGTTGGCCAAGCGATGCTCCGCCTGCCGATGCACCCACGCTTTGCCCGAATGATGATCGAGGGCGGACGCCGCGGCTGCGTCAACGAGGCCGCCCTGTGTGCCGCCTTCCTCAGCGGGCGCGACATCCTCGTCCGCTCCGCCCGCGAAGACAAAAAAGTACAGGCCGCGCAGGAACCGTTCCGCGACGGGGCCGGATCCGACTTCGAGGTACTGATCCGCGCGTGGCAGTTTGCCCGGTCGCGTCGTTACAACATCGACGACTGCCGGGCACACGGCATCCACGCCGGCGCCTGCCGCGAAGCCGAGGCGACGTTTCGTCAACTGCTGCACTTGGCCAAGCGCCACGGTATGGCCAGCGATGAAAACGCCGAACCGGATCGATCGAAGGCCACCGCGCTGCGGCTCTGCATCCTCTCCGCGTTCGCCGATCAAATCTGCGTGCGACGCGACACCGGCACACTCCACTGCACACTGCCGCACGGCCGAAGCGGCACGCTGGTTCGCGAGAGCGTCGTGCAGCAATCGTCGCTGCTCGTCGTCGCCGAGATTCGACAGGTTTCCGCCCGGGGTAACCGCGCCCAGACGCTGCTCAGTATGGCCTCGGCCATCGAGTTGGACTGGGTGCGCGAACTGTTTCCGGACGAACTCACCACCCGGCCGGAGTGCGAATTTGACCCCGCACCCAAGCGGGTCGAGGCGTTTGAGATTACGCGCTTCCGCGACCTTGAACTGGGCCGCGAACGCGCCCGCGAACCAGACGCAAAAGCCGCCGGGCAAGCGCTGGCCCGGGCCTGCCTGCGCGAGTGGTTCAAACCAAAGTCGTTCGACCACTCGATCCGGCTGCTGATCAACCGGCTGAACTGGCTCTGTGCCGCACGGCCGGATCTCGAGTTCCCCCCGCTGGATGAACCGGCGATTTTGAATTGCCTCGCCACCGCGTTTGAGGGCATGACCTTGGCCAAGCAGGCGGCGGCAGCCAATGTGAAGCCGGCGTTTCGCAGGCACATGCCGGAGGCGCAATGGGAGTGGCTCGACGAGTTCGCCCCGGCCACCATCGATTGGCCCGACGATCAGCCCAAGCGACTGCAGTACCCGGAGGTTTCCGCCGACAAACACGGCAACGTGCAACCGGTGGAGCTGCACGTGAAACTGCACGACTGCTTCCGGCTGACCGAGCATCCGGCTATCTGCGAGGGTAAACACCTCGTGCGATTCAAGCTGTTGACCCCGAAAAACAAGAAGATCGATTTTTGTGATGACTGGCCAACGTTCAAACAACGGGAGTACCCGCGAATTCGAAAGGACCTGTTGGCCAAGTTTCCCGGCGTAGGCTGGGTTTGATTTTGAAATGATAGACGACATTCGACGCATTGCGGCCGAGGCCGGAGACGCCATCATGAAAACCTACGATGGCCCGGCCCAAGTGGAAACCAAGGAGGACGACTCGCCACTCACACAGGCAGATCGGGCCGCACACAACTGCATCGTCGCCGCGCTCACAGAGCTGACGCCGGACATCCCGGTTTTGTCCGAGGAATCGGAGGGCATCAGCACCGAGGAACGAATGAGCTGGAATCGCTTCTGGCTCGTCGACCCACTCGACGGCACCAAGGAGTTCATCAAGAAAACCGGACAGTTCACCGTCAACATCGCGCTGATCGAAAACGGCGAATCCACCCTCGGCGTCGTGCTCGCCCCAGCCTCCGGTCTTGAGTACTTCGCCAACCGGGGCAACGGGGCATTCAAGCGGCTTGACCAAGCGGAGCCGGAGAAGATTCACGTCAGCGAAATCGACAAGGAAAAACTTCGCATCGTGGCCAGCCGCGATCACGCCGGCCCAAAGGTCGCCGCCATGCTCGAAAAACTGCCAAGCGCCGAACTTGTCAGCATGGGCAGCTCGCTCAAATTTTGCCTCGTAGCCGAGGGTGCGGCCGATCTTTACCCACGATTCGTCCCCACGATGGAGTGGGATACCGGCGCCGCACAATGCATCCTCGAGGAGGCCGGGGGCGCCGTTTGCACTCTCGACGGCTACCGCTTGGGCTACGGCAAGGAAGACACACGCAACCCCTCCATCATCGCCGCCGGCCACCCCACCCTAGACTGGAAAGCACTGCTGCCCAAAGACTAAGCGCCGTTTCCGATTGGCCAAGCGCTTGGTTTTTCTATTTAGAATTATTCCAAGTATTGACAGGGCGCTTGGCCAATGGCACATTGCGCGCATGGCGACGGACCACCTTCCTGTGTCCGGTGACTTCCTCAATCAACGACTTGCCGAGAAGGGCCTTCGATTCACTTCTCAACGGCAGCATGTCTACGAGGTTCTGCTAAGCCAACGAGATCACCCCTCTGCCGATGAGGTGTTCATGCGGGCCAAGCAGTCGAAACCGGAGATTTCCATGGCGACCGTTTACAACAGCCTCGACGCACTCGTTAAGTGCGGCGTCGTGAGGCAGGTAAACGTCGATCGTGGTGCCTCAATGTATTGCTCCAACATGAACGAGCATGCGCACTTCTGCTGCGATGACTGTGGCAAGGTGTTCGATGTGAATCTGAAGGATTCGCCCCGCGTGCCCGAAGTGGATGTGTCGGGTAAATTTGAAGTGCGCCAAATCGACATTGCCCTGCACGGCCGCTGTACGGGGACGTGTGAGGACTGCGGACGAAGGGAGGCCCACGCATGAGTGCCCACACGGATACCATCGATGAATTTGTAGCGAGCGACTACAAGTACGGCTTCGTCACCGACATTGAAAGTGAGTCGCTCGAGCCGGGCCTGAACGAGGACGTTGTTCGTTTTATCTCTGCAAAAAAGAACGAACCGGAGTGGTTGCTGGAATGGCGGCTGAAGGCGCTTCGACATTTTGAAAAAATGGAGTGCCCGACCTGGCCGCATGTGAAATATCCGCCGGTCGATTTTCAGGACATCTCCTACTACAGCGCCCCAATGAAAAAGGGGGACGGTCCGAAGAGCCTTGATGAAGTCGATCCGAAGCTCCTCGAGACGTACGAAAAACTCGGTGTGCCGCTGCACGAGCGGGCGCGGCTGGCCGGGGTCGCAGTCGATGCAGTGTTCGATAGCGAGTCGATCGGTACCACCTTCAAGGAAGACTTGGCCAAGGCCGGAGTGATCTTCTGCTCCATCTCCGAGGCGGTGCAGGAACACCCGGAGTTGGTGAGAAAATATCTTGGGACAGTCGTGCCGTACACGGACAATTTTTATGCCACGCTGAACTCCGCCGTCTTCAGCGATGGGTCGTTCGTTTACATCCCCAAGGGCACACGCTGCCCGATGGAACTCAGCACCTACTTCCGCATCAACGCCGCCAACACCGGGCAGTTTGAGCGCACGCTTATCGTTGCCGAGGAAAGCAGCCACGTCAGCTACCTCGAGGGCTGCACCGCGCCGATGCGTGACGAGAACCAACTGCACGCCGCCGTGGTGGAGCTGGTCGCGCTCGACAACGCAGAGATCAAGTATTCCACTGTACAAAACTGGTATCCCGGTGATGAGGAAGGCCGCGGGGGCATCTACAATTTCGTGACCAAGCGCGGCATCTGCAAAACCAACGCCAAGATTTCGTGGACGCAGGTCGAGACCGGCTCGGCGATCACCTGGAAGTACCCCAGTGTGATTTTGCAGGGCAACGATTCCGTTGGCGAATTTTACTCCGTCGCCCTTACGAACAACATGCAGCAGGCCGACACCGGAACAAAGATGGTGCACATCGGGAAAAACACCCGCAGCACCATCGTCTCCAAGGGCATCTCCGCCGGCAAGGGGCAGAACAGCTACCGTGGACTCGTGCAGGTCGGCAAAAAGGCGACCAACGCCCGCAACTTTTCGCAGTGCGACTCGCTGCTCATCGGCGACAAATGCGGTGCCCATACATTCCCGTACATCGAGGCGAAGAACCCCAGTGCCAGCATCGAGCACGAGGCGACCACCTCCAAGATCGGAGAGGACCAGATTTTTTACTGCAACCAACGTGGCCTCGAACCGCAAGACGCCGTCAACATGATCGTCAACGGTTTCTGCAAGGAGGTCTTCCGCGAACTCCCGATGGAGTTCGCCGTGGAGGCCCAAAAGCTCCTCGACGTCAGCCTCGAGGGTAGCGTCGGCTAACCATTTTTTACGTATGCTAGAAATTAAAAAACTACATGCCGGGATCGAGAACAAGCCGATCCTCAAGGGAATTGATCTCTCGGTGAATGCTGGTGAGGTGCATGCCATCATGGGCCCGAACGGCAGCGGCAAAAGCACACTCGCCTCGGTGCTTGCCGGTCGCGACGGCTACGACGTCACCGGTGGCGAGGCGCTCTACAATGGCAGCGACCTGCTCGACCTTGCGCCGGAGGAACGCGCCCGCGAAGGGGTCTTTCTCGCCTTCCAGTACCCGGTGGAAATTCCCGGCGTGAACAGCGCCTATTTTTTGCGCTCGGCCGTCAACGCGGTTCGCNCCCACCGCGGCGAGGCGGAACTCGACGCGATGAGTTTCCTCAAGGCGGTGAAGGAAAAAATGAAGGAGCTTGGCCTGAGCGAGGATTTTCTCAAGCGCCCGGTGAACGCGGGGTTTTCCGGTGGGGAAAAAAAGCGCAACGAGATTTTGCAGATGGCGATGCTCAACCCGCGGCTGGCCGTGCTCGACGAGACCGACTCGGGGCTGGACATCGACGCGCTGCGCATCGTCGCCGACGGCGTCAACCGGCTCAGGGGCCGCGACAACGCGCAGGTTGTCATCACGCATTACCAGCGGCTGCTCGACTACATCGTGCCGGACTTCGTGCACGTGCTGCACAACGGCCGCATCATCAAGTCCGGCGACAAATCGCTGGCGGTTGAACTGGAGGAGAAAGGCTACGACTGGCTGGCCAAGGAAGCCGCATGAGCCAAGCTGCCGCCACAGATCCGGCCACCACAGATCCGGCCACCACACCGGTGGAGGCGTTTGCCGCGATGGAGCAGAATGGCGCGGCGCGGATGCCGCTGCGCAAAGCCGGCTTGGCCCGGTTCTCCGAGTCGGGTTATCCGTCATTAAACGACGAGGATTGGCGGTTCACCAACCTCAGGCCGCTCACCGAATTCCCGTTCCGGCCGGTCGCCGCCCCGCTTGGCCAAGCGCCTGGGCCGGAGCAACTTGACGGGTTAACGTTCGACCGGCTCGACGCCGACCGGCTGGTCTTTATCGATGGTCATTTCAACGCCGGCCTGTCGCAAATCGCCGACCAGCCAAGCGGCGTGACGGTCTCCAATCTGGCTCGCTACGAGGGGGAGCTTGGCTCGGTTTCTGCGGGCGATGACAACCCGTTCGTCGCGCTCAACGACGCCTTTTTCACCGACGGCTCGCTTATCCAAATCGCCGACGGCCAGCGCTTGGCCAAGCCGGCTCATCTGCTCTTCGTCACCACGGCAAGCGAGGAAGGCGAGGCGGCGCACGTCCGCAATTGGATCGACGCCGGGGCCAACTCACACGGCACGATCATCGAGTCGCACCTCTCGCTTGGCCAAGCGGCGACCGTGACCAACGTCGTCACCGAGACGCGCGTCGGCGACGGTGCCAACGTGGAGCACATCAAGTTTCAGGATCAATCGGCCAGGGCGTTTCATCTGGCGTCGCTCCACTCGGAGCTGGGCCGGAATGCGCGGTATGCGTTCCACTCAATCGCGCTTGGCTCGCGGCTGTCGCGCAACAACCTCCGCATGCGGCTGGCCGGACCGGGCATCGAGTGCGTGCTCAACGGGCTGTACATGACGCGCGGCCAGCAGTTGGCCGACCATCACATGATTGTCGACCACGCCGCGCCACACTGCGACAGCCACGAGTATTTCAACGGCATCCTCGACGACCATTCGCGCGGTGTGTTTCACGGACGAATCCTTGTGCAGCCCGATGCACAAAAAACCGACGCCAAGCAGACCAACAAAAACCTGCTGCTCAGCGACGACGCCACGGCCAACACCAAGCCGCAGCTCGAGATTTATGCCGATGACGTAAAGTGCACCCACGGCGCGACGATCGGCGAGATGGATGACGACGCGATCTTTTACCTGCGCGCCCGCGGGATCGACACCTGCACGGCACGCCGGATGCTGATGCACGGATTCGCCGGCGAGATCGTCGAACGCATCCGGCACGACGCCGTGCGGGAGGAACTCGATGCGTTGGTGTGGGACCGGCTCGAGACGGAGCATCAACTGGGCTGAACCGTGGCGGACTTTTTGGACACGACGATTGACGAACTGACCGGAAACTTCGAGTTTCTCGGAGATTGGGAGGAGCGGTTTGCCTACCTCATCGAGCTGGGCAAAAAACTGCCGCCGCTCGACGAGTCCGAGATGGTCGAGGAAAACCGCGTGCACGGCTGCCAGGCAATGGTTTGGCTGAAAATGTTGCCGAACGCCGACTCGACCTTCGAGATTCGCGCCGACTCGGACGCCTTTATCGTAAAGGGACTGATCGCCGTGTTGCTGCTGGTCTACAACCGTAAAACCGCCGAACAGATCATGGCCACCGACTGCGCAGGAACCGCGGCCCGGCTCGGCCTCGACAAGCACCTCAGCCCGACCCGCCGCAATGGACTGCACTCGATGGTGAGCCGCATCCAGGCCCTCGCCGCCGAGTCGTCCGCACAGATCGCTTGAAATGAACAGTGACAGCCCCATCGCGCTTGGCCGTGACATCGAGGCCTCCATCGTCCCGTCGGGCGACAAGGTGACGCTTCAAAAAGGGGAGACCGCGCAGATCACCCAGACGCTTGGCGGCACCTTCACCGTCATCGTCAACGGAAACATGTTCCGCATCGAGGGCCGCGACGCCGACGCGCTTGGCCTCGAGCCGGTCAAGACCCCCGCCGAGGAGGCCAAGCGCCCGGAGACCCTAGACGATTTGCAGCAGCAAATCGACGCACAGCTCAAGACGGTGTACGACCCGGAGATCCCGGTGAACATCGTGGATCTTGGCCTTGTTTACGACAGCACGCCGAGCCAGATCGACGACGGCTGGCGGGTCGACGTGAAGATGACGCTCACCGCGCCCGGCTGCGGCATGGGACCGGTACTGCAACAGGATGCGCATAACCGGCTGCTCTGCATCGAGGGGGTGAACGATGCGGATGTGCAGATCGTTTGGGATCCGCCCTGGAGTCAGGACATGATGAGCGAGGCGGCCAAGCTCCAACTAGGCATGATGTGATGAGTGCGGAGGCGAAATCAGCGAGCCTGGCCAGGCGCGACGACTTTCCGATCCTGCGGGAAACGGTGAACGGCCACCCGCTGGTCTACCTCGACAACGCCGCCAGCAGCCAGAAACCGCGACAGGTCATCGACGCCATCCGCCGCTATTACGAGCACGACAACGCCAACGTCCACCGCGGCATCCACGAGCTGAGCAACCGCGCCACCGAGGCGTACGAGGGCGCCCGCCAGCGGGTTGCCGATTACCTCAACGCCGGCTCGCGCGACGAGATCATTTTCACCAGGGGCACCACCGAGGGGTTGAACCTCGTCGCCAACACGTGGGCGCTGGAAAACCTGCGCGAGGGCGACACCATCCTCCTCACCGAGATGGAGCACCACAGCAACCTCGTGCCATGGCAGATGCTGGCCCGGCGCATCGGGGCGCAGTTGGACTTCATTGAAATCACCGGCGACGACGGACAACTCGACCTGCAGTGGCTCGACGAGCAGCTCGCCCGTGCCCGACTGCTCTCGCTCACGCACGTTTCAAACACCCTCGGCTCGGTCAACCCAGTCGCCGAAATCTGCGCCCGCGCCCGTGCTGCCGGTGTCATCACCGTGGTCGATGCCGCCCAGAGCACCGGCCACGCGCCGGTCGATGTGCAGGCGATCGGCTGTGATTTCCTCGCCTTTTCCGGCCACAAAACCTGCGGGCCAACCGGGATCGGCGTGCTGTACGGCCGTCGAGAACTACTCGAGGCAATGCCACCATATCAGGGCGGCGGCGAAATGATCGCGAAGGTCGAGTATCGGGACGTGACGTTCAACGTCGTGCCGCACAAGTTCGAAGCCGGCACGCCAAACGTCGCCGGGGCCGTGGGCCTGCATGCCGCGCTGGACTACCTCGACGCCATCGGGCGGGAGGCGATCTTTAAACACAGCCAGCACTTGGCCAAGCTCGCCTGCGAGCAACTCGGCGAGATCGACGGCATCCGGATATTCGGGCCAAGCGAGGGCCGCTCCGGCGTCGTGAGCTTCGTGCTGCCGGACGCCCACGCGCTCGACCTCGCCACCATGGCCGACCAAAAGGGAGTTGCGCTGCGCGCCGGGCACCACTGCAACCAGCCGCTCCTGGCCAAGCTCGGTGTCCCTGCCACCGCGCGGGCGAGTTTTTATTTTTACAACACCGAGGCCGAGGTCGACCGCTTCATCGAGGTTCTCCACCAAGTACGCAAACTGTTCGCGTAATGAACGAAACGATCACAGGCGAATCTTCCATGCAGGAGGTTCTTCAGGTTTTTCCCGGGGCGCAGCGGGCGTTGTTTCGCAAATATCACATCGGGGGATGCAGCAGCTGCGGCTTCAGTCCGGAAGAAACGTTGGCCGGCGTTTGCGAACGCAATGGTGACCTGCCAGTTGGTGAGGTACTTGAAAAAATCCAACAAAGCCACGATGAGGATGCCCGCATCCTGCTCGAGCCGACCGACTTGGCCAAGCGCTTGGCCAAGGGCGAAAACATCCGCCTCGTGGACATTCGATCGCGAGAGGAATTTGAAGCCGTCCACATCGAAGGCGCCGTGCTGCTCACCCAGCCTCTCATGCAGGAAATCCTTGGTAGTTGGGATAACGACCAGCGGTTTGTGATGATCGATCATCAAGGCCAAAAGGGACTCGATGCAGCCGCCTATTATCTCGGCCACGGCATGCCAAATGTCCACGCGCTCCGGGGTGGCATCGATGCCTGGTCGCTTGAGGTCGACTCCACCATACGTCGTTACACGCTCAGTTAAATGAACGACGAACTTCAGAAAAAAGTGGCGGACGCCATCCGCGATCCCCAAAACATCGGTGAGATGCCGGACGCCGATTCCGTCGGCACGGTCGGCAACTCCGAGTGTGGCGAGATGCTGCGCATGTGGGTGAAATACAAGGAGCAGGACGGCGAAAAGGTGATCGACAAGGCCAGCTTCCAGAGCTTCGGCTGCGAGACGGCGATCGCCGTGGCCAGCCTTGCCACCGAGTTGATCAAGGGCAAAACCGCCGACGAGGCGATGGAGCTAAAACCGGAGGAGCTGTCCGGCGAACTGGGCCCGTTGCCGCCGATGAAAATCCACTGCGCCGAACTGGTGCAGGGAGCACTGCGATCCGCACTATCGCCGGAAGACCAAGCGGCTGGCCAAGCGGAGCCGGCAACCGAGCCGACCAACCTTTCCCCCACCCTGCAGGACAGCCTCAACGAAGGGCAGGCACATTCCGGCGGCGGCTTGAAGATCAATTTCCTCGACGAGAAAGATATTAGCAACAACGCCCAATGAAATTCCTCATTGGACCCTGTTCCCATGACCGGTTCGCAGCGCCTGCCGGCACGCTGCACGATTTGGTTTACTTTGGTGGCAAGGAAATCCAGTACGAAATCGGGGAGGGATGGGGGGAATTGTTCGGACGACTCCCGGCAGGTTGGAAGCCGGATTGTATTCTATGGACTTGGCCCGAGTACATGATGTGGCCTGCATGGGAACAATGCCCGGTTCTGTTGGTAACCGTGGTCGGTGATTGGCATTACAATTTCTCGGCACTGTCCGGATGTCTACACGGGTGCGATTATATTTTTGCCGACCGGGCGGGAACCCGGCGCTTGAAGGAGCACGGCATTGACCATGTGGAGTGGTGGCCTGCTTATGGTCACTCTCCAAACCAATGCCAGCGCCGGAACGAGGCACCACTGTTTGACGTAACCTTCATAGGGCGGCTTAATTTTCATTCCCACCGAACCCGAAGCCGGTATTTGGCAAAGCTGGCCCTATTGAAGGAGCAATATCGTGTTCGCATCGCCCGTGATATTCACGGCCCCGACTATTTCGAGGCGCTGGCCCGTAGCCGGATTGTGGTCAACGACGGCGTGCGCGGCGAAATGAATATGAGGGCCTATGAGGCAACCGCCTGCGGGACATTACTATTCATGCATGCTAACAATCTGGAAATCAGCGAATTCCTCCGTGACGGCGAAGATTGCGTTTATTTCGAAGAAAACAACCTCCTATCCTTACTGACACATTACCTTGAGAATGAATCATTACGTCGCTGCGTGGCAGAATCGGGCTGCCGCCGCATCCAGCAACACACACTTGAACAACAATTGGTGAATCTTTTCGAGCGATTGGAACGACTGGACTTTCAAAGTCTTCGACGTGATCGATCAAGATTTTGGGCCAAATCAGATAATGAGATAGTTCATCTCGCCAGTCGTGGTTTCATGATGGGTAGTGTATTGCCAGTCAATGTATCAAAGAGACTTGCTTCATATACGAACCAAGAAAGCAGGAACGAATGGAATGCACTCAATACGGTAGCAGTAATGATAACTCTACATGCGTTTCAACAGCATCAAGAAGGCAACTCTGCTCAAAGCGATACCTTGTGGCAACAGGCTGCTTCCATTTGGCAATCCCTAAATAACCGCTGGCCCGATAGAATGCTTAGCTGGGCCAATCACGGATTGGCCCTTTTGGCGCTTGGGCGTTCGGAAGATGCAGCCTCGTTTCTCCTGCAGGCATTGGAATTAATGGAAGGAAACGGAGATTTACCGACGCCTGACAATAGCACCATATTTTTTGACCCAAACAACACTTACTTAGGAGGTGCTGGCATCGCACCCCCGACGGGAGGCACTTTTCATGTGGAGTGGGAGCGCATCGCATCAGGCTCAGCTCCAGAGACAGCCAACAGCGAGTTACGCCAGCTTGTCTTTTGGGAATGCGCCCGAAAACTGGGTGATCTTAACCTCAAAAATGGTAATTACGACCAAGCCATCGAGTGGCTCCAAAAAGCAGTTTACCATCGGCCCAACTTGGAACAGGCATACGATTCACTTGGCTTTGCACAGCTTGAAACTGGCGATCTGATGGCCGCTCGCAGCAGTTTCGAGTATTCACTCAAAATCCAGCCTTGGAACTTTAAAATACGCCAGAAACTGGCAGAAATCCTGGGTAACCTAAACTTGTTCAACGAACAGGAGATCGTTTGCCGCGAAAGCATGCAAATGGCAGACAGCCTTGAGGGTTTTCAATTGTGAATCAAAGCTGCCCCCAGGCGAAGCCCGTAATTTAAACTTGGGTGACCACGCCCCAGTGCACATCGAGCTGGCGGGTGAGATAGAGCCGGATGCCGTTCACCAGCGCCTTGGCCTCGAGCGGCTGGCCGGTGGCTACGATCTGCTTGAGCGTCATGCCCGGTTTGATGCGGAAACTTTCCTGCGCGATGATCGGCCCCTCATCAAGATGCATGCTCACGAAATGCGCCGTGACTCCGGCTATCTTTACGCCATGCTCGTACGCCTGCCGATACGGTTGCGGCCCGGGAAAACTGGGCAGGAGTGACGGATGAATGTTGATGATCTTGTTTTTGAATCGCCAAACAAAATTGGGCGACAGGATTTTCATGAAGCGCGCCAGCACGACGAAATCCACCTCGGCCTTCTCGAGAATCTTCAGCACTTTTTCCTCCGCCTTGGCCCGGTTGGCCCATGACACGTGGTGGAACGGCAGCCCTGCTTTCTCGGCCTTGGCCTGAAGGTCGCGGTGGTTGCCAATGACGCAGCCGATGTCCGCCTTGAGCTTGCCGGATTTTACCGCCGCGAGAATGGCGTCGAGGCAGTGCGGCTCCTTCGTCACCATCAGCGCCATGCGTTGAGGGCGCTTGGGGTCGGTGAACCACCACTTGATCTCCATCCCCAGTTCGCGGCCAAGCGCACGCAGCCCTTGGCCAAGCGCCTTCTCGTCAAACGAAGCCGCCTTCCAGCTGGCCTGGATAGTCATGCTGAACTGGCCACGCGTGACCTGTTCCTCCAACGCCTCGATGTTGGCGCGGGTGTCAAACAACAGGTTGGTGACCCTCGCCACAACGCCCGTTTTATCCCGGCCAATTACCGTTATTGTCGCGTAACGACTCATTGCGGCGGGCAATTAAGCCGGTTTGATCGAGAGTGAAAAGCGAAAACAGCCAAGCGCTTGGCCAAGTGTTCAGTCCTGCGAACCGCGGTTTCGTATCAACGCAACGAAGTCACGCGCCTCACGAATCCCCATCGCCGAGGTGATCCCCCAGTAAACCAACGCCGCCGAAATCGCCGGGGCAAACACCTCCCCGATCTTGTGCCAAACGGTTTCCGTGCCCAGCCGCGCCACCCATTCCGCGTGTAAAAACCAAGTGAGTGCCCCGGCGACAACGGCCGTGAGCAACATGCCAATCAGCGGCCTGATCAGCGGGCCGAACCGCCACTTGGGCATCTTCCGTTTCAGCGCATACGAGAGCAGCGCCACGTTGACGAGCGAACTCGCCACGTTGGCCACGCCCAGCGCGCCCGCTTGGCTGCCCTTCGGGAAGGTGAAAATCAACGGCACCACGATGATAAGGTTCAGCCCGAGGCAAACGGCGCTGATCTGCATCGGCACCTTGGTATCGCCCATCGCGTAAAACGCGCGGGCCATCACGTTCACCGCCGAATAGGTCAACAGGCCTGGCGCGAGGCACATCAGCGCGAAGCTAGCGCGCTCGGTCGAGTCGGCCGTGAACGCCCCTCGCTCAAACAACAGCCGCACCATCGGCTCAGCCAGCACAATCAACATCGCCGCCGCAATGGCGTTCACGAAAAACAGGTACCCCATCCCCCGCTGGAGATTCTCGCGAAATTCAGGAAATTTTTTCTCGGCAGCCAAGCCGGCCAGCGTCGGCAAAAGGAAGGTCGCCAACGACACCCCGAACACACCCTGTGGCAACTCCATTAACCGAACCGCGTACTCGAATGACGCCACGATCTTCGAGCCGGTTGATCGCTCGATCCAAAACGCCAGCGTCTGCGTGATGATGATGTTGAACTGGAACGCCGCCACGCCGATGGTCGCCGGGATCATCTTGCGCACCACCTCGCGGACGGAGTCGTTGCGCCACGGCGTCACCCAGCGCGGCCGATACCCCTCGCGCATCAGATACGGCAGCTGAAATCCGGCCTGTGCCACACCAGCCACAAGCACCCCGAACGCCAGCGCAAAGATTTGCTCTTGTAAATGCGTACCCCAGACCGGTGCCACGAACAGCACAGCGGCGATCATCACCACGTTGAGCAGCGTCGCCCCCATCGCCGGGATGAAAAAGTAGCCGCGCGAATTGAGCATGCCCATGAACACCGCTGCAAGGCAAACCAACAGCATATACGGGAACACCACCCGCAGCAGCTCCAGCATCAACCGCGTGTGGTCGTCGACTTCCCCCCACGATAACGCCATCGATATGCCGAGCATCACCAACCCCGCCACCAGCGCCGAGACCACCACCAGCGCCGAGACCACCGCATTGGCCGTGTGCCACATCGCCTTTTCGCCCTCGGTTTTCTCCTTGTGCTTGAACAGCGGTATAAAAGCCGCCGTGAGCGCGCCCTCGCCCAGCAGGCGGCGGAAAAGGTTAGGAATCTGGAAGGCGTAAACGAACGCACTGGCAACCGGGCCATCCCCCATAAACCGCGCGTACACCATCACACGCACCATGCCGAGCAGCCGGCTGAGCAGCGTGGCCCCAGCCATGGCACCGGAGGATTTAAGCATCTCAGACAACGCGCAGCAGGCTAGGGGCAAAGGCGGCCGGAGTCGAGTGGCCAAGCCGGCGGGGCTGTCTGTTTTTGAACACCGTGCGAAATAACCCCCTGCATCGGCGGCAAAAACCATGCGCCCGCTTGGCCAAGCGCCGCCAAAACAAACCCGTAGCTTACTCGTGTTGAACGTGTTATGGATTCAGCTAGGGGCTTTGGCACAGGACTTGCAGCCTTGTTGTGCGCAAGCGGTTCGCGGCGGCGGCGCGAGAGGTTTCACAAACACGAACCGGGAAGCGTTTACGACTTGTCATGAAAAAAATCGAAGCAATTATTAAACCGTTCAAGCTGGATGAAGTCCGGGATGCGCTGGCGGAAGTCGGCGTGGAGGGTATGACCGTGTCAGAGGTCAAGGGGTTCGGCCGACAAAAGGGCCACACCGAGATTTACCGGGGCAGCGAATACACCGTCGACTTTTTGCCCAAGATCAAGCTGGAGATGGTGGTCCCGGATGAGAACACCCAGACCTGCCTCGATGCCATCACCAAGGCCGCCAACACCGGCAAGATCGGTGACGGCAAACTGTTTGTCACCTCTGTCGAGGAAGCCATCCGGATTCGCACCGAGGAAAAAGGCAACGAGGCGCTTTGATGTTCATTGATTTCAGGAAAAAAGGGAGCCATTTCCGGCTCCCTTTTTTACGTCCATTGGCCAAGCGCTTGGCCATGGTTACTCGTACTTGAGTGTCACCTTGCCATTGCCAACCTGAATGCTGCTGATCTTGAGGGCCGATGCCGAGCTGAGACGGTAGAAGCGCGCATTGCCTGACAACGGAATGACGGCGGTGCCGGCAGCGGTATCAATTACTGCCGCATCATCCGCAGCGTAGGGTCCAGTGACCGCGCTGGCAGACTGGACTGTCAACGGCGGAGGGGCTGCCATTGTTCGGTAGGCCTTGATTGAATCGGCGGTGTTGGGGTCATTGATCAGCACCTTGGTGCCTGTGTCCAGATCAATGGAATACCACTCGAGGTGGGCGCTGCCACCTGTCTCCTCCCAAACCATGCGGAACGGATACACGCCTGCCTTGGAGACGACGATTTCAAACACCGTAGTGGACGATCCACCGTCGTGGATACCAATGACCTGCCCTCCCGACTCGACCTTGAAGGAATCATCAGCCACAACACCAAACTGATGAATGCCCGCGGACAGTTCCAGATGAGTCAAAGCCTCCATAGCCATGTTGTCATGGTTTTCATCCGGGTTAATGCCGGGAAACAGTGTATCGCTCGGAAAATTGCCGGACGAGCCATCCACGTCCTGAGAGTAGTTGATGACTTCCGCCACTGCTGTGGAGTCCACCACAGCCTCTATATCTGAACCCTCCGCCAGCTGGGCCTCAGCGCGTGCGATGCTGCTGTTCAGATCAAGCTCAAGCGGTGCCTGTACCAGACGCACGTCGAATCCAGGGTCGCTGCCCGATCCGGGTAATCCCGCCCCTTCGGCCGACAACGCGGAATAGACCATGTGGAAACTCCAGTTCAAAACCTGCCGGACGCCATCCTGATCCCCGTAGGAAAGTTGCACCTGCACACTTTCACCCGACGGTGGCAGTGGATTGAGGGCCAGTGAGATGGTGGAGATACCATCCTCCGTGGAGACCTCTGCGCCCAACTCCTCTCCATTGATAGCAACCTTCACAGAGGAGACATCGAGCTTGGTCTGGCGATCCATCACAGTCACGGACAGCCCGGCACCCGCAGCACCCACGGACGACCCTGGCAATGGCGCGCCACCGGTGACCAGCGGACGAAGCTTGCCGGGATCTGCCACCGGCCGGAACAGCAGGTAGTTTTGATACCAATAGGCACCATTGGGGTCGGTACTGTGCTGGGTAAGCCGCAGGGTGGATTTCCCGGATAATGAGACCACCACAGGATGAAGACCTAGGCCATCGGTGAGCGGGGTATTGCGAAATTCCACGCCGGATTCCCTTCCCAGGAAACTTCCCAGCACCTCAGTGGTCTGCTCCTCCTCATTGGCGGCACTGGTGACCCGTTCGAGCGTGCAAAGTGTGCTGTCAATGTCGAAAATCGCCTGGCGCAGATATACCTCGTAATGCCCGGCCTTGAAAGTGCGTGTGTAATTGAGCCACTCGCCCTCTGCTATCTCACACACGCCAAAGTCCACAACACCCTTATTCGCGCCGCCGGCCTCTTCGAACTTGGGCCTTGGGAGATCGAGAGCCGCTACGGTGCTGACTCCATCCTCGGGACGATACCGGCGAGTTGGACCGCCGATGCCGGATGCATTGGTATCAAAGAAATCGACACCCAGTGCGCCATAATTGCCAATGTACGAACCTTCATCCCAATTCGTTTCTCCACCCTCGTCAAACTCGGGAACAACCTTCGGATCATCGATGAATTCACCGTAATCGTCCCAGCCCACGAAGTTATAATCCTCAGACTCGATCACCAGGTTGTCCCTGGAAAAAGTATCAAAGTAGAGGTTGCGGGTATCGGTTTTCCCATCAACATCGGTGACAGTGATAACGGCATGATAGTTTACCCCGGCTGTCAGGCCGCCTAGCGACATTTCCCGGGCGGTGGCGGTTCCGCCGACGGTTAGGCCGTTACCCGAGGTGTAAATGGTCCCATTCAACGTGACACTAATGCCGTCCGGCTCGATCCCCTGATCGTCGTTCACCCCAAAGGTAATCTTTGTCGATGCCGGTAAAAACATGCTGGCGATCGCCGGAGAAACAGCGGTAATGATCGGCGGCTGATTCTCACTGGCAGAGCCGAAAACGGACACATGCGCGTTGTCCAATGTCACACTGGAGGCTGGCAACGATCCATTCGTATCGTTGTGATACAGCAGCAAGACAAAGTTGCCGGGCTTGCCAATGAAACTGGCGGGCGGATCATCTGCGTCGCCTGTCTCAAAATTATCCACCCCAACCGTGTCGATTACAGTCTCCTCGAACAAAACTACCTGATTGTTCTCAAGATCCAGCACTCTGGTGGTCACTTCCACTGAATTTCCTGTGCCCGTCATCGACAAAACGAGTCGAATATTTTCCTCCCGTTCAATCCAGTCTCCCTCGGTTTTATCGTAAAAGTATTTGCCCAGGCCCTTGGCCAAAAGAATATCGTTGATGTCCTTGGCCATGCTGTACCCAGTTAGCGTACTTACAGGGTTGTCTTTGGGAATGAAGCTAAGCACCGCAAAGGAATCCGGCTGGTTGGCTCCAATCAGATCGACACTGAACTCAATGGTGGTGCCATCCTCAATGGTAAACGTCTTGGCCCCATAGGTGGCAGCCACAAAAAATGCCTGGCCGGGCGCCTGGTGCATTCCAATGTTCAACTTCCCCTCCTCCTCCTTGAGAATACCGTTGCCACTGCCGAAGTCGAACTTCTCCCAGTCGGTGACCTCGCCATCGTTAAAATCATCCAACGTGTCACTCTCGTGCTGGAATACCCTGGCATTGTCGAGTGTGATTTTTGAGGCGGGCAAAGTGCCCGTAAGGTCCCGATGATAGAGCAACACCACAAAATTTCCGGGTTTGCCCATGAAAGGCGCAGGAGGATCATCCTCGCCTGTTTGAAAATCATCCGCCCCCGGTGTGTCAGTGGAAGTTTGCTCGAATAGAACTACGTTGTTGTTGTCTATATCCAATATCTTTGTCGTAATCAAAACATTCTCTCCCTTGCCGGTCATGGAGATACTCAATGTGATATTGTCAGGTTTTTCAGTCCATTCCCCATCCGTGATGTCATAAAAAAACTTGTTCAGGCCCTTGGCCAAAACCACATCAGTTTGGTCCTTAACAATGCTATAGCCACTAAGTTGACTAACGGGAATATCGGTCGGGATGAAGCCCACAGCCGCATAGGCCTCAATTTGATTCGCTCCAATTAGGTCGATTTGAAACTCCAAAGTAACACCATCTTCAATAGTGAACGTTTCGGGCTCATATGTGGCTGCCACAAAAAACGGCTGGCCAGGCGGCTGGTACATACCAACGGTAAACTGCCCGTCCTCCTCCTTGAGGAAGCCGTTGCCACTGCCGAAGTCAAATTTCTCCCAGCCGGTGACCTTGTTGTCGTCAAAGTCGTCCAGCACTCTGGCCAACGGGGAGTGTGTCAGGGTGAAAAAAAGCGCCACGGCAATCGCGCCCTTCATC
>NYYJ01000036.1 GCA_002686755.1 Verrucomicrobiales bacterium
TGCGCGGCGTCTCCGGGTATTGGCCCGGGATGGATCGGGCGCCGATGAACAGGTCGAGGTCGCCGTCGCCGTCGTAGTCCCCGGCCACGGCCGCGAGGCTCGACTCGGCTGCGGGCGGGAACACCGACGCGTCGGCCCGGGTGAACCGCCCTTGGCCGTCGTTCAGGTAAAGCCGGTCGCCCAGCACGGCCGCGCCCGGTTCGCACTCGACGCCGCCACTGGCCACGAGCAGGTCAAAATCGCCGTCGGCATCGGCGTCGAGCCACAGCGCCGCCATGTCCTCGGCCGCCCGGTCGGCCTCGAGCGCCGGTTGCGCGGCCTCGCTTGGCTGAAAGGTTCCGTCCGCTTGGCGGAGGAACACTGCCCCCGCTTGGCCAGCCGCGCCGCCGGCGAACAGGTCGTGGTCGCCGTCCCCATCGGCATCGCCCCAGGCCAGGCTGCCGCCAAGCTGCGACAACTTGCTGGGCAGCAACGGCTGACGGGCGTAGTCGTCGTACGGTTTTTCCTTGTGGGCAAAGGCCAGGCCGACCTGTTCCGCGACCTCGGTGAAAAGGGTGTCCGGCGCGCTTGGCTTGGCCGGGGCGGGTGCGGAACCGCCGCTTGGCTCGGCGATCGTGTAACGCCGATTGGCGGCGAGATCGTTGAAGGTTTGCACCTGCCCGCTTGGCCAAGTGATGCGCAGGGTGTCGATGGTCTCCGCTTGGCCAAGGCCGAAGTGGACGTCGGACTCATTGCACGATAGGAAGCCGGTCATCGGGTTGGCTTGGCGGATCTGTTTGCCCGCTTCGCTCTCCAACTCGACTATCGCTCCCAGCCCGGCGCGGTTGCCCCCGACACCGGCCAGGCGGACGACCACGCGGTGGCCCTCGTGGCCCAGGTTGCGGTAGATGCTCGTCGGCTCGTCGATGTTGGCCACGACGAGGTCGAGGTCGCCGTCGCCGTCGAGGTCGCCGTAGGCGGCGGCGTAGCTCATGCTTTCGTGGGCAAGCCCCCACGGCTTGGCGGCCAGGTCAAACTTCAGGTCCCCCCGGTTGCTGAAGGCCAGGTTAACCTCTTTCATCGTCGGCTGTGTTTTCCACAGTTCCCACTCGGTCTTGCCGACGAGCATTTGCGGCGTGACCGTGATGTCGGCGTCGGTGATCATGCGCGAGGCGCCGTTGGTGACGTAGACATCGACTAGGCTGTCGTTGTCGAAATCGGCCAGCTTGACGGCCCAACTCCAGTCCGTCCCGGCCAGCCCGCACAGGAAGGCGGTCTCCATGAAGCGCGCGGTGCCGGTGTTGAGGAAAAGGTTGTTGCGCATGATCTGCCGCGGCCAGGCATTCTCGAGGAACCACCGCCGGTCGCCCATGTCGCCCATGGTGACCTTTGCCTTATAATGCGTCGTGGCCGCCATGTCGGCGACGAACAGATCGAGCAGCCCGTCGTTGTTGAGGTCGGCGCAGTCGGCCCCCATTGATGACCAGCTCGTGTACGGCATCGCCTCCTCCAGCACATCGGTAAAGGTGCCGTCGCCGTTGTTGCGGTACAGGTGCTCCGGGTCGGTGAAATCGTTGGCCACGTACAGGTCGGGCCATCCATCCCGGTCGTGATCCCACCATGTCGCCGAGAGGCCGTGGCCCTTTTCCGTGATCCCGGCGCTTTCGCTGACATCAGTGAACCGCCCCGAGCCGTCGTTCCGGAACAGGCGATCCGGGCGCCCGCACGTGTCCACAGTCCAGTTCGACGGGCCGACCTTGCGCAGGTCGTAAAATTTCTCGTACCCGGCGAGTATCTGTGGGCGGCCGTTTCGCATGACGACCGGGGTTTTCGCGGGCCGGCCGCCGGGCCGGTAGTAGCGGTAGGTCAGCACGAACACATCCAGATCTCCGTCCCGGTCGTAGTCGGTGAATGACGGCGTGAGTGAGGCATCGACCAAGGCCAGGCCGCGTGCCTCCGCCTCGTCCGTGAACCGGGTGCCGGTGCCGTCGTTGACGAATAACTGGTTCGGCGCGTCGTAATTGCAGACGTACAGGTCGAGGTCACCGTCCGCGTCGAAATCGACCGCTGCCGCTCCCGACGCCCACGCCTCGCCGCCGCCGACCNCGGCCTGCTCGGTCACGTTGTCAAAGCGAAACCCNTCCCGNTGCAGGAACAGGCCGTTCTGGTCGGGGCCGTTNGCCAGGAACAGGTCCGCCNGGCCATCGCCGTTGAAGTCGCCGATACAGACTCCGCCACAGACGAAACCGGAACTGTTGAGTCGGCTTAGCGGATGATCCATCGCCATCCGGTGTGAAAACGCCACGCCGGTCTGCGCCGGGGCCAGTTTCTCAAACAACGGCGCCCCCTCGATTCGGGCCGTGCGGTCGGGCAGCGGCTCAGACTCAATGGTCGAGCGGTCGGGCAGCGGCTCAGACTCGATCGTTGAGCGGGGAGCACGATCACATCCGGCTGTCAGCAACAGCAGGCATGCCCCCCAATTTAGGCAGTTTTTGCTCATCGACCGGGAATTCCTCCGATAACAACCTGGATTTGTCAATCGACATTCTGCAATCCCACACCTATTTTTCCTACCGCGTGAAGGTTGCTCGGAAGAACAGTGAGGATTGGCTCAGACTCCTCCAATTGATTCGGATTCTCAGTATTGCCTTTTGCCTTTCGTCGGCTGGTTGCTCCCAGAATACGACCCAGGAAGAGTCCAACCCTGTTCCATCCACAATTGAACCGAGTGTTGCTCCTGTTGTCGAGGGTATCCAAACCGCGCCGGGGCTCGAGCAAACCACCTTTATCGCACCTCTCACGGACGCCTACAATCGTATCGATCCCACCGAGGACGGTTGGGATAGTGAGGCATTCAGCGCTGCCGCGACCAAGCAACTAAAACTCCTGGCAAAAAAACTGTCCGTTCCCTCGAAACTGTCAGGTGATTCCATTTCAAAATTCTTTGTTCAGGACACAGCCTTGAATCTGCAACTTAAGCCAGCCACATTATCGGAGTTTTACCGTGGCGCCGAATTCCGTATCCGACGTGGCGACCCTGAGTCCGCAACCTCTCATGTTGACCCACTCGTTGCCTTCCAATCTCTCCTGTCTACCATTCAATCCACCAACGCACTTCAAACTGAAGTTAAACTCTACAGGGTGGACACGGCCCAAAATGATTTTACAAGCCATGTTCTGTTTAANGCCACTGGCCAATCCACCGAGGGGCGAAAACAAATCAACACCGAGTGGCTTTGCCATTGGACAACAGACACCGAAACACCGCGTATCAAAAGGATCGCTCTCCTTTCCTACGAGGAATCCACCCGAATTGCCAAAAATAAGTCCCCGCTTCTCAACGACTGCACTGCCGACCTTCTTGGACACAATCAAGCTTACCAGGAACAATTGCTCCATTCCACCGACCACTGGCGTGCGCGCCTGCCCGTCAATCTCGGGATTGATGTTGTTGCCAACCACGGATTTGCATTAGGGGACGTGAATGGTGACGGNCTGGATGATCTATACCTCTGCCAGCAGGGCGGATTGCCTAACCGCCTTTTCATTCAAAACCCCGATGGGACTCTTACCGATCACACGACCCAAAGCGGGGCAGACTGGCTCGACTACTGTGCCAGCGCGTTGATCGTCGACCTTGATAACGACGGTGATCGCGACCTGGTTGTCTCGCAGGACTTCAAGCTTCTCCTGATGGAAAACGACGGTTCCGGCCGCTTCGAACTCAGTTTTGGTTCCTCCACTCACGCACAAACTTTTTCAATCAATGCTGCCGATTTCGATCTCGACGGTGACCTCGACATCTATGCCTGCGGCTACAACCCATCGGCTGACCGGGTACGTTCCGGAGCGCTCGGCGAACCGCTCCCTTATCACGATGCCCAAAACGGTGGAAAAAACATGCTTCTTCGAAACGATGGGGGGTGGCAGTTCAACGACGTCACCGAAACCGTCGGTCTTGGCCATAATAACAACCGATTCAGCTTTGCTGCTGCATGGGAGGATTACGACGACGACGGCGATCCTGATCTCTATGTTGCAAACGATTACGGACGAAACAACCTGTATAAAAATACCGGAGGCAGGTTTGTTGATGTCGCCGCCGAACTGGGCATCGAGGACATGTCTGCCGGAATGTCAGCCAGTTGGGCTGACTTCAACAGGGATGGTCGTCTTGATATCTACATCAGCAACATGTTTTCTGCTGCTGGCAATCGAATCACCTTCCAGCGCCAGTTTAAACCGGGCGCATCCGAAACAATGGTTGCTCAATATCAGCGTCACGCCCGAGGCAACTCACTCTTCCAAGCTGGTCCGGATGGAGGCGGGTTCAGCGATGTCAGCGTTGAGCAGGGGGTGACCATGGGCCGCTGGGCGTGGGGTTCTCGTTTCGTGGATCTTAACAACGACGGCTGGGAGGATCTTGTCGTTGCCAACGGTTTCATCAGCACGGAAGACACTGGCGATTTGTGAAGTGTCTATTGGCGGCAGGTCGTGTCGCAATCACCCGTCGGCAAGATCACTCCGGAAAACACCATGCGGTACCGGCAGGGATGGAAGGCGCTCAACAGGCTTCTACACGAGGATCGTTCCTTCAGCGGTAACGAGCGTAATTGTGCCTTTCTCAACTGCCGGGGTACTGGTTTCGCCGACATCTCATCGGTCTCCGGATTTGATTTCCCCGATGACTCCCGGGCTGTCACTGCCGTTGACTGGGATTTTGACGGCGATCTCGACCTGTGGATGACAGCACGAACCGCTCCACGCCTGCGGTTTTTGAGGAACGATACAGCTGCCAACGCCGACTGGGTCGCCGTCAAGTTGTCTGGCAACGGTAAATCAACCAACCGTGATGCCGTGGGTGCGCGCGTCCACCTCTACCTTAAGAACCAGCAGAAACCCCTGATTCGGAGTGTGCACGCCGGCGATGCTTTCCTATCGCAATCGACCGGTTGGCTTCACTTTGGACTTGGTCCAAACGCGAGCATCGAAAAGTTATTGGTTCGTTGGCCGGGAGGAACACAAGAATCAATTTCAGGGATCGAACCAGGCAAGCGTTACCTCGTCACCCAGGGAGTCGCCGCCGCAAAAACATGGAGTCCGCCGTCCAACCGCAAGAGCCTCTCTCCCTCGCCACCCGCATTTCCCGATCCTGAACCTTCCGCCCGGATCGTGCTTTCTGCACGGCTGTCACCCCCTCCGGTCTACGTTCAATCCGAAAGCGGTGTGTCCGAACTTCCGGCTGATCAATTAAAGGGACCCTTGCTCATCAATCTCTGGGCGAGTTGGTGTGCCCCCTGCATCTCTGAACTTCGTGAATGGACGGCGGCCGAGTCCAGAATACGCTCAAAGGGTCTGCGTATACACGTTCTTCACGCTGACCCTGAAAATACNGTTTCTGCCAGGCGGACATTGGCCAAANTGAAATTCCCTTTTGACGCCGATAACGCNACCTCCCAAACCGTTCGCAACCTTGATCTCTTCCAGCGCTCCCTTCTTGACCGATGGTTGCCCATGCCGGTCCCTGGCAGTTTCCTCCTGGATCGCTATGGACGCGTGGCTGTTGTCTACAAGGGTCCGGTCACTGTCGATCAACTCCTAGCCGATATCGATCTGCTTGATGCCAATCCGAACCTCTGGCGAGACCATTCCGTGCCGTTTCCCGGGCGATGGGTTGGGCCTCCTCCAGATATCGATCCACTCCGAGTCAACAGCCAGTTCGTTGATCACAACGAGATTGCCGAAGGTCTGAATTATCTCCAGCGACANGTCGNAGTCGCGGAAACNATCCCCGGGACCAACCCGAAGGATCTTGCCGATATTCATTTTGTCATCGGAATCATTCTGCAGGAACGCAAGCAAACTGAAGCTGCACTTGAGGCGTTTGAGAAAGCACGGGTAATGAATCCGCACGATTTTCGAATTCACTTCGAGCTNGGGTCCATCCTGCTGAACTTGGCNCGCTATNAAGAGGCACTCANTCGCCTGAATGATGCCCAAACAATTAATGCCACCGACGTTCAACTCAAGCGGATCCTTGGAAAAGCCCATTTCCTTTTCGCCAACTCTCTCCGCGACGATGGTCAAATCTCCGAAGCCATTGCCAACTATCAAGACGCCCTCCGCAACGACACCAAGCGACTTGATGCNGCCAATCANCTTTCATTGCTCCTGGCGACNACGTCGAACGAAGCACTCCGAAGCCCGGCCGAGGCACTTGCATTGGCTGNGCGCCTTTGCAAGATCACTCAAAACAAGAACCCCGAGTTCCTGGACACCCTTTCCATNGCCTATGCTGCGAACAAGAACTTTGAGNCNGCCGCCGNCTCTGCCCNACANGCACTTCAAATCTGGGAAAAATCGAATAATCCNGCNGCCNNCGCCACTCGTTCTCGCCTTAACCTCTACATCGACAAACAGTAAGTAAATAACAGTACGCCTTGCCATTGTGCAGTATGTCCTGTACCTCGGGGGTGTCTTACCGGTGTGTCTGTCAACGGCGGTTTTGATTTGAACCTTAACCAGCCCGATTTTCGTGGTAGAGACACTTGGCTTTTTCGGTTTTGCCAAGGGCGTCAGTTTGGCGTGAATAAAAACTGTTCTTCAAAAGAACAATTCACCCCAAAACAGTCACACTTTAAGATGCCGCAGCATTTTAAAGGCAATGAGAATTATGATTGGGTTGTTCTTACCAAAAAACACACAACATAGGAGAGTGGAGCGTGGCTGGTGCTCGCCGCGGTCTTCAAAACCGTTGTCGGTTCGTGAACGGGCCGAGGTAGGTTCGATTCCTACCCTCTCCGCCAATTTACCTTCGCTCCATG
>NYYJ01000037.1 GCA_002686755.1 Verrucomicrobiales bacterium
TGCTCGAAGCCGACCTCCCCGCCGTCGCTCAGCACGTTTTCACCAACGCATCTCCGCCCCACCAGCGGCCCGTCCACCCCCTCGCCCACCGCATCCACCGTTCCCGACCATTCATGCCCCGCAACCGCGGGAAAGGACGTCCGCTCCCAACCGGCGAACATCTTCAGATCTGTTGCACAGATCGCGCACGCACCGGTGCGAATCAGCGCCTCTCCCGGCCCTGCCGCCGGCACCGGCATCTCCAGCATCTCCAAACGATTCGCTGCTGTGTTTACGATAGCCTTCACGGATTTATGATCACCTTGTTACGATTCGGCCCCGCCATCACCTCCAACGCCTCGTCTATCCGCCCGAGCGGAAAACGGTGCGAGATGACCTTTTCAACGTCAATCAGCCCCGTTTCCATCAGACGTATCGCCTTCGACATCGCCAGCGGCGTCGTTCCAAAACTGGCATCCATCCTGCCTTCCATGAAATGCGTTACTCCGCCGTCCAGCTCGAACTTCTCATGCGTCGTGATGCCGAACAGGTTCCATTTCGTACCCCGCCGCCTCAGGGCCACCATCAGTTCGACCGCCTCGATCGGGCCCGCCGCTTCCACGACCAAATCCGGACCTTCAGGAATAATCTCATAGACACGTCCTCGGGCGTCTTCGGTTGCCGGATTTACCGTGTGCGTAGCCCCCAGTGCCGACGCGTTCCGCAATGCATAGTCACTCGTGTCCACCGCGATCAATCTACCCGCCCCTGCCGCCTTGGCCACCATCATACAAAGCAAACCTATACTCCCAACGCCGCAGCATGAGTCCGCGATCCACCTCGTGTGCCCCCACGCGGAACCGGTGCAATTTGCGAGATCGGCGAAAATGTTTTGCTTGCCCATCAAGGCATGGCGGAGAAAGATATTTTCCCGCGCTGGAATCACGTGCCGATGACATTCGGATGCCTGAATGGCTAGGCCAGTGATCTGCGGTGCAGTTGACCTATCTGCATTGACATGATCGATGAGTACCGGGCCCAGGCCTAATTTCTATCGTCCGGAGAATCAGAGATATCTGCCGATCATCCAAGGAACCAATATGTACCGAAGTCTTGGTCTTTCGATCGCCGTCGCAGTCTTCGCGAGCGATCTCATTTCAAAATGGCTTATTGTGAATGTGGTCATGGACCCTGCCCGCACGATAGATGTTTTTCCATTCTTCAATCTGGTGCTCGGATATAATCGCGGTGTTACATTCGGCCTTCTGAGTTCCGGTAATCCAATCGCGCCCTATTTGCTGTCCGGGTTCGCGCTTCTTGTCGTGGGCGTTCTGGCCAGATGGCTCTGGCGCAGTACCGTACGCCTTGAATCCGCCGCGATAGGTTCGATCATTGGCGGTGCATTGGGTAACGTTGCCGACCGACTGGCGGACGGAGCGGTCACCGATTTTCTCGACTTCTATGTCGGCGGCTATCACTGGCCGGCGTTCAATCTCGCGGATGTCGGAATAGTCCTTGGAGTGGCATTGCTTCTCGTTACCTGGTGGTCCGGAGAAACGCAGCGCGACGATGGCACCGCGCCGAAAGTGTAGATTCTGCGCTTTTGCCGAGGCAATCTTTAGGCGGATTTTCTAGCAAGCCCGCCGATGATGCCGCAGTCGGTGGCAGTGCCCCCATCGCAGGCCCGTGCCAGGCCGATCAGTTCCTGTCTCATCGCCTGCAGCTGTTCGATCTGCTCTTCCACCCGGCGCAAATGATTTCGTGCCAAAGTCGCAGCGTCCTTGCAATCCCGGTTTGGTGCGTCCGACACTTCGAGCAGCGAGCGAACTTCGGACACCGAAAAGCCCAAACCCCGAGCCCGCCGGATGAATGCGAGCCGTTCGACATCGGCGTCTGCGTAAATCCTTCGTCCCGACTGGGAGCGCGGAGCGGGCTTCAGAAGACCGATCTCTTCATAATAGCGAACGGTGTTGACTTTGGTCCCGGTCGCGCGGGCAATTTTTCCTATCTGCATTCTTTAATCCTCGATGATGGCCATCGCAGGGTGTGTGTCTCCGCGACGCAATCGCACATCGGCCGTCAGACTTTCTGCGAAAGGTGCGCAGAAAGTCCTTGATCCTCCAGTAACTGGAGATTGTAAAGCTCAAAAATCATGAGTTTAGATGATTCGGAAGACTGTGGTTGCACCGGCGACCCCGAGAGGGCGGTTGACGATCCGCAATACCGCCGCGCGCTTTGGATCGTGATTATCCTCAATGTCGGTTTCGGCATGATCGAGCTGGCCGCCGGGTTTTTAGCCGCGAGCCAGGCGCTCAAAGCCGACGCGCTGGATTTCCTTGGCGATGGCTCGATCACCTTCATCGGACTGCTTGCGCTCGGATGGACGGCATCGACGCGTGCTCGGGTGGCGCTCGCGCAAGGTTTGTTTCTGGCGGCGCTTGGTGTGAGCGTGATCGGCGCGGCGATATGGCGCATGTTCGATATGGTGCAACCGGAAGCCGGAATCATGGGCTGGGTGGGGTTTGTCGCCCTGCTTATCAACCTTGCCGCCGTTTTTGTGCTCGCTCGCTTTCGCAAAGAAGGCGATGCTCAAGCGCGCGCGATATGGCTATTTTCGCGCAACGATGCCCTGGCCAATGTCGCGGTCATTGTCGCAGCCGGTTTGGTTTATTGGTTGGGAAGCGCATGGCCTGATATCATCGTGGCCGCTGCGATTGCATTTTTGTTCCTCCATTCGGCTCTCGAAATTATCCGCCATGCGCGCAGCGATATGAAAACGCAGCAGATTGCATGATGAAATATTTGGCGCGCCTGTCCGGCATTTGCCTGGCCCTTCTGTTGTCGTTCGGCAGCGCGCAAGCGTTGGCGGCAGAACCCAACACGATCTGGCGCCTGCTCGATTACATGGCGGTAGATTATGCAGCTGCCGTCGAGGACGGCGAAGTCGTCAACGAAGTCGAATATGAGGAAATGGTCGAATTCGCCGGTTCGGTACGATCGGGTATTGCGGAATTGCCTGAACGCCCCGGTCGCGTTCGGCTAGAGGCAAACGCGAAGCAACTTGAAGCCGATATCCTCTCGATGGCCCCCGTTGATCAAGTTGCCACGGCAGCCAGAAAGCTCGCTGCGGATCTCCTAGCCATCTATCCGATCACGCTCTCGCCTTCGAGGGCGCCCGATCTTGAGCGCGGAAGACTGCTGTACCAGGAGACTTGTGCCAGTTGCCACGGGGTGTCAGGAAACGGTCGCGGGCCGGCGTCTGCGGGCCTTGATCCGCCGCCGATCGCATTTACCGACGTCGATCGCGCGCGCCAGCGTAGCATCATGGGTCTCTATCAGGTTATCGACCAAGGGATCGATGGCACCGCCATGCCCGGTTTCTCACAGCTCTCCTCCGACGATCGTTGGGCCCTGGCCTTCTATTCGGGATCCGTCGCCTTTGAGCCGGCGGACGAAGGGGCGCGTCTATGGAAGTCAGATTCCGAACTACGTAAACGCTTTCCCGATCTTGCCGCTCTCACGAAGATCACGCCGGACGAACTGGCAGGAGAGATCGGGCAAGAGCGCGCGGACGCGCTCATGGCCTATCTTCGGGCCAACCCGTCGGCGATCGCCGATGCAGCGGGGCCTCTTGGCATCACACGTACCCGGCTCGCAGAAGCTGAACGCGCCCACGCGAACGGGAATATTTCCCGGGCCAAGGAGCTCGCACTGTCGGCATATTTGGACGGGTTCGAACCCGTCGAACCGATATTGGCGACACGCAATCCGGATCTTCTGGTGCGTATCGAGAGCGGGATGATGGACTTGCGTGCAGCCATCGACGCAGATCTGCCGACCTCTGCGATAAGCGAACGGATCCGGGCCATCGAGGGTTTGCTCGTACAGGCTGAAAATGTCCTTGCGCCGGAATCTGCGACGGGATGGTCAACCTTTGTGGCATCTTTCGCGATCCTCCTCCGCGAGGGTCTGGAGGCATTGCTGATCGTGATCGCCATGATCGCTTTCGTGAGGAAGGCGGGACAGGATCGGGCATTGCGATTTGTCCATGGCGGGGGGACCGGTGCGCTGGTAGCAGGCGCGTTTACTTGGCTTGCGGCGACCTATCTTCTCGACATCAGCGGTGCCGGCCGGGAATCGATCGAGGCATTCGGTGCGCTGATTGCAGCGCTGGTCCTCCTGTCGGTTGGCGTCTGGATGCACGGAAAATCACAGGCAGACAATTGGCAGCGCTATATCCGCGACAAGCTTGGCAAGGCGCTTTCGCGCGGATCGCTCTGGTTCCTGTTCGGGATCGTATTCCTTGTCGTCTATAGAGAGGTCTTCGAAACCATCCTTTTTTACGCTGCGCTGTCCGCTCAGGGAAGTACGGGCTATCTGCTGGCGGGCGCTGCCACGGCCGGTTTGCTCCTTGTCGTCATCGCCTGGCTGCTGCTGCGCTACAGCCGGACGCTGCCGATCGGAAAGTTCTTTGCCTACAGTTCGGTGCTCATCGCCCTGCTTGCGATTGTCCTGATTGGCAAAGGGATCGCGGGCTTGCAGGAAGCGGGTGTGATCGGAATTGCGCCGATAGCCGGCGGTCCGCGACTAAGTATGCTTGGAGTTTATCCGACGTTCCAAGTGATTGGCGCTCAATTTGCAATGGCATCCGCACTTTTACTTGGTTTCTGGATTAATCACACCCGAGCATCAAACAATGACCGGTCACGCGATGCAGTGTGATATTATATCTTTCTATTACGGCGTTTGTGTCGACCCAGGTCGGTACATGAATAGCGCATTTGTTCGTTCTTATGCATTGAGCTGCGCGACGGCTTCGGCATTCGAAGAGAATATCGACTTGTGCCATGTGATTGGTCCTGCTAGCGGGGCCAAATTGTCATGACCCTCCGTACGCCCCTTCTTGCCTTGAAGCCGTTTTTCGCCATGCTGATTCTCTTCGGCCTGGTGTTCAGCGTAAGCGTGGACGCGGCGGTATGCGGGCCTGAAATTGGCGAACTTACAAGTGTCGAAGCTGCAAGTAGCGAGACTGGTCAAGACTTGCCGGACAGCCCGAATGAGCAGCATGGCATCTGCGCCCACGGCCATTGCCATCATGGAGTCCAATTTGCAGGCAATGCGGATATCGGGGCCGGTGAGCGTTCATCCGGTGCACAGCATTTCTTCGAACCCGTCGGCCTGACTGCAGTCCAGCAAGCGATTTTGACGCCCCCTCCTCGAATCTGACGTCCAGTATTGCCGCCGCAATGTCGGCGCGCATTCGGCATGTCAGTAGAGGAAAAATCAATTCATGTTTGCCATTATTTGGCGAGGCGCCCTTTTTGCAGGGCTGAGCCTCGCAGTACTGCCCGGTGCGGTGCGTGCACAAGATCGCGCCGTGTTGACGCTCGACGAAGCTCTCGCGCGTGCGGGTGTGGACGAAAGCGCGCAGGTGCAATCAGACAATCCGCGTTTGATCGGGCCGCAGGCCGAAACGGACGCGGCACGCGCGCTTATCGATCAGGCACGGCTTCGGCCAAATCCTGAGCTTGCCTTTGAAGCGGAGAACATCGCAGGAAGCGGTGCCTTTTCAGGGCTGCAAGCAACCGAATATACGTTGTCTTTGAGTCAGCGCCTCGAGCTAGGCGGCAAGCGGGGCGCACGCATTCGCTCGGCCGAGGCCGAGGCGCGCGTGGCAATGCTTTCTGGAGAATTGTCGGTCGCTGAGCTGAGTCGCATGGTGCGCGAACGCTACATCGAGGCGGTCGCTTCAGCTGCGCGACTGGAACTTGCCCGCGACGTAGTCGAACGCAATCGCGAACTCGCGCGTATAGCTGGCCTGCTTGTCGAAGTTGGCCGCGAGCCGCCGCTGCGCTCGCTTCGTGCAGAAGCGGCCCTTGCTGAAGCCGAGGCGGAGTTTGAAGCCGCGCGAGCTTCAGAGATAGCGGCGCGGAGCGCGTTGGTGGCGCTCTGGGGTGAAACGTCCCCTCCCCCGGACGTGCCATCGGCGTTTCCCGGGATCGAACCTCCTGCGATGCTTCTTGCATCGCCTTCTGCTTTGCGTCTCCAAGTTGCGCGTGCCGAACGCGAGGCGGCGGACGCTGCGATCGACAGGGAGCGCTCTTTGGGTGTTCCCGATCCGGCCATCTCCGCCGGTGTCAGGCGGTTCGAGGAAAGCAGGGATCAAGCCTTCCTAGTGGGCGTCTCGATTCCCCTTCCTTTCCGCAATCGCAATCAGGGTAACATCGCCGCTGCCGAGGCCCGCTTCCGCGCGGCCTCCGCACGCGAGGCTGTCGCCCGCGCGGATTTCGAACTCGAAGTAACCCAGGCGCGCGGCCGCTTTCTCGCCGCCGAGGCTCGTGTAGAGACTCTGTCCCAAACCTCCCTGCCTCAAGCGGAAGAAGCCTTGCGCCTCGTCCGGATTGGGTATCGCAACGGCAGGTTCCCGCTGATCGAGGTTCTGGCTGCGGCCGAAGCCCGCGATGCAATCCGAGAAGCCTTGATCCAAGCCCAGGAAGATCGCGGCCGCCTGGCGGCGCAGTTGATCTGGCTTGGCGCCCAATGAGGAAAATACCCATGAACCGTAAGCGTTTGGCTGTACTGATCGGCCTGATCATTCTTGTTTTTGCGGCTGCTGTAATGCTGTGGCCGGACAACGGCGCAGAACCGCACAGCGAAGAGGAAACCGAAGAAAGCGATCTCCCGGAAGGACTGGTCCTACTCGGCGAAGAGCAGATTCGAAGCTCCGAAATCATGGTCGAGACCGTTGGTGAGGGCTCGGCGGTAGAGCTAGTGTTCCCAGCCACAATCGCCGCTAGCCCCACAGGCAGCGCGCGGATCGATGCGCGAGCGGCGGGCGTGGTGCGGAGCGTTCAAAAAACGCTGGGTGATTACGTCCGGCAGGGTGAAACCATTGCGCGTATCGAAAGTGCGGAAGCGGCAGCTTTGGCATCGCAATTGAGCGCGGCGCGCGCGCGCGTCAACGAATTGTCAGCCGCCTATGAGCGCGAACGCCGGCTTTTCGAAGCCAATGTTACGGCGCGGCAGGATCTCGAAGCGGTGCGCGCCAATCTCCAGGTCGCCCAGTCAGAACTGTCCCGCGCGCAGGCAGCGGTTGCGGCAGCGGGCGTGAGTGGCGACGGTCGGTCTTTGGCGGTTACCAGCCCTCTTGCAGGACGGGTAACGGCGGCGCCTATTGTCCTTGGTTCGTTTGTCGATGCGGGAGAGGAACTCTACCAAATCGTGAATCCTAATGCGATGCAGATCGAAGTCGCGCTCCCCTCTGCAGAAGCAAGCCGTATTCAGCCAGGCGATGAAGCCACGCTGGAACTTGCAGAAAACCGCGAGATCGGAGCGCGGGTCCGCTCCGTCACGCCATCGCTCGATCCTGAGAGCCGCAGCGCGACGGCAGTCCTTTCGCTCACGCGGTCCATCCCCGGTCTTCAACCAGGTGCCTTCCTGCAAGCGCGCATCCGGCCTTCGGGCGAGGTCGACACGGGCCGCATGTCGGTGCCCGAAAGCGCGGTGCAGTCACTCGACGGCCAGGAAGTGGTTTTCGTGCGCACGCGCCGCGGCTTCCAGACCCGTCCGGTGGTGACCGGCGCACGTTCCGGAGGCCGCGTGGTGATCGAATCCGGTCTCGAAGCGAACTGGCGGATCGCAACCGAGAATGCCTTCCTGCTCAAAGCCGAACTCGAAAAAGAGGAAGCCGAACATGGACACTGATCGCATGCAGGAAACGGAGCACTCGCACCGCCACGGCCTGATCGGCATGATCCTCGACATGGCCGTGCGTTTTCGCTGGGCCATGGTCGTTTTGACGATCGGTGTCGCCATCTATGGCGTGATGAACCTTCTTCGGCTTCCCATTGACGCCGTACCCGACATTACGAACGTTCAGGTGCAGATCAATACCGAAGCGCCCGCCCTTTCCCCCTCCCAGGTCGAAACGCAGGTAACCTATCCGGTGGAAACCGGTCTCGCCGGGATCGATGGTCTGGAAATGACCCGTTCGATTTCGCGCAACGGGTTCAGCCAGGTTACTGCAATCTTCGAAGAAGGTACTGACATCTATTTCGCGCGGCAGCAGGTCAATGAGCGCCTGACGCCGATCACCGCTTCGCTGCCCGAAGGAGCAGAACCGGTAATGGGACCTATCTCGACCGGTCTGGGCGAAGTGCTCATGTATACGATCGAGTTCGAGCATCCGGGGGGCAAGGAAGCACCGAAGGGCAATGCGGTCGGTTGGCAGTCCGACGGAAGCTTCGTTACCGAACGCGGTGACAGGCTCGATAGCGATGTCGCTAAGGCTGCTTATCTGCGTACCATTCAGGACTGGGTGGTCGCTCCACTCATGCGGTCGGTCGATGGCGTCGCCGGTGTCGATTCCATCGGGGGTTTCCGAAAGCAATATCTCGTACAGCCCGATCCTGCTCGCATGACAGGCTACGGGCTTTCATTCGATGAGGTGATCGAAGCGCTGGAAGCCGCCAACCTTGCCGAAGGCGCGAATTTCGTCGAGCGATCAGGAGAGGCCCTGCTGGCTCGTGTCGATGCACGGCTCGGCAGTGTCGAGGACATCGAGCAGGCAGTCATATCTACACGTGAAGGCGTTCCCATTCGCGTGGGAGATGTCGCAACGGTCAGCATTGGCGGTGATCTCAGAACCGGGGCTGCATCGCTGAATGGCGACGAGGCTGTGGTTGGTACCGTCCTCATGCGGGCAGGAGAAAACAGCCGCACTGTTTCAGCCCAGGCCGCTGAGAGGCTTGACGAAGTCCGCGCCTCCCTGCCACAAGGTGTGGTAGCCGAAATCGTCTACAATCGTTCGTCTCTCGTCGATGCAACGATCGCGACCGTCGAGAAGAATCTCGTCGAGGGTGCGCTGCTGGTCATAGCCATCCTGTTCCTTTTGCTCGGCAACATACGCGCCGCAATTATCGCCGCTCTGGTTATCCCTTTTTCGATGCTGATGGCATCGATCGGCATGAACCGGCTCGGAGTGTCAGGCAATCTGATGAGTCTGGGCGCGCTTGACTTCGGTCTGATCGTCGATGGGGCCGTGATTATCGTCGAGAATAGTGTGGCACGTCTTGCGGCCAGACAGGAGCATGAGGGCCGGCTCCTGACACTTGGCGAACGGCTGACGGAAACGCGGCTTGCCGCGCAGGAGATGATCAAGCCGACTGTCTATGGTCAGGCGATTATCCTTCTGGTGTTCGCACCGTTGCTGACCTTCACCGGAGTCGAGGGCAAGACGTTCTCGCCGATGGCCATCACGGTCATGCTGGCGCTCGCGTCGGCATTCGTACTCTCGCTGACTTTCGTCCCGGCGATGATCGCGATCCTGCTGAACAAAAAACTGACGGAGAAGGAAGTCAAACCGATCCGGATNGCCAAGGAACGCTATGGGCCTCTTGTCCGCAAAGCCATCGCCCGCCCTTGGCCGGTGATCGGGGCCGGTGCCGGCATTTTTGCCGTTGCTGCTCTGGTGTTCAGTTTCCTTGGCAGCGAGTTTACACCGCAGCTCGACGAGCGCGATATCGCGGTGCAATCATTGCGAATCCCTTCCACATCTCTCGAGCGGTCTCTGGCGATGCAGCGGCGAGTAGAAGATCGATTGGAGGAATTTCCGCAAGTGCAGCTGGTATTCTCACGTACCGGTACTGCGGAAGTGGCCAGCGACCCGATGCCGCCCAACGCCTCCGATGCGTATGTGATCCTGAAGCCGCGCGATGAATGGCCTGACCCGGATCTTTCGAAAGACGATCTGGTGGCAGAAATGGAGAGTGCTCTGGGAGGCCTGGTTGGCAATCTCTATGAGTTCAGCCAACCAATCGAACTTCGCTTCAACGAACTGATCGCTGGCGTGCGCGGCGATGTCGCGGTCAAGATCTACGGCGACGATCTGAGCGCCATGACCTCGGCAGCGAACGGGGTCGCCGGCATCTTGCGCGAGGTCGAGGGAGCTGCGGATGTCAAAGTCCAGCAGGTCACCGGGTTCCCGACGCTTGATATTGCCTTCGATCGTCCAACGATCGCTCGATATGGGCTGAAGGTCGAAGACGTCGCTCAATCCGTCGCAATTGCTTTGGGCGGGCGGCCTGCCGGACTCGTGTTTGAAGGCGATCGAAGGTTCGAGGTCGTCGTTCGGCTTTCGGATGCGACACGCGATGATTTCGATCAGCTTGGTGCATTGCCGGTGCTGCTTCCGAACGGAGCAACCATACCGCTGCGCTCGGTCGCCGAATTCCGGGTTGTGGATGGCCTTGCCGAAGTCCGCCGTGAACAGGGACGCAGGCTGGTGATCGTTTCCTCCAATGTGCGCGAGCGCGATCTTGGATCCTTCGTTGAGGAAGCGAGGGCGAATGTCGAGGCGCAGGTCGAATTGCCCGCTGCAGCCTTTATCGAGTGGGGCGGTCAATACCAGAACCTGCAAGCTGCGCAGGAACGGTTGCAGATCGTTATCCCGATCGCTTTCGCGGTTATTCTCCTGTTGCTCTATATGGCAGTCGGAGGCTGGGTTCCCGCTCTGGCTGTTTTCAGCGCGATCCCGCTCGCCCTCGCTGGCGGCATCTTCTCGCTGGCTCTGCGCGGAATGCCGTTTTCGGTTTCGGCGGCAGTCGGGTTCATCGCCCTCTCGGGCGTGGCGACCCTCAACGGTCTCGTGATGGTGACTGCAATACGCCAGCGTCTGGACAAGGGGATGGCGCTCGATGAGGCCATTGTGGAAGGCGGACTGGCGCGTTTGCGTCCAGTATTGATGACCGCTCTGGTCGCGTCGCTCGGGTTTGTCCCCATGGCGATCGCGACCGGCACTGGAGCGGAGGTTCAACGGCCTCTGGCAACGGTGGTCATTGGCGGTCTGATCACCGCCACTGCGCTCACCTTGTTCGTCCTTCCCGCGATCCTGAAGCTCGTCTTCGCCACCAGAAAGGATGACCGGACGTGGCGTCAACGCTGGTGGGACCGCCTGCGCCGCAACGTCACTCCCGAGGAACGGCAAGAGCTGCAAGAGGTTACGTGAATGGAGAGCATCAATGATTAGTAGCCAGCTCAGAGTGACTCTTGCCGGCGCCCTGATACTTTCAAGTGTTCCAGCATCGGCGCAGGATCAGAGCACGCTTGTTCCGATCGCCGGTGTCTGGAGCCTTGGTGAAACGCGGTCTTGTGATAGCGGACCGGCCTGGGTGTTTTTCGCAGATGGCTATTATGCCGAAGTGCAGCTTCCGGACGGTGGCCCCGCCGCCGTCGGAATTTGGCGAGACGAGGGCGATGCCATCGCTTACACCCACGCGCACATGCCATTCGAAGGTCATGAACGGCCGATGCGGGTTCGTCATCTTACCATCGAAGAGCGCACCGCCGAAAAACTGACAACCCGCAGTTATCGCGGTGTCACGCGCACGTTTCACCGCTGTCCAGCGAATTCGCTGAAAGTGCCGGCAGGTCAGGACGCACATTGACGCTTTCGTTACGCAATATGCGGGCTTCGCTAGTCCCTTTTAGGGTTTCGCGAACCTGCAAGCTTACGGGTCTGCGGCACCGGGAGCGGTCAATTTCCAATGGGAAGCAATAGGCAATGACGCGAACCATCGAACTCGAAGTCTCACCGCTCCTTCCCGACNTCCCGAGCGAAACNGANCATTGCATCGCNCGCTTGCAGTCTTTGCTCANCTCGCGGATCGGCGTGCACGAGGTCACGATATTGCCNGGCGAGAAANATGCATCCGCNCGACTAGCGATATCATACGATGCCGATCGCCTGACTGTCNCCCGCATCAAGGAGTTGGCCCATGTGGCCGGAGCGGAAATCTCCGAACGCTACGGACACGTTGTCTGGCAAGCCGATGGCATCAATTCCACCCGCCGTGCCCAAACGGTCGCGGACCTGCTGGCNAGCAAACCCGGTATCCTCGAAGCAAATGCTGATGCGAGCGGGAGGTTCNTNGCCGANTACGACCGTCAGCTAACCGATGAGCCTANGATTGCTGGCGAGCTCAAGAACCTCGGCGTGTCGGTTCTGGCGGGCGATGTCGNCAGGAACGCCGAGCACTCNTCCAAAGACCATNNTCACGATGATGAAGATCNTGCCGGNCACAGTCATGGNGGNATNTTCGGCGCGAACACCGAACTCTATTTCTCGCTCGCCTCGGGCGTATTTCTCGCGACCGGGTTCGGGATTGAGAAGCTATGGTCTGGGCATCCAGGATGGCTGCCATTCGCATGCTATCTCGCGGCGTATTTCTTTGGCGGATTCTTTACCGTCCGAGAGGCGTGGGACAATTTGCGCCTGCGCCGGTTTGAAATCGACAGCCTCATGCTTGTCGCCGCTGCGGGCGCCGCCTTTCTCGGGGAATGGGCCGAAGGCGCGCTATTGCTGTTCCTGTTCAGTTTCGGCCACGCGCTCGAACACTACGCGATGGGCCGCGCCAAGAGGGCGATCGAGGCGCTCGCCGAGCTCGCGCCGGAAACGGCACGAGTAAAACGTGGAGATGACGTCGTTGAGGTTCCGGTCGAGGAGCTTGCGCTAGGCGACGTCGTAATCGTGCGTCCGAACGAACGCCTTCCGGCTGACGGCTTCATCTTGGACGGCGCCAGTGCCATCAATACACTGGATGAACCAAGTGGCAGTGTTGCTTTCACTCCCAAGGGGCATCTGTATCGTTACGACAAAACAAAACGCAGCCCCGCCCCGGGGGGGGCGGGGG
>NYYJ01000038.1 GCA_002686755.1 Verrucomicrobiales bacterium
GGAAACGCACGGGCATGATGAGGACGCCATACGCGAAAACGCCTGGCCGTACCGCGACTGGCTCATTGAGTCGTTCAATAACGACAAACCTTACGCCAAGTTCGTTCGCGAACAGATTGCCGGCGACGTTCTTTTCCCAGGAGAACCTTCCGCAACACGAGGCATCGGTTTTTTGGCAACCGGGCCGTGGGACGAGAGTTCGCAGATGGGCATCTCGGACGGGACCATCGACAAGAAGATTGCGCAGTACCTCGACCGTGACGACATGATCGCCACGGTGATGTCCACCTTCGTCAGTACTACCGTTCATTGCGCGCGCTGCCACGACCATAAATTTGACCCGGTGCCGACCGAGGACTACTACGCACTACAGGCAGTGTTTGCCGGCGTAGACAAGATCGACCGACCGTTCGACAACGACGCACGCTTGGCCAAGCGCCGAGTGCTGCTGCTCTCCCATCAACGCGAGCTTGGCCAAGGGCGGGTGCCGGAAGGGATGTTTTCCGAGGCCGACTTGGCCAAGCTGGAAGCCGACCTGAAACGCAGCCAGTCAAACTGGGCCGTCCTCTCCTCGGCCAAGGTCGAGTCGAGTAGCGGGGTCGAGTTCGAGCCCAAGCCGGACGGCTCCTTCCTCGCGCTTGGCCAAGCGCCGCCCAAGGGCGTCACGACCTTTACCGCCAAGCTGCCGATCGCCAAGGCAACCGCCCTGCAACTGGATGTGTTGACCGATAAGTCGCTGCCCCGAAACGGGCCGGGCCGCGCAGAGAACGGGAACCTGCATCTGACCGACATCGTTGTGCGGGTGAACGGCACACCGGTCAAGATCGCCAAGGCCGAGGCCAGTTTCAATCAGGACGACTGGACGATCGACCGAGCCTTCGACACCAACCCCGATTCCGCCTGGGGCATCCACCCACAGCAGGGCCAAGCGCACCGGGCGCTGTTCGTTTTTGAATCTCCATTAGCGGCAGCGAAGGGAGACTTGATCCGGATCGAGCTGCACCAAAATCACGGCCGACAGCACCTCATCGGCCGCCCACGGCTTTCACTCACTCATTTGCCAAAGCCGAATTTTAAAGAATCTATATCGTTACAGATTAGTGAAATACTGGATTTTGAGCTTTTAAAAAGGACAAAAGAGCAAAAACGCGCATTGGCTTTCTATTTTGCCAAGACCGTGAATGAGCGGGATTTGGCCTCTCTCGGCGCGCAACAAAAGGTCTACGCCGTGGCCAGCCAATTCGCTGCGCTGGGCAATTTCAAGCCGGCAAAACAGCCGCGTACGGTGCATGTGCTTCATCGGGGCAGCATCCACTCACCCGGCAAGGAAGCCCGACCCGGCGCACTAAGTTGCATCGACGGGTTGGAAAACCGTTTTACGCTCGCCCGCGCCGAGGCTGAGGAGGATCGGCGGGCAGCACTTGCCAACTGGCTGGCGGACGATCGCAACGTGCTGCTGTGGCGATCGATCGTGAACCGAGTTTGGCACTATCACTTTGGCCGCGGGATTGTCGGCACACCGAACGACTTTGGCCGGATGGGTGACCGGCCAAGTCACCCTGAGTTGCTCGACTGGTTAGCCTATGAGTTCCGCGCCCGCGGCGGTTCCCTGAAATGGCTGCACCGAACTATCATGACCAGTTCCGTCTACCGGCAGCAGTCGGCTTACAACGCCGACTTCGCCAAGCGCGACGCCGATAACCGGTGGCTTTGGCGGATGAACAGAAAGCGACTGGACGCAGAGTCGTACCGTGATGCCGTGCTGCAACTCGCTGGCAACATGAATTTGAAGATGGGCGGACCATCAGATCGCCAGTTCAACATGAGCAAGGGCGTGCACGTGACACCGAACCTCGACTACGTCGGCTTCGATCCCGATGCCCCGGCCAACCACCGCCGCAGTGTGTATCGGTTTGTGTTTCGTACCATCCCGGATCCGCTGATGCAGTTGATGGACTGTCCGGACGCATCGCAACACGCCCCCAAGCGCGAATCATCGGTGACGGCGTTGCAGGCGCTTGGCATGTTGAACAATCGATTCCTTGTGCGCCAAAGTGAGCGCTTGGCCGAGCGGCTTCAGAGCGAAAGTCCCACCCCTGAAGCTCAGATAAAACGCCTCTTTGAACTGGCATATCATCGAGAACCGGGAACGGATGAAGGTCAGTTGGTCACGCGGCTCGCACGCGAACACGGCTTGGCCAACGCCTGTCGAGTGGTACTCAACAGCAACGAATTTCTTTTTGTGAACTGACATGCAACCGGGTCTTTCCAGACGCAGCTTTTTTGAAACCACAGCGAGTGGATTTGCCGGGCTCGCGCTTGGCCAAGCGCTCGCCGCTGAGGCAGCGGACGGCCCGGTGATTCATCATCAGCCCAAGGCCAAGCGGGTGATCCAGCTTTTCATGAACGGCGGGGTCAGCCAGATGGACACGTTCGACCACAAACCGGTGTTGGACGAGTTGAACGGCAAAAAATTCGACCCGGGTGACGGGCGGCTGGTAGAGTCGGTGACCAATTCACCCGGGTTCAAAGTGCTCAAGAGCCCGTTTGCGTTTCGGCAGCACGGTGACTGTGGCCGCTGGGTGAGCGACGTGTTGCCGCATATGGCGTCGGTAGTGGACGAACTCGCGTTCCTCATGTCGATGAACTCCCCCACGAACGTCCACGGTCTGGGCAGCTACATGCAAAACACCGGCTTCACGCTGCCCGGTTTTCCCTGCATGGGTGCGTGGATCAGTTACGCGTTGGGGCGCATCAACCAAAATATGCCGGAGTTCATCGTCCTGCCCGATCCCAACGGGCTGCCTTACAACAATCACGGCAACTTCACATCCGGTTTTCTGCCGGCACAGCATCAGGGCACGGTGATTGATGCCTCAGACACGCAGCCGGTTCGCTACCTGTTTCCGCCGAAAGCGGCAAAGCACATCAACCCGGCCAGCGAGGCGGCCAGCCGCGAAGTGTTGGCAAAATTAAACGCGCTGCACATGGCCCGCACTCCGGGCGACTCCCGCCTCGCGGCACGCATCCAAAGCCTTGAGATGGCCGCGCGGATGCAATTGAGCGTACCCGAGTTGTTCGATCTCAAGGGCGAAAGCCCGGCCGTGCGCAGCCTGTACGGAGCCGACGAAAAACCGACGGCGGATTTTGCCAAGCGCTGCATTCTCGGACGGCGAATGCTCGAGCGAGGCGTGCGGTTCGTACAGATTTGGAGCGGTGCCGGCGGACCAACCAACAACTGGGACAACCACGCCAACATCCACAAAGAGCTGCCGCACATGACACGGCAGGTCGACAAGCCGATCGCCGGGCTGATCAAGGATCTCAAGGCGCGCGGTATGCTGGAGGACACGCTCGTTGTTTGGACCACCGAGTTTGGCCGAATGCCATTCAGCCAGGGACAGGCCGGGCGCGATCACAACGGCGGGACGTTTGTCACGTGGCTGGCCGGCGGCGGGGCCAAGGGCGGAAGCGCGTACGGCCAGAGCGATCGTTGGGGTTGGAAAAGCGAAACCGGTACAAGCAGCCACGACATGTTCGCCACCATCCTGCATCTGCTCGGCATCGACCACGAACGATTAACCGTCCGCCATAACGGCATCGACCGCCGCCTGACCGACGTCCACGGCCACGTCGTCCGCAGCATTGTGGCATAAATGTACACAACAGCCTCGCCCCGTGTCAGGAACTCAACGAAAAGTAATCAAGCAACGTGCTCACCGAGAAAAAGTGAGGTCTCGTGGAGATTTTTTCAAAATTTACTAAGCTGTCCTCCAAATGTTTAGCTGACAATTCGGCGCGGGCTGCATTTAATCGGCCGAGCCCTAACGATGAAAAGGTTAATCCTCATTTTCCTATTCGCTCTGGCAGCGCCGGCCGCGGAGGAGGCGCCTAATGCGTTTTTGCAGTTTGTCAAAAAACGCGCGGCGGCGTTGAGGGTGACGGATCGGACACCGGCGACGCTGGCGGAATGGCAGGCGCAACGGGCGATGATTCGCAAAAAGTTGCTGCAGGCTTGGGGCGGGTTTCCCGAAAAGAAGTGTGAATTGAAGCCGCGCATTCTCGGCACTGAGAAACGCGATGACTACCGCGTGGAGCGCATCATTTTCCAAACCATGCCCGGCGTGTGGATGACCGCCAACGCCTACGTGCCCGATGGACCGGGGCGGCGGCCGGCGGTGTTGTGTGTGCATGGGCACTGGAGCGGGGCGAAGCAGGATCGCACGGTGCAGGCGCGATGCATTGGGCTGGCGAAGCTGGGATTTTTCGCGCTGGCGGTGGATGCCTTTGGCGCGGGTGAGCGTGGTATTGGCAAGGCGCTGGGGGAGTACCACGGCGAGATGGTCGCGGCCACACTTTGGCCCATCGGTAAGCCGCTGAGCGGGCTGCAGGTTTATGAGAACATGCGCGCGTTAGATTATTTGCTGACGCGCAAGGAGGTGGATGGCGAGCGGCTGGGCATCACGGGAACGAGCGGCGGTGGCAACCAGACGATGTATGCGGGCGCGTGGGACGAGCGATTCAAGGCGGTGGTGCCGGTGTGTTCGGTGGGCAATTATCAGGCGTACCTCGGCGTGGCGTGCTGCATGTGCGAGGTGGTGCCGGGGGCGTTACGGTTCACGGAAGAATGGGGTGTGCTCAGTCTCACGGCGCCGCGCGCGCTGATGGTCATCAATGCGACGCAGGATGGGATTCAGTTTTCGGTCGGCGAGGCGAAGAAATCGCTTGCGTTGACGCGGCCAATTTATGCGCTGCACGGTAAACCGAACTCGGTGAAGCATCTGCCGGTCGAGTCAAAGCACGATTACAACGAGCCAATGCGCGAGGCGATGTACGGCTGGATGACGCTGCACCTCAATGGCGAGGGCGACGGTGCGCCCATCGACGAACCGAAGATTAAGACGGTGGATCCGGAAAAGCTGCGGTGCTTTCCCGGCCAAACGCGCCCGGACGATTGGCTGACCATACCGCAGTTCGCCGCGCGCGAAGGCCGCCGACTCGTGAAGCAACTCGAGCAGTCCAATTGGGCCGATGACCTCGATGAAGTCCGCCACGCGCTGGACGTGCACGTGCTCGGGGGCACCAAACCGCGCCTGACGCGGTTGCTCAAGGACGGCTCCGAGTCGCCCACGCACCGCATCAATTTCTCGCCCGAGCCGGGCATCCGCCTAACCGCTGCCGAGACGCTTGGCGAAGCGTCCCGCAAGAAAGGCCGAGTGATTTTTCTCAGCCTTGATGGCGAAGTGAAACTGACCGAAAACAAACTCGCCGCCGCCCTCCAGCAATCCGGTCATACTGTGTTGTCCCTCAGCCTGCGCGCCACCGGCCAGCACGCCTATGCGCGCGACGCCATCCGCCGCGCTCCGGACCACAACACCGCCGAGTGGTCGCTCTGGCTTGGCCAACCGCTCCTCGGCCAATGGGTCCGCGACCTCCGCACCCTGCTCGACCAACTCGGCACCGAGCCCGTCACTGTAGTCGGCGACGGCCCCGCTGGGGTGGTGGCGCTGTGTGCGGCGGCGTTAGATGAGCGGATTGCCCACACGGTCACTGTCGGTTCGCTTGCTAGTTACATCAGCGATGTACCATACACCAATCAGCGGCTCGGCTTGATGGCGCCGAACATGTTGCGCGAGGTGGGCGACATCCCGCACCTCGCCACACTCATTGCCCCGCGCCGCCTCACCATCTCGGGCGCTGTTCATGGGAACGGCAATGTGCTGACTGCGGAGGAATTGAAAGCTAACTTCAAGTTTACGCGCCGTTTTTACCAAGGTGATTCTTTCATCGCACTGCCCGATGGAGATGCCAAAGCCATCCTGCGTATTCTGAAATGAACTATTTCAGAACCATATTGGCATTCGCCTTTTCGTTGGGCGCACTGGCTGCCGATAAAACCCACTGGTCATTCCAACCAGTCAAACGCGCAGAGACGGCCACCGATATTCATCCAGTCGATTTTTTTGTTCGAAAGAAACTGGGCGAAAAAGGCCTGCAGCTTTCGCCAATGGCCGATCGCCATGTGTTGTTGCGACGGGTGACGCTTGATCTGACAGGGCTGCCTCCAACAGTGAAGGAACAGGAAAACTTTCGCGCGGATAAGCGGACAACGGCGAAGGCGTTTGCCATGGTGGTGGATCGGTTACTGGCCTCACCGCGGTATGGCGAGCGCTGGGCGCAGCATTGGTTGGATGTGATTCGCTGGGCAGAGACGGTTGGCTTTGAGACAAACATCGAGCGGCCGGTGGCATGGCATTACCGTGACTGGGTGATCGCGGCGTTCAACCGTGATCTACCCTATGACCAATTCATTCGCGACCAATTAGCCGGCGACATGACTGGCGCCGATGCGGCGCTGGGCTTTCTCGTGTCCGGCCCCGCGCTGCAGCCCGGGCAGATTGGCCGCGATGAGGAAGCGATGCGTTCGGCACGGCAGGATGAACTTGATGAAGTCATTCGCACGGTAAGTCAGGGCATGCTCGGCCTAACCATCGGCTGCGCGCGCTGCCACGATCACAAGTTCGATCCCATTCTCCAGAAGGATTACTACGGCATGCAGGCTGTCTTTGCCGGCCTGCGCTACGGCAACCGCCGTCTGCGCGGCATCGAAAACGACGATTGGACCGCCAAGGTGCCCGCCGCGCGAGCAAAGGTGCAGCAGTTGCATGCCGAGTTGGAGGCAATGCGCAAGAAACACAAGCTGCGCGTGCCGTTGCTCAGTGTGCAAACGGAGACCTTCAAGCCAGTCTTGGTGAATTCAATCCGCATGAAGATTGCCGCCACGATCAACGGCAGGGCGGCTTCGATTTATGAATTTGAGTCGTGGACGCCAGAGAAGAAAAACGTCGCGCTCGCCTCGACCGGCGCCGTGCCCAGCGCCTCGAGTTTTGCGTTGGCAAACCAAACGCGCCATTTCGAAAATCTCACCGACGGTTCCGTGGATCGCCGCCAATCGTTTCCTTGGGTTTCCGCCAGCGGGGGGCCAGCGTGGTTTCGGATCGATTTCCCCAAGCCGGTTACCCTGCAAAGTGTCACTTGGCACAATGGCTCGAGCATCCCGGCCGATTACATCATTGAAGTAATGCGGTCCGATGATGTTTGGCAAACGGTTGCCCACACCATGGATCGCCAGCCGCGCATCGACGACACGCGGGCGCCGGACAAGGTGAAACTAAACGGACTGGATGCCGCCCAAGTGAAAACGCTCACGGCGCAAATCAGCCAACTGCGCGCGGCACAGGCTGAATTGAACCGCCTCTCCGCCGGGCCACAGACGTTTGCCGCGAGCTTTAAGGAACCCGACACCACATGGCTCTTGCGCCGTGGTGATCCAATGCAGCGTTTGGAGGAATTATCTCCATCAATCCCCGATATGCTCGGCAAATTGCAGCCGAAGGACGCCACTGAGCCTGCGCGGCGACTGGCCTTGGCGCGGCATCTCACGCGCCCGGACCATCCGCTCGCCGCGCGCGTGTTGGTCAATCGCGTCTGGCAAAAGCACTTTGGAGCGGGCCTCGTGGATACACCGTCGGATTTTGGCAAGATGGGCAACGCGCCGACGCACCCGCAATTGCTCGACTGGCTCGCCAGCGAGTTCGTACGCCAGGGCTGGTCCATCAAGAAGCTACATCGGCTCATCGTCACCTCGCGCACTTATATGCAGACCAACCGGCCCAACGCACAGGCCACCCACATCGATGCCGATGCCCGCCTGCTTTGGCGTTACCCGCCGCGACGCATGGAGGCCGAGGCCATCCGAGACTCGATGCTTTTTGTCGCCGGTAAACTGAATCTAAAAACCGGCGGGCGCGGCTTCGATTTCTTCAACCAACGCGGCGGCCTCTCCGATTATCATCCCAAGGAAACCTTCGAGGCCGACGGCTGGCGGCGCATGATATACGCCCACAAGATACGCATGCAGGCGGTCGACATCTTTGGCGCGTTCGATTGCCCGGATGCCGGCCAAATGAAGCCGCGCCGCACCCGCTCCATCACGCCCGTGCAATCGCTCAGCCTGCTCAACAGCCCGTTCGCCAACCGGCAGGCCGGCTTCTTTGCTGAACGTGTCCGGCGCGAGGCAGGCGAGGATCCCGGCTTTCAGGTGAAATACGCCTTTCGTCTGGCCACCTCGCGTGATCCCAATCCCCGCGAACTGGCTGCGCTAAAATCCCTCGCCGAACAACACGGCCTTGAGCAGGTCTGCCGCGTGTTGTTCAACACTAGTTCATTTTTGATGATCCCATGATGCATCGCCGACAATTCTTGACACAATCCATGCACGGGTTTTCCGGCGTGGCACTGGCGGCGATGTTGGCGGAATACGCCCAAAGCGCCACGCCACGCATTGATCCCACGCGCCCATATGCACCGCGACCGACGCATTTTACACCCAAAGCAAAGCGGGTGATCGAAATCTTTTGTTCCGGCGCGTTGAGTCATGTGGATACGTTTGATTACAAGCCGGAGCTGATCAAGCGCCACGGACAATCGCTTCCGGGCAATGAGCGTCTCGTGTCCTTCCAAGGACCGAACGGCAATCTCACGAAACCTTTGTGGGATTTTAAGCCACGCGGCCAGTGCGGTAAGCAGGTTAGCGAACTGGTGCCGCACATTGGCGAGCTGGCCGATGAATTGTGTTTTTTTCATTCGCTTACCAACCGCTCTAACACACATGGGCCGGCGGAGAATTTCATGAACACAGGCTTTGTGTTCGATGGTTTCCCGAGCATGGGCGCTTGGATCAATTACGCGCTCGGCAGCGAAAACCAAAACCTACCGGCATTCGTGGCCATCGAGGACCCGCGCGGCATGCCGCAAAGCGGACCGAATAACTGGGCTAACGGCTTCCTGCCTGCCGCCTTTCAAGGCACGCCTTTTAGCAGCACCAAACCAATTCGTTTTCTGGAGCGGCCCAAGAACATCACCGCCGAGGAAGACACCGCCGCGAGGTCGGCCCTGCGCGCGCTGGAGACCGAGGCGCAGTCGGCCTTTCCCGGCGACGCCAATCTCGCCGCGCGCATTGCCAGCTACGAACTCGCCGCGCGTATGCAGCTCACTGTGCCCGAGGCCGCCAGCCTCAGGGCTGAACCCGCGCACATCCACAAGCTTTACGGCGCAGACAGCGACGACCGCAATCGGGCCGCCTTTGCCGAGAACTGCATCCTCGCCCGGCGGCTTGTCGAGCGCGGTGTGCGCTTTGTGCAGCTCTTCAACGGCGCCTACGCCTCTGGCGGCCGTATCAACTGGGACGGTCATTTCAAACTCAAGGAACAGTACGACGTGCACGGCCGCATCCTCGACCAGCCCGTCGCCGGCCTCTTGCGCGATCTGAAACAACGCGGCCTGCTAGAGGATACGCTCGTTGTGTTCGCCACTGAGTTTGGCCGCATGCCGATGTTCCAAGCCGGCACCTACGGGCGCGATCACAATCCACACGGCTTCACTGCCTGGCTCGCCGGCGCTGGCGTGAAAGGCGGCATGAGTTACGGCGCAACCGACGAGTTTGGCTTCAGCGCGGCGGACAAGGTCATCACCCCGCACGATTTTCATGCCACAATCCTGCACCTCCTCGGCCTCGACCACGAAAAGCTCACTTTCTACCACAACGGCATCCAACGCCGTCTCACCGACGTCCACGGACAGGTCATTCGTGACATATTAGCGTGACTTTCTTGTAAGTGATAGACGGTTAACTTGCAAAACTAATTGAGTTTGGCCAAGATCAATTGGTCTGCGGCCCATGAAATGAAAAGATTGATTGGCTTATTTTTCGCTTGGTTTCTCGTAGGATGCTTGACCAATCCTGCAGTAGCCGGGCCAGGAGATGAGCAAGACCCAACCCTGCAGATTGCAGGGATTGCAATCAAGGATGGCGTGGTGGATCTTTCTGTAAATCTTGCCCAACCATTCGATTGGGAGAGCATCAAATTTGTTTCCATAAAAACGTTTCCCAATGATCCACCTTGGTTTCCCCCAACTCGTCATGAACTTACCTTCGGACATCACGAGGTAGGCATCATGGAATGGTTTCAGTTCGACTACATTGAGATAGGAAACTACGAGGTAACTGAAGATTTTACAGTTGAGGCGAAACTCTTTGGCCGAAAAAAAATTGTGGGTGTGTTTGATCCCGGAACGAATCTCTTGAAATTTGATGATTTGGACTATGTGCCGATGGTGAAGACTCCAACCTTTATCGTGAAATCCTCTGCGGACTTGAAAAGCTGGAGGAAGGTCAGCAGAATTGAAGCCGTTNCGAAGAACTCAGAGTGGGGCGAGCCGGTGGCGGTTCGTTTCAGGTCGACGGCGGCGGAGCGGCAGTTTTATGTCGTGCAAATTTATGACGAGTAACAAAAAGCAACTGGGCCTGATGTTGGTGTTTGGCCTCGCCCTGGGAGGGTGTGGCGGGGAGAAGGATATTCACAAGGCGGCAATCGCGGGGGATATGACCAGCGTGAAGCGGCTGGTGGCCAGCGGCGTCGACATCAACAAGCGCGGCAACAAAAGGGTAACTCCGCTGCATTTGGTGGCGTCTCAAGGCAACAACAGCCACATCGCCCTGGCCAAGTGGATGCTGGCCAATGGTGCCGACACCAGCGCGCGGGATTATCAAGGTAAGACCCCGGTGCAGGTGGCCAATGACCGGGGGAACACTAAGATCGCTGAGGTTCTACAGGGCGGCGGCAGCGGGGGCGGGGGGCGGCAACTGATCGATGGAGGGGTCGGGGTGTCCGAGGTGCTCGATTTTTAGCCGGTTTTCCGCAAAAAAAGGCATTTTTCGCCAAAGTTCTCGGTTGCAATTGGTTTTGGGGCCGGTATCTTTTCCGGCCATTTTTTGGTTTGAGACAGTTCGGCACCATAGCTTACAACGCATTCATGGAGGTGGCACAGCAGCCTGTTTACCTGCTGTTGATGGCCGGTTCCTGCTTTTTTTGCGTCTTTCTCTCCGTGGTTCCGTACTTCGGTTTTGGCGATGACATCCAGATGGTCAAGACCAGCACGCTGGCGGTCATGTTGGTGACCGGCTTGTTCGGGGCCGTTCTTTGCGCCTCCTCGTCGGTTGCGAGGGAGATTCGCACCGGCACGGCGCTGGCCGTGTTGTCGAAACCGGTAGGCCGGGCGCGGTTCCTTCTCGGCAAGTACGCCGGGTTGTCCGGCGCGCTGGCGTTGCTGGTGTTCGCCAATCTCGTCGCCTGCCTGCTGGCCAGCCGGATGGCGTACGACGCCTACGGTTCGGCTGACACGTTTTCGTTCGCCCTTTACTGCCTTGGCGGGCTGCTGGCGGCTTTTGTGGTTGGCGGTTTCCTGAATTATTTCCTGCAGCTCCGCTTCGTGATCACGACGGTGATCGCGATGGTGATCCTGACCACGGCGATGTCGGCGATCATTTTCATGTCCGAACCGGCGACGACCGGCGCGAGCGCGGATCCGCGCCTGGTGGATTGGCGGCTGATATCGGCGTCGGTGCTGATCCTGTTCGCAGTGTTGATCCTGACGGCGCTGGCGCTGGCCTGCTCCACCCGGCTCGAGTTGATGCCGACGCTGGCTGTCTGCTCCGGGGTGCTGTTTTTGGGGCTGATGTCGGACTGGCTGTTCCTGGGGCGTGTGGATGGCGGCTCGTGGTGGGCGTCGATCCTTTACACCGTGACGCCCAACTGGCAGAACTTTTGGCTGGCCGACGTGCTGGAAGGTGAAGGGGCGATCCCCACCCGGTACATTGGCCAAGCGTTCGGATATCTTGTCGGCTACGTGGGGGCAACCTTGTCGGTTGCCCTCTGGTTGTTTGAGGACCGGGAATTGACGTAATGCAGCAGCAAACTTCATCAAAACTGGGAATGATCAACAGCCTCGTGCTGTTGGGCCTCACCATCGCGGCGCTGTTCCTGTCGCAGGGAGCCCAAGCCACGGCCGGCCTTGCCGCAGTGCTGCTCCTGGGCATTGGGACGGTGCTCGGGTTCTTCGCTTTCGTCCATTCGCACCTGATCTCGCGCGAGCGGCTGGAGGAGNTGGAGATGCAGGCGCTGGACCAGTCGCGTGGCGACCAGTCACTCTTTGCCGGCGCGGCGGAGGATGCCTACCCGGCGCGCAACGCCCGGCGGCAGTTCGAGAAATGGGTGGTGCCGGGCTTCACGGTGCTGGTGCTGCTTGGCCAAGCGCTTGGCCTGTTGTGGCTTTATGCTGAGTTGACCGGGAACGTGGAGTCCGGGGCTGCGGGCGACAGGGTGCTGTCGATCATGTTTTTCGCCCTGTTCATGATAGTGTTGTTCATGATGGGCAAATACTCGGCCGGCCTCGCCCGGATGGACGGGCAGGAACTGCTCCGGCCGACTGCGAACTACATGCTGCTTGGCTCGGTGGCGTGCACGGCGGTGGTGGCTTCCCTGACCGCCTCCCACCTGGGCTACCACGGCTGGGACGATGTAATTTCGTGGATCCTATTTGCGGTGGTCGCGATTGCCGCCCTGGAAAACGGGGTCACGCTGATCCTTGAGATTTACCGGCCAAGGGTGGAAGGCAAAAAGGCGCGCCTTATTTACGACAGCCGACTGATCGGCCTGCTTGGCCAACCGGGGGGGCTGGTCTCCACCGCGGCGCAGGCGCTTGATTACCAGTTTGGTTTCAAGGTGTCGGAGACCTGGTTTTACCGATATGTCGAGCAAAAGCTGGCGCTGATCATCGCGGTCCAGTTCGTGGTGCTGTTTCTGAGCAGCAGTTTCGTGGTGATCCACTCCAACGAGAAGGCACTGCTGGAGCGGTTCGGCGAGAAGCAGGAGGAGCCGCTCGGCCCCGGTTTTCAATTCAAGATGCCATGGCCGATCGACAAGGTGTATCGATACAAGACCGACCAGATTCAGTCCTTCACGCTGGGCATCGTGGATGACCAGCACGACGAGGCCAAGCCGGGAGGCGAAGTGCTGCTGTGGACCACACCGCACAATCACGGTTCCTCGATGGATCGGGAGCAGAATTTCAACATGATCGTGGCGAGCAAGGACTCCGGTGCCGGGAGCGCCACTGGTATGGTTCCCATGAATCTCCTCACGGTGAGCATCCCGGTGCATTACCGCATCAGCGATCTGGATGCATGGATCTCCAACAATGCCAACGCCGGGGCATTGCTCCAGAAACTGGCCATGCGTGAACTCACGCAATACCTGATCGGTGCAGATGTTGAAGAGTTGATGGGTCCCGGCCGCGCCGCTGCCCAGGAGACGCTGAAAGAACAGATTGATGCCCAGGCAAAAACCCGCAACCTCGGGGCGGAAGTCCTGTTTGTGGGCCTGCAGGACATCCATCCGCCCGTTGGCAAATCTGAACAATCGAAGCAGGAGGGAGGCGTTGCGGAGAAGTATGAGGAGGTCATCGTGGCGCAGATGAACGCTGAGACGAAGCGTTTGGAAGCCGAGCTGTACAGCGCCGGCAAGGTGCCGCAGGCACGCGCCGCCGCCGCCGAGCTATTGGCCACAGCGAGGAGTGAAAGCACCAACAAGGTTGCCATCGCCAAGGCGGAAGCCAAGCGCTTCGCCAACCAGATCGCCGCCTTCCAGAGCGCGCCGTCGGTTTACAAGACCCGGATGAAGCTGGAGAGCTTCAAGGAAGCCACGGCCGGTTCGCGCAAATATATTTTGTCAGACCCGGCCAGCCGGGATGTCATCAACCTCGAGCTGCAGGACCAGTTGAGAAAGGATTTGCTAAACGTAACTGTCGAACAAGACAACTAATCCAGCCAATTTAAGACCAATGAAAAAAAATCATATCACCCTGACGATCGGCGCGATCCTCGTGATCATATTCNGCTTCATGCTGCTGACCTTTCAGGTGCGCCACACCGAGGTCGCGATTCGAGAGACCATCACCGGAGGTGCCAGCAACATCGAAGAAGGATTTAAATTTCGCTTCCCCTGGCCTATCAACGAGATTCACAAGTTCGACAAGCGGATCCAGAACTCGGAGTGGGTGTTTGCAACTACCAACACCAAGGAGGGCAAGCCGATTCTGGTGAAGGTCTTCGCCACCTGGCGTATCAGTGACGCCTTGGAGTTCTTCCAGACGTTCGATGGCGACTTGGCCAAGGCCAACGGCAAGCTTGAGGACGTCGTGCGCAGCGCCCAAACCGCCGTCATTGCCGACTACACCTTTGAGCAGATCGTGAACACCGACCCTGATCTCCTCAAGCTGGAGGAGATCGAGGATAAAATGCGCGAAAAAGCGAGCAAGGGCATCATCAATTCCGGTATCGAGATCAAGATGGTGGGCATCAAGCGACTGGGCCTGACGGCGAAGGTGACCGAGGCAGTATTCGGGCGCATGAAGGCCGAGCGCCAGGCCCGCATCGAGAAGGAAAAGGCCGAAGGCGAGCGCGATGCCAAGATGGTCATGGCCGAGGCCGACCTGAAAGCCAACGAGATTCTGGCGCAGGCCGAGGCCCAGGCCAAGGTGTTGCGCGGTGAAGCCGAGGCCGCCTCCGCCAAGTATTACAAGGAGTTCGAGAAGAATCCCGAGCTGGCCAATTTCCTGTTCAATCTCAACGCGCTGGAGGGGTCACTCAAGGAAAATGCAACGTTGATTCTCGACCCGAACACCCCTCCGTTCAACCTGTTGACCCAACCGGACAAGGAGTCCAAGGAATAACCCCGTGAGCGACGAGGAAAAACAACCGCACGGCAGCGAATCTCCCGCCGGGGAGCATCACGACTCCACCCGGGTCGTGGAGGATGCCCGCGCCCGCGCTTTGGCCGAGGCGCTGCAGAGCAGTTTCAAGGTCATTCGTATACTCATGGTGGTGTTGGCGGTCGCCTTCCTCGGTTCCGGCATCACGAAGGTGGGCAGTGGCGAGCAGGGGTTGCTGCTCCGGTTCGGCGAGTTCAAGGCCCCTCCTCTTGAACCGGGTCTGCATTTTGCCTGGCCCAACCCGATTGACCAGATCGTAAAGGTGGATGTCAGCGAAGACTTCAAGATCACTTCCGATGTTGGCTGGCGCACGTCGGAGAGCGAGAACCCGGAGGAAAGCTTTAATTTCGACCCGGGATATGCCGGGTACACGTTGACTGGTGACGGCAACACGGTGCACATCAAGGCGGTGATGAATTTCAAACTCGAAAAATCCCCGGAAGCCATCAAGGCCTATGCGTTTGNATTCGACGATGTAACCGGTTTTCTACAGTCGGCACTGGACAACGCGGTGTACCACGCCTCCGCCAGCCAAAGTGCGCTGGACGTATACACCACCGGAAAGACGAAACTTGAGGAGGACATTCTCAACCGGATCAAAAAGGTCGTCAACGAGGCACACGANCTTCCGATAACGGAGATTTCGCTGGCACTACTCGAANTTGATATACCGGGGGACGTNAAGCCTGACTACGAGGANTTCCTGACGTCGGAAAATGAAAGACAGGAGAAGGTTAAAAAAGCCGGTAGCGATGCTGCGACAATCGTTGCCAAGGCAGAGGGCGACGTCAGGGTGATTTTGAGCGGTGGCGAAACCACAAAACGACAACTGTTGACCGCAGTGGAGGCCGAGGCCCGGTCGTTCGCCGAGCAGCGGCCGTATTACGAGAGCAACCCGGAGCTGTTCCGGNAGCGTTTGCTTACCGGGACCATGCAACGGGTACTCACCAACGCGGTCGATGTCTTTTACCTCTCCGGGCGCCAGCCACGCATCTGGCTGAACCGCACCCCGGAGAAGCCGAAACTGAAAGAAGGGGGAGCGCCCTGATCCACGAAACCAAGCGCTTGGCCAAGCGCTGTAACATTCACACATCATGCAAGTTTCATCTCTGTTAAGCCGCAAGGAAATCCACGAGCACCATCACGATCATGACCACGACCATGATTGCGGCCACGATCATGAGCACACCAACTTTCGGATGACCACCATGGTCGCCGGCGTGGTGTTCATCGCCAACTCCTTCTTCATGGANTGGTTTGGCGGCACGGACAACCAGATGGCCGGCATNAGCGCCTTCATCGGCGCGATGATCCTTGGGTTCCCCATCCTGCGTCTGGCCGTGAAGGACATCACCCGCGGCATGCTGACCATCAACGAGCTGGTCGCCATCGCATTCCTCGCGGCGATCGCTTCCGGCGAGTCGCAACTGGGCGGCTACCAGACGGCCGGCATCGTCGCGTTTTTTATGCTGCTGGGTGAGCTGATCGAGACCCGCACCGCCGCCGGAGCGCGTGCCTCGATCGCGTCGCTCGTCAAGATGACGCCGACCAAGGCCCGGCGCATCACCGGCAATGACGAGGAGGAGGTTGCCGCCTCGGAGCTGAAGGTCGGCGACAGAATCCGAATTCGCCCCGGCGACAACATTGCGGCCGATGGCAAGATCGTCAGCGGCCAGGGCTCGATCAACCAGGCCAACATTACCGGCGAGTCGCTCCCGATCGACAAGGCCACCGGCGACGAGGTGTTCGCCGGAACGACCAACCTGAACGGCGTGCTTGAGGTCGAGGTAACCCGCGCCGGGGAGGACACCACCTTCGGCCGCGTGCGTGACCTGATTCTTTCCGCCGAGCAGACCAAGCTGCCGATCATGCGGATCATCGACCAGTACATGGGCTACTACACGCCGCTCGTGCTGGTGATCGCCGGTATCGTCTGGTTTTTCACCGGGGACATCGAGCGCGTGGTTTCCGTGTTGGTGATCTCATGCCCGTGCGCTTTCATCCTCGCCTCGCCGACGGCGATGGTTGCTGCGCTGGCCTCGGCCGCGCGACTCGGCGTGCTCATCAAGAATGTTGGGGACATCGAGATCGCGGCGCGCATCAACGCCTTTGTGTTCGACAAGACCGGAACGCTGACCACCGGCGAGTTGGCGGTCAGTCGCCTCGCGCCGCAGGGCGACATCAAGCCGGCCGAGCTGCTCAAGGTCGCGGCCACGGCAGAGAAATTCAGCAACCACCCGACCGCCAAGGCTTTGGCCAACCTCGCAGCCGAGGCCGGCCTGACGCTGGCCGACCCGGGCGATTTCAAGGAGACCGCCGGCAAGGGCGTGCAGGCCAGCGTGGATGGCGCGAGCATCGTGATCGGGCGTGCGCAGTGGCTGCGCGAAAACGGCGTCTCCGATGATTTTGAAGCCAAGGTCGACCTGCAGGAGGCTGAAGGCTACAGCCTATTGTTTGTCGCCCGCGACGGTGCCTGCATCGGCTGGATCGGCCTGCAGGATGGCACCCGTGAAGAGGCCAAGGAGGCATTGGCTGACTTGCTCGGCTCCGGCGTGCAGCGCGTGGCGATGGTGTCCGGCGACCGCCAGCCGGTCGCGGCCCGTGTGGCCAGCGAGATCGGCTGCGCCGAGGTCGTGGCCGAGTGCCTGCCGCAAAACAAGGTCGACTACGTCACCGACCTGAAAAGCCGCGGCTACCGCGTGGCGGTGATCGGCGACGGTGTCAACGATGCCCCGGCACTGGCTGCGGGCGACATGGGCGTGGCCATGGGTGCGGCCGGCAGCGAGGTGGCCATCCAGAGCGCCACCATCGCGCTGATGAACAACGACCTTCGCCGACTGCCGTTTCTCGTGCGGCTGTCTCGTAATACCCGCTCGGTCATCAACCAGAACTTCCTGTTTGGCATCCTGTTCATCATCCTCGGCATGGCGGCCGCCAGCTACGGGATCATCAACCCGATCGTCGCGGCGATCCTGCACAACGCCGGCTCGCTGATCGTGGTGTTCAACAGCGCGCGGCTGGTTCGGCAGGGCGAGGAATTGGTTCCGTTCGAGCCGGAGTCCACCGCGGAAGTTGGCGATAGCGCGGACGGCATGACGGCCCAGCCAGCCTGACGGGTTTCACGAGCCGCGCTTGGCCAAGCGCTTGGCCAAGCGCAGGGAAGACACAGCTATGAGTTCAAACGAAACGGTTATCTCCGCACAGGGGCTGACCAAGGTGTTCAAGGATTTCTGGGGCCGACCCAAGGCGCGCGCCGTCGACGGCATCGACTTCGAGGTGCGGCGGGGCGAGGTGTTCGGCCTGCTTGGCCCGAACGGCTCCGGTAAGTCCACGACGGTCAAGATTCTGCTCGGCCTGCTGTACCCGACGCGCGGCCGCATCACGGTGTTTGACCATTCGCCGCGCCATGTGCAGACGAAGGCGCGCATCGGCTATCTGCCGGAGGAGTCGTACCTGTACCGCTACCTCGACTCTGACGAGACGATCGACTTTTTCGGCAGCCTGTTCCACATCGACTCGAAGGAGCGCCGCGACCGCGCCGAGCAGCTCATCGAGATGGTCGGGCTGGGCAACGCGCGGCGGCGGCACGTCGGCGAATTTTCCAAGGGCATGCAGCGCCGCATCGGCCTGGCGCAGGCGCTGATTAATGACCCCGACCTGATCGTCCTCGACGAGCCGACCTCCGGCCTCGACCCGATCGGCTGCCGGGAAATCAAGGATTTGATTCTCACCCTCGCCGAGCGCGGCAAGACAGTCATCCTGTCGAGCCACCTGCTCGCCGACGTGGAGGATGTCTGCGACCGGGCGATGATCTTGTATGGCGGCCGCGTGCAGGCGATGGGCACCATGAGCGAGCTGCTGGCCAACCGAGACGCCACCCGCATCACCGCGCCGACCCTCTCGCGCGACACGATGGAGCGGGTGCTGTCGCTGATCCGCGACGACACCGGCTCGGAGGAGGTGCGCGTGGACAACCCGACGCAAAACCTCGAGAGCCTGTTCCTGAACATTGTCGAGCAGGCGCGCCGCAAGGAGTCGGAGACCTCCGGTGCGACCTCCGGCCATCGCGTAGCCGATTACCTGCGCGGCGATGCAGCGGGGGACCGGGCCGACCGCGTGCTCGACCACCTGACTCGCTCTGCCGACGAGCCAGCGGCTGGCCAAGCGCCGGAAGTGGCAACGCCGGCGGAGACGGTTGCCCACGACAAACTGGCCGGCTTGGCCAAGGCCGAACCGGCTCCGAAAACCAAGGCCGCCCCGGCGAAGGGGGACAACCTCGACAAAGCCAACGAGAAACTCGGCGGCCTGCTCGGCGACTGATTTTTTCGCCGGAAACCAAGCGCCATGTGGCCCGTCGCCAAGCAAACCCTGAAAGCCGCCGTCCGGTATCGGTTCGTCGTGGCGCTTGGCCTGGCGCTGCTGGTCATCGTGTTCGGCGTGCCGTTGCTGCTGAAGAGTGACGGGACGGCCAAGGGCACCGTTCAACTGGTGCTGACCTACACGCTCGGTGCGACCACCGCGCTGCTGGGCATCGCCTCGCTCTGGATGGGCTGCGGCACGCTGGCCCGCGAGGTGGAGGACAACGTGATGCAGATGGTTGCCGTCAAGCCGGTCGCCCGCTGGCGGGTGTGGCTNGGCAAATGGCTCGGCATCATGATCCTCAACGCCGCGTTGCTGGTGCCGACCGGCCTGGCAATTTANANTCTCATCGAGTCCCGGGCCAACGAACTGGACAAGGAGGAACAGGCCAAGCTGCGCAACGAGGTGTTGGTCTCTCGCAGCAGCGTGCGCGAACCCATTCCGGAATGGGTGGATTGGCGCGCAGGCACAAAATTCCCCCGGCAGCGGGCGTACGCCTATTCCAAGCTGGCCGAGCAGGGCAAGAGCGAAAACCAGTACACCGCTGCCGAGCAGGCCTTTCGGGAGAGTGTCGAACTGCCGGAGCACGTGCTGTCATTCCAGCCGGCATACACGCGGTTGATTGAGCAGGCGGCGCAAAACCCGCCCGACGAATTACTGGCGGAGTTGCTTGCGGACATCGAAGAGCTTGAGCATCAGGCACTGCAGTTTGCCAAGGGCAGCCGGGAGATCGTCCTGCCGGGCAATGAGAAAAACTGGGTGTTCGAGATCGACCCGGACAAGGTGGATCGCATCAACAAAAAACCGATCTACCTGCGGTTCAAGTTCAACGCCGGCGACGAGTACGACCCCAAGTCACACCTCTGCCTGTGGAGCGTGGGCCGGGGAACGAGCAAGCTGTGGCCTGAGGATGGTGGGTTCGAGGAGATGACCATCGGCTCCAACGTTTTTCACGAGATCAAGCTTCAGCGGGTCGGGGGCGTCGTGCCGGACAAGGGCGCGAATCGCGGGCTGGTTCGCGTTCACTTCGCCAACTTGAACGACAAGCCGATCTTGTTCCCGATGGATGACGGGCCGATGATTCTTTATCACGACGGAGGTTTCGGGACGAATCTCATGCGCGGGTTGCTGATCATCTACTTCTGGCTGGGGCTCATCTGCGCCATCGGCCTCATGGCATCGAGTTTCCTCTCCTTCCCGGTGGCCACCTTCATGTCGTTTGGCATCCTGCTGATCTCGGCCTCCACCGGGACACTCGAGCAGATCGTCGAGGAGGAGGGCATCACCGGCATCAACCATGAGACCGGCAGGAAGGATGAATCGTCGTCGTTGGACAACGTGGCGATCCTCTTCTCCAAGGTGGTGCTGTCGGTCACCGACCTGGTCTGGGGCTACTCGCCGGTGGACAATCTCAGCTCCGGCCGGGCGATCTCGTGGGCCACGCTGGCAACCGCCTTCACCGGGATTATCCTGCTGATGGGTGGCCTGGTCACGGCGTTTGGCGCCTTCATGTTTCAGCGCCGCGAACTGGCGCTGCCGAATCCCACCGCCTCGATGAACTGACGCGATGAAACTCCAAGGCAAGGCGTACAAGTTCATTTTGCTGCTGCTGATCGCGGCGTTCCTGCTTGGCACCCGCTATAGCCAGCGAACGATGAACGCCTTCCGCGAGAAAAATAATCTGACCCACACCGAGCCGGTTGAGAACCTCCCGCCAACGCTGGCTCTCACGACGGTTGTGCTGGGCGGTTTTCGCGGGCTGATCGCCAACGTCCTCTGGGTACGCGCCATGCAGATGCAGGAGGATGGCAAGTTCTTCGAGATGGCCCAGCTGGGCGACTGGATCACCAAGCTGCAGCCCCACGCAGACCACGTCTGGCGTGTCACGGCGTGGAACATGTCGTACAACATCTCGGTCAAGTTCGACGGCATCAAGACGCCGCACGTGCGCTGGCACTGGGTTCGCCGCGGCATCGAGCTGATCCGCGACCAGGGCCTCAAGTACAACAAGCACAGCGCCCATCTTTACCACGAGTTGGCGTGGCATTTTCAGCACAAGGTCGGTCACAACCTCGACGATGCACATCGGTTTTACAAGATGGCGTGGTGCGCCGAGATGATGAACGACCCCGGCCCCGACGGCCGCTCCGGCACCGAGGATGACATCTTTGAGGGCGGCGTCATCGGAGGGCGGCGCGACGGCTACCTCGACCTGCTCGATCCGCAGACCGACGCGGATCGCCGTCGGCTCAAGCGCCTCACGGAGGTCTTCAACATGACTCCGGAAAAAATGAAGGCGGTCGACGACCTGTGGGGGCCGCTCGAGTGGCGGTTGCCGGACGCCCACGCCATCTACTGGGCGCAGCAGGGCATCAACGATGTCACCAAGCGGTTCGATGTGACCGGCCCCGAAGGGGAGCCCGATGGCGTCCTCAATGTCGACGAGGAAAAGGCCGCCGGGGGCGATTTCCTCAAGCTGCGCCGGATCATCTATCAGGCATTGCAGCAGGCCTGCATGCAGGGCCGGTTGATCTCCAAGCCCCCCACCTTCGACTACGGCTGGAATGTTGATCTCGTGCCCCGGGCCAACGAGTCGTACGAGAAACAGATGCAGGCCAAGCGCGACGAAGACGCCGCCTCCGGGCCCGACGGCGACTCCGGCCTCGCCGAGCACATGAGTACTGGACATAAGAATTTTTTGCGCAGCGCCGTCTATTTCCTCTACGTGTACAACCGCAAGGCGGAGGCAGCCAAGTGGTACGACTACATGATTAATCTCTATCCCACGTCCATCCCGGTCCCGGGCCTGAGCCTCGATGAATATTGTGTCTCGCGCGTGCAGGAGGATGCCGGCGAGACCGACCACAACCAGACCAAGGCCGTGATCGGTGGCCTGCTGCGGCAGGCCTTCCTGTACGCCGCCATCGGGGAGGACGACCAGTTCGTTGGCCACAAGTCGCTCGCCATCCAGCTTCGCAACCGGTTCCAGAAGGAGATCGGCATCAGCACCAATCGCGTCGGCCTGCCGCCGTTCGAGGACCTGGAGCGGCAGGTACTCGAGGACCTATTCCGGCCCAACAGCCCTTACGATCCAGTTCTGCTCGAGCAGCTTCGTCTCGTGCTCAAGCTGCCGGACGATTACGGCAAAAATCTTGAGCCGTACCCCGATCCGCAGCAGCCGGTCCAGGGCTCCGAACCGGAGCCGGCCCCTGCTCCGGACCAAAATTAACCCGCTTGGCCAAGCGGGCGGGCGCAGGTAGGCTCCGATTTCAACCTTGCCGCGATGCTGGCCAGACACACCATCCTTTCGGCCCTGCTGGGCCTGCCACTCGGCGCGCTTGGNCAAGCGGCGCAGTCGCCGNCNGCCGNTTGGTTTGCCATCCGCGTGGTGGACGAAGANACCNNNCGNGGNGTNCCNCTGGTNGANCTTGAGACNGTCAACCANCNNCGNTTTTACACCGACAGCAACNGGTNCGGTGGCGTTTCACGAGCCAGGGTTGATGGAGCGGCAAATCTTTTTTCACGTCAATAGTCATGGCTATGAGTATCCCAAGGACGGTTTCGGCTATCGCGGCGTAAGGCTAAAAACCACGCCAGGCTCCGAGGCGGTGCTGAAGCTAAAGCGCCTCAACATCGCCGAGCGGCTGTACCGCGTGACCGGCGCTGGCATTTACCGCGACAGCCGGTTGCTGGGCAGGAGCTCGCCGATAAAGCAGCCTCTGCTCAACGGTTTGGTGTTTGGTTCCGACAGTGTGGTGACTGCGGTTTACCAGGGGAAACTCCATTGGTTCTGGGGAGACACCGACCGGCCTTCGTATCCGCTGGGCAATTTCCATGTGCCATTCGCCACGTCGCTGCTTCCTGATGTCGCTGGACTCGATCCCGAGCTAGGAGTGAATCTCACCTATGCTGTCGGCAAAAATGGCTTTGCCAAAGAAGCCGCCAAAATGCCCGGCAAAGGGCCGACCTGGATCGATGGTCTGGTGGTGTTGCCGGACGAAAACCGGCAGTCACGGTTGCTGGCGCAGTACGTAAAAA
>NYYJ01000039.1 GCA_002686755.1 Verrucomicrobiales bacterium
TGTCGTGCGTGGAGCCCGCGCCAAAGTTGGTGGCCCAACATGCCGCTGCCGCCGAGAATGAGCAGCCTCAAGGCTGGGCCTCCCTTGTGTGGCGAGCCGGGACGCCGCGCACGTCCTTAATGGCGACCAGATTGAATGCGTGTTTTGGATTGCGGTTGATGCGGAGCAGCAGTGTGAGCGCCTCGTCGAGCAGTAGGCAACCGGGGAAGTTGCACTTTGGCCCGGCCATGTAGCCGCGAAGGTAGCGCGTGCCAGTTGTGCCGTGGACGATGTAGCCGCGTCCCTCGAACTCATGGATGAACCAGCCGGAGTGGTGCCGTTGAAATTCGTTGCCGAACTCCGGCCCTTGCGGCACGTAACCGTGCGGTGTCTCGAGCAGGATGTATTTTGCTGAAAGTTTCTCGACGCGATCGAGCAGCGCGAGTCCGCTGGTTTTCGGCAGGTGCTCGATGAGACCGAAGAGGGTGACGAGGTCGAACTGTTCGTCGAGGTCGTCCGTCAGGATGTCAGCGTGAATGTATCGGTCGTGGATGCCGCGCGCGCGGGCCAGGTTGACGGCGTGGGCGTGGGCGTCGAGGCCGGTGGTCTGCACTTCGGGGCGAAACGGAGTGAGGTGCGAGCGGGTGCCGCAGCCGATGTCGAGCGCGGTCTTAACTTCTCCGTTGCCAATAAGTTGCGCCGTGTAGTCGGAGGCATTCCGCGGGCGCAGCAGTTGTCGTAGCGGGTTCGGCATGCGCTTGGCCAAGCGGGTCAAATGTACAGCTCGACCTCACCCATCTGGTCGAGCAGCGGCTCGATATCGGCGGGAGAATCGAGCTGGCGCGTGTTGGCGGAGGTGTACTCGGTGCCGAGCGTTTGTTCGGTGCGATGTTCCGGCACGTGGTACTCGGGGTGGATGGCGTAGAACAGTTCCTCCTCGGTGACGCGCTGCATCTCGTACTCATTGACAAGAGTCTCATGCAGTTTCTCGCCGGGACGAATGCCGGTGACGTTGACCGGGTGGTCGGCACCCTGTTGGCTGAACTTTTTGCAGACCGCCTCGGCGAGTTTTCCGATCGTACAGGCCGGGGCCTTGCGGACGAAGATCTCGCCACCGGCCGCGTGCTGCATTGCATGAAGGACAAGGCCGACCGACTGGTCGAGCGTCATGAGGAAGCGGGTCATTTCCGGCACGGTGACGGTGAGCGGTTCGTCGTTCTCGATCTGCCGCTTGAAAAGCGGGATTACCGAGCCGCGGCTGCCCATCACGTTGCCGTAGCGCACGCAGCAGAACTTGGTGTCGCCGCCGTTTTGGTTTTGGCTGCAGACGAGTTTTTCCATCATCGCCTTGCTGGTGCCCATGGCGTTGAGCGGCTTGACGGCCTTGTCGGTGCTGAGGGCGACAAACGTCTTCACGCCGGCGGCCTTGGCGGCGCGGCAGGCGTTGTGCGAGCCGGTGACGTTGGTCTTGTACGCCTCGTGCGGATATTGCTCGCACGACGGCACGTGCTTGAGCGCGGCGGCGTGGAAGACAAGATCCGCCCCTTCCATCGCCTCCTTGAGGCTGGCCTCGTCGCGCACGTCGCCGACGATGTAGCGGAACTGGGGGTACGCCTGCTGCATCTCCCACTGCTTTTTCTCGTCGCGACTGAAGATGCGAATCCCGGCGGGGGACTGCTTGAGCAGGTGGGCGGCGACGCGGTTGCCGAACGAGCCGGTGCCGCCGGTGATCAGGATTGTGGAGCCGGAAACATTCATGCCAAGGCCGCGCCGAGTCTAGGCGCGGCCTTGGCAGTTGGCAATGGACAAGGCTTGCGCCGCCGGGTGGCCGGGACTAGCCTCCGGCTCATGAAAGCCATCGTCGTTGGGTTCATCTTGAGTTTTGGGATGGTGACGGGTTCAGCGGAGTCGGTTTCGGAGCCCCAGGCCGATGCCGTGCCGCTGGCCAAGAGCGAGTCGGTGCAGCTCGAGTTCGAGACCGAGAGCGGCTTGGCCTATCAGGTTTTCAGCAAGACCGGCGAAGGCGACTGGCAGCCGCTTGGTGAGGTGATCGAGGGCGACGGTCGGGAGGCGACGGTGTCGTACTCCGGCAAGTCAGACGGTGTGGAGTTCCGCGTGGAGACCTACGAGGTGGCCGGGCCGCCTTCGCTCCCGGAAGGGATCGACTACAAGCTGACCGGCATCTACCGGCTGCGTGGCGCGTACCGGGTCTGTGTGGCCAAGGTGGACCGCACAACCGAGCCGGCGCGTACGGCGCACTTCACGCTGGTCGAGGGGGATGACGGCGGATCGCTGCGGTTGGTCTCGATCGATGCCGCCGCGGGGCGGGTGCGGATCGAGGCAGGCGGCGTTCCGCTGGCATTGAGTTTGTCCGGGAATTCGTTCCAGACCGCGACGGCCAAGCCGGCGTCGACGCCACAGCCGGTCGCGGGCAAGCCGACGGTCATCACCGCCCCGCCGAAGGGGAAGGTGTACATGGCCAACCGCGAGCCGTACTACAAGGCGGCGCAGAAAAAGAAACCGCCCACCAACCGGTATTCGCTGCTGGAGAAATCGACGGTCAAGGCGATCAACCGCAGCATCCGCACTCGGCCGCAGACGATCTTCACGCCGCGGGTGTCGGTTCCGGGTTATCGGGTTCCCAACTACTACCGGCCCAGTCCACGGAACACGAAGTTTCACATCCGCCGCCGATAGAATCGGTCGTATTCACCGGCCGAGGGCGTCGAGCAGTTTTTGGTGGATGCCGCCGAAGCCGCCGTTGCTGAGGACGCAAAGAATGTCGCCTTCCTCCGCTTGGCCGGCGACGTGATCCACGATTTCGTCGTCGGTGGGGATGTATTCCGCCCCGGTGTCGGTGGAGCGGATGTCTTCCATCAGCCTGGCCGGGTCGAGTCTTTCCTCGGCTGGGATTTGCTCGAGCCGCGCGATTCCGGCGACGACGACGCGCTTGGCCAAGCGCAGGGCACCGGCCAACTCGGCCTGAAAATAGTTGCGCCGGGTGGTGTTGCTGCGCGGCTCGAAAATCGCCCAGATGCGCCGGCCGGGGTAACGCTGGCCAAGCGCCTTGAGCGTCTCGCGGATGGCGGTGGGGTGGTGGGCAAAATCGTCGATCACCGTGATGCCGCCGACTTCGCCGCGAATTTCCATCCGGCGCCGGATGCCGTCGAACGTGTCGAAGCCGGACTGGATCTGCCCGTCGCTGAGACCGGCGTAGCGGGCGAGTAACAGCGCAGCCAAGGCGTTGCGGACGTTGAGTTCGCCGATCATCGGGATGCGGAATACCTCGCTGCCAAGCCGGAAAGAGGAACCGTTTTCGCCGTGGGCCAGGTCGCTGGCTTGTTCGTCACAACCGCCGCCCAGGCCGAAGCGGCGCACGGGGCAGTGGTCGATGCCGAGCAGCGGCTCGAGGTGGGCGTCGTCGCCGTTGGCCAACAGGAGGCCGTTGCGCGGGATGATGTTGATGAGCCGCTGGAAGGAAGTTTGAATCTCGGCGAGGCTGTCGAAGATGTCGGCGTGGTCGAACTCGAGGTTGTTGATGACGACCGCCTCGGGCAGGTAGTGGACGAACTTACTGCGCTTGTCGAAGAAGGCGGTGTCGTACTCGTCGCCCTCGATCACGAACCAGTCGCTGTCGGTGAAGCGCGCCCCCTGGCCGAGGTTGTTCGGGATGCCGCCGATGAGGAAACCGGGATTGTGTCCGTTGTGTTCCAGCAGCCACGCGAGCAGCGACGCGGTGGTGGTCTTGCCGTGGGTGCCGGTAACGACGAGGGTGCGTTTGCCGCGCAGGAACCGGTGCTTGAGCAGCTCCGGCAGCGAGCAGTAGTTGAGCTTCTGCTCGAGCGCGAACTCCGCCTCCGGGTTGCCGCGCGAAATGGCGTTGCCGATGACGACGAGGTCCGGCTTGTGGGCGAGGTTCGCCTCGTCGAATGGCTTGGCCTCGATGCCGCGCTCGGCGAGGAAGGTGGACATCGGCGGGTAGATGCCCTCGTCGGAGCCGGTGACTGCAACGCCGCGCTCCTTCAACGCCGCCGCGACGGAGGCCATGGCGGTGCCGCAGATGCCGACGAAATGGATGGAGCGTGCGTGGTCGATGGTTGCGCTTGGGTTCACTTCCCGCGGAACGCCCACTGCCTACCGCAGTCAACCGGCGAAGCCAAGTGACAAAGCATCAAGTCCGCCTGGCCAAGCGCTTGGCCCAGGTGAGGCCGTCGAGGTTTTTGGGTTTGGCCGGCACGGCAAAGCTGGAGAGCAGGCCGATCGCCACGCAGGTGACGGTGCCGATCGCGCCGTAGAGCAGGCTGTTGATCTCGGTCTCGAATTTCACAAACCACATCACCGCCACCGTGCCGATGACCCCGATCCACGCATGGATCGCCGCGGTGCGGTTCGTGAAGATGGCTAGTGTGAACAGGCCGCCGAGTGTGCCCAGGATCAGGCCGATGTAACTCATCAACGTTTCCCACAGGTTTTTGTTGTCCTGCGCGGCGATCACGAGTGCCGAGACGGTGCCCAGCACGCCCAGCCCGAACGTGATCCACTTGGCCGTGCTGAACTGTTTGGCCTTGTCCGTTTGCCCGCCGGAGAGGAAGTCGATCGTCACGGCGGTGGCGATCGAGTGCATGCTTGAGTCGAGGCTCGACATGGCGGCGGCGAACACGCCGGCGATCACCAGCCCGGCCAATCCGGCCGGCATTTGACGGACGATGAAGTGCGGAAAAATCTGGTCCGCCTGGGCGATCGGTTCCAGTTGCCCGGGTTGTTGCTGGAAGTAAACGTAAAGCAGCGTGCCGACAGCAAAAAACAGAACCGAGGCCGGGATGCAGAGCAGGCCGTTTGTCCAGATCGCCTTGGCGGCGTCCTTCTCGGTGGGCGTGGTGAGGTAGCGCTGCACCACGGACTGGTCGGTACCGTAGCTGAGGATCTGGATGAAGATTCCTCCGATGACGATGACCCAGATTGTGTCGAGGCCGCTGGAGAAACTCCATTCGGTCTGCACCATCTCGAGCTTACCCTGGTCGGTGGCAACCTTGAAGACGGTGCCCCAGCCGCCGTCGATATCGCCGACAATGATCAACGCCGCCGCGAACGCGCCGCCGACCAGCACGATNGTCTGCAACACGTCGGTCCAGATGACCGCCTCGATGCCGCCGAGGACGGTGTAGAGCGTGCTCAGNACCCCCATTCCGATGATGCAGTATTGCACGTCCCAGCCCGTCACCGCGGACAACGCCAGCGCGGGCAGGAGAATCACAATGCCCATGCGGGCAAGTTGAAAAAGGGCAAAGCTCGCGCTGCCAAGTTTCCGCAGGCCGCCGCTGAAGCGCAGCTCCAGATATTCGTAAACCGTCGTGATGTTCAGCCGCCGGTAAAACGGCAGGAAACAAAACACGATCACCGGCACCATCAGCGGGATCGTCATGTTGAGGATGAACCATGTCCAGTTTGTGCCGTACGCCTTGGCCGGGATCGAGAGGTAGGTGATCGCGCTGAGCTGGGTGGAGAAAATGCTTAGGCCGGCCGCCCACCAGACGACGCGCCTGCCGGCCACGAAAAAGTCGTCGGCCGACTTGTTCCTGCGCGAGAAACGAACCCCGATCCCGACAAGCACCGCCATGTAGAGGGCCAGCACGGCCCAGTTCACCGCGCCGAACGCCTGCTCAGTCTTGGCCAGGCTGACCCTCCAGATGTTCGGCGTGCGGATGCCGGGACTGCTTTCACCGGAGGGGATGACGATCGAGCCGCCCCACGGCACGGCGGTGGTGGTCACGTGGCTGCCGGTGGCCACCCGCTCCGTAACCCCGGGCGCAGTGGCGCTGCGCGAATCCTCCGGGAACTCGCCGAAGCGCGACCACCGGTCGGTCACCGTGTTGTACAGCAGCACATCGCGGCTGAACCCGTCGTGAGAATCCTGTATTTTGTGCTGCTCGGCACGGAGGGTGGCGGCGGCTTTCGTGTTGCCGGCCGCCTCGGCGGCGGCGATTTGTGCCATCAGGCCGGTGAGCGTGATGAACCGTTTGCCATTCGCGCCGCCGAACACGAGCAGGTGATTTGCCCCGACCGGCGCCACCGTCCCGGCCATCACGGATCGTGGCCGGGCGTCGCCGCTTGGATGGATGGCGTGTAGGTTTGTCCATTGGCGGTCTCTCGGATTGTACTTGTGGGCGTCGCTGAGAATCTGCCACGGCCCGTCGGGCTCCTTCATGCGGCCGCTGAAAATGTAGAGGCAGTCGTTGACGCCGTCGTGTTGCGCGCTGGCGAGCAGATGTGTCCGTGCCGGGCCGTCCCACGGCGGCAGCGCGGCCCACTCAAAGTCATCCGTGCCGCGCTTGGCCAAGTCGAGTAACCAAAAGTTTTTGGTCGCGCCTTGGCCGCTGTCGCCGCCGGCGACGTAGACTTTGTTGCCGACCAACGCCCCGGCGGCGGCCGTCGTGGCAGCCGGCAGCGGCGGGTAGTCTTCATCGATCGTGATTTCGCCGTCCGCTTGGCCAAGCGCGAACACCTTGGCCGACCGATGCGTCTCACCGCTTTCGCGCCACTCGCCGCCGATGCACAGCACGCCGTCGGTGGTGGAGACCGAGACCCCGTAGCCAAGCGCCTGCGGGAGCTTGGCCCCGGCCTCGGCGATCGAGTGGCCCGTCCCGTCGCGCGTCACGACATGGATCGTGTCGTGATACACCTTGGCCGGGGAACTGCCGTCGGCCAGCGGGCGCCACGGTACGCCGTCGGGGAAGTTCGCCCCGCCGGCGACGATCAGCGCGTCGTTGTGCACGCCGGCGAACGGCCCGGCCACGCCCAGCCCGCCCGGCAGGTCGGGCAATGCCTGCCACTCCAATTTCTCTTCGTTCTCAGCAGCGAGCAGCGAGAGGCTGCCCAGCGCCAGCAGGGTCGTGATTCGGGGTAACATGCTCGTCCGGTGCGTTTTCGTAAACGACGCGGCATCATGTTAGCCAAGATTGCCTAAGGCGAGGCCAAACCGGTCGCTTGGCCAAGGCGGATTAAAGCGGGATTGAGGTTGAAAATGGGGCGAAAATGTGTCCTGTTTCGGCAACCGCTGAATTATGAGGGGTTGCCGTGCGTCAATCGGGCTGTTTAACCGTGAAAAAATTAACTGCGGAAAGATCGTAATGAGAAGGAGATTGTCAGTCGGAATCTTACCGGCGCTGTTTGCTGCAGCGATCGGCACCCAAGCCGAGGAGGCCAAGCCGAAGAAGGTCAGTTTTTACAGCGATATTCGGCCGATTTTCCAAGCCCAATGCCACGGCTGCCATCAGCCGGCCAAGGCCAAGGGGGATTACGTGATGACCCGCTTCGACGCGCTGCTCAAGGGCGGGGACAGCGGGGAGAAGGCGATAGTGCCGGTCAAGCCGGACGAGAGCGAGTTGATCACGCTCATCACGCCGATCAACGGCGAGGCGGAGATGCCGCAAAAGGCCGACCCGTTGCCGGCGGAGCAGATCGCGCTCATCACTCGCTGGGTGGCCGAGGGCGCGGTCGATGACACGCCGGCGAGCGCCAAGCANCGNTACGACNNNGACAACCCNCCGGTGTACAGCNTGCCGCCGGTCATCTCNTCNATCGACTANTCGCCGGACGGCNCANTNATCGCNGTNGCCGGATANCANGAGGTNCTGCTGCANCACGCNGACGGNTCCGGNNTGGCNGGNCGNCTCNTNGGNNTGTCGGAGCGNGTGCANAAGGTGAAGTTTTCGCNACGACGGCAAAAAGNTGGCNGTGGCCGGCGGCCTGCCAGCACGGTCGGGGGAGATTCAGATCTGGAACGTCGGCAGCCGGAAACTGTCGATGTCCATTCCGGTGGGGTATGACACGCTGTATGGCGTTAGTTGGTCGCCCGACGATAAAAAGGTTGCTGTCGGCCTGTCCGACTCGACGGTGCGGGCGTTCGACGTGAAGAGTGGCAAGCAAGTGCTCTTCAAGGACAATCACGACGACTGGGTACTCGACACGGTTTGGAACAACAAGGGCGATCACCTCATCTCGGTCGGCCGCGACATGGCGGTGAAGTTGACCGAGGTGGCGACACAACGCTTTGTTGACAACATCACATCGATCACTCCGGGTGCGCTCAAGGGCGGCATCCACGCCATTACGGTTCACCCGAAGAAGGAGGAAGTGCTCGTGGGTGGCTCGGACGGTGTGCCGCAGATTTTCAGACTGACGCGTGTGACCAAGCGCGTGATTGGTGACAACTCAAACCTGGTTCGCAAGTTTCCGGCGATGCCTGGTCGCATTTTCGGTGTCGACTTCGCGCCAGATGGCAAAAAGATGATTGCCGGCAGCAGTTACAATGGAACCGGGTCGATTCGCCTGTACCACTCCGAGTACGACAGCAGCGTGAATGACGAGTTAAAAAAGGCATTCGAGCGTCCATTGGATGGAAACTCGAAAAAGCTTTCAGCTAAGTATCACACCAAGGAGGTAAAGCTCTTGGCTAAGGTCTCGTTGGGCACGTCGATTTACGCAACAGCGTTCAGTCCAGACGGCTTGACGGTGGCGGTCGGCGGTGCCGATGGGGTGATTCGCTTGTATGATAGCCAGGCACTTGGCTTGAAGCGCGCCTTCTTGTCGGTGCCGATGCCGAAGGAAAAACTGCCGGAAGTGATCGCGTTGTCGGTCGAACCGCAGGAGATCAATATTAACAGTAAGTTCGACTACAGCCAATTGCTGCTCACTGCAGTCAAGGGCAGCGGCGAAAGCTATGATGCCTCCCGCGATTTCACCTTCAAGGTCGATACCGATGTGATCAAGGTGAGCAAGAGCGGCATGGTGGAACCGGTTAAGGACGGCGATGCCAAGCTTGAGATCTCCCACAAAAACCAGACTACTACGCTGAATGTCCGCGTCGCCGGCGTGGGCGGCGACTTTCGGCCGGACTATGTCCGCGACGTGATGCCAGTACTCTCGAAGCTCGGCTGCAACGCCGGCACCTGCCACGGCTCTAAGGACGGCAAGAACGGCTTCAAGCTGTCGCTGCGCGGGTACGACCCGGTCTACGACATGCGGGCGTTCACCGACGCCCTGGCCAGCCGGCGCGTGAACATCGCCTCGCCGGACAACAGCCTGATCCTGCTCAAGTCGTCCGCCGCCGTGCCGCACGAGGGCGGGCAGTTGACGAAAATGGGCGAGGATTACTACGAGATACTCAAGGCGTGGATCGCCGACGGGGCCAAGCTCGACACCGGCTCGGCACGAGTGGCAAGCATTGAACTGTATCCCAGGAACCCGGTCGTGCAGAAGATCAGTGACCGGCAGCAGATGCGGGTGATCGCCACCTACGCCGACGGCACGAGGCGTGACGTCACCGCCGAGTCGTTTATTGAGACTGGCAACTCTGACATCGCCACGACCGACAAGACCGGCTTGGTGACCACCGCGCGCCGCGGTGAGGCGCCGATACTGGCCCGATACGAGGGTGCATACGCCTCGACCATCGTGACTGTAATGGGGGATCGCTCCGGATTCGAGTGGAAGGATATGCCGGCTAATAATAAGGTTGATGAATTTGTCGCCGCGAAGCTGAAGCGCACCAAGACACTCTCTTCCGGCCTGACCTCGGACGAAGAGTTTCTGCGCAGGGTGTACCTTGATCTGACCGGGTTGCCGCCCAGCTTGAAGGAGGTGGGCAAATTTATTGCGGACAAGCGCGACTCCAAGGACAAGCGCGACGAATTAATCGACCAACTGGTGGGCAGCGCTGAATATATTGACCACTGGACCAACAAGTGGGCTGATCTGCTTCAGGTCAACCGCAAGTTCCTCGGCACCGAGGGCGCTGCGCAGTTCCGCAAATGGATTCGAAACGAGGTAGCCAACAATACACCGTACGACCAGTTCGCCCGCAAGGTGGTCACCGCCAGCGGCTCCAACAAAGACAACCCGGCCGCCTCGTATTACAAGATTCTGCGCGAGCCGGACGCGATCATGGAGAACACGACACACCTGTTTTTGGCGACGCGCTTCAACTGCAACAAGTGCCACGACCACCCGTTCGAGCGGTGGACGCAGGATCAATATTACGAGACCACCGCCTACTTCGCACGCGTTGGCCTGAAGAAGGACAGCAAGGCCGGCGACAAGCGCATTGGCGGCACGGCGGTCGAGGGGGCCAAGCCGCTGTACGAGGTGATTTACGACCGCGACGACGGCGAGACCAAGCACGAGCGCACTGGCGCCGTCACCGCGCCGGCCTTCCCGTTTGTCACCAAGCACGAAGCGCCCGGCAAGGGCAGTCGACGGGAGGCGTTCGCCGCCTGGCTGACCGCGCCGGACAACGACTACTTCGCCAAGAGCTACGTTAACCGCCTCTGGGGGTACCTGACTGGCACCGGCATCATCGAGCCGATCGACGACATCCGCGCCGGCAACCCGCCGAGCAACCCCGAATTGCTCGATTGGCTGACCGCGCAGTTCATCGACAGCGGCTTTGACGTGCGGCACCTCGTGAAGACCATCACCAAGTCGCGCACCTACCAGTTCAGCGTCAAGACGAACAAGTGGAACGAGGATGACACGATCAACTACTCGCACGCCAAGGCGCGGCGGCTGCCAGCCGAGGTGTTGCTCGACTCGATCTATCGCGTGACCGGCACGCCGATCAAGTTCCCCGGCGTGCCAGAAGGCACCCGCGCCGCGCAACTGCCGGATGCCGGCGTGAAGATGGCCGACGGCTTCCTCGGCAACCTCGGCCGGCCGGCCCGCGAGAGCGCCTGTGAATGCGAGCGCTCCAACGACCTGCAGCTTGGCTCGATCATGGCGCTGGTCAGTGGCCCGACGGTGGACGACGCCATCGGCTCCGGCGACAACGCCATCGCCAAGCTCGTGGCTGCGGAGGTGGACGACTCGAAGCTGATCAACGAGCTGTTTCTGCGCGTGCTCAATCGCCCCGCCGCCCCGATGGAGGTCGAGGCGGCCAAGCAGACGATCGCCGACGTACAGGCCGAGCACCAGACCGCGCTCGACCAAGTGGCCCAGTTTGAAAAGGAGATCGCCCCGCGCGAGGCCAAGCGGGCCAAGGCGCGCGAGGAGGCGATCGCCCTGGCCAAGGGCAATCTTGGGGATTACGAGATGGAGATCGCCCCGCGCGAGGCCGACGCCGACCGCAAGCAGAAGGAGCGCATCGCCAAGGCCGAGACGGCTCTGAAGGCATACGACGCGGGCTTGGCCAAGCGCTTGGCCAAGTGGGAGGAGACTGCCGCCAAGACCACCCGGTGGACGACGCTCGAGCCGGGCGAACTGAAGGCGACCAACGGGTCGAAACTGGAGAAGCGCAACGGCGGCGTGGTCTTCGCCAGCGGCAAGCTGGAGCGAACGGTGTACACCGTCAACGCCGACACGGACTTGGCCGGGATCACTGGCGTGCGGCTGGAACTGCTCGCCGACGACAAGCTGCCGAAGAAAGGCCCGGGCCGGAGCGACGATGGCAACTTCGTGCTGACCGAGTTCGCCCTCAAGGCGGTTCCCACCGGCGAGGGGCAGGGGCGCAAGCCGGCCAAGGTCGCCTTCGCGGAGGCCAAGGCCGATTTCAGCCAGAAAAACTTTGACGCGAAAAAGGCCGTCGACGGCAAGGTCGACAACAGCGGCTGGGCGTCGCACCCGAAGCTGGGCACCGACCGCACCGCGCTCTTTATCCCGAAGGAGCCGTTCGGCGTCGAGGGCGGCTCGCGGCTGACCTTCACGCTGAACCAGAATTACAACAGCAAGAAACACTCGATCGGCAAGTTCCGCCTGCTCGTGACCACCGACGAGAAGGTGGAGATGGGCCACCCGTCGGACATCGGCGCCATTCTCGCGACTGCCGGAGACAAGCGCGGTGACGAACAACGCAAGCGGATTACCGATTATTTCAAGTCGGTCGATTCCGATCTCGCGGTCAGGAATAAGGAACTGGCCGAGGCGAAAAAACCGCGGCCGGTCGATCCGAAGCTGAAGGAGTTGAAGGACGCCTTGGCCAAGGCCGAACAGCCGCTGAAGATCGACCCGGTGTTGGCCGAGCTGAGGCGTGCCGTCGAGTTGAGCGGGAAACACCAGGAACGCATCCGCCTGACCGCCGCCCAGGACATCACCTGGGCGCTGATCAACAGCCCGGCGTTTCTTTTCAACCGTTGACGCGACCCGGAAAAATGGTAGCTTCCGCGAAACGGAATTTTTTTGGCAGATAAACAGGAAAAAAAACCATGATCACGATACCAGGAGAACCCGGCAAGGACTTGTGCGATCCGCACTTGAAAGTGACCCGACGCGATCTGCTCCGCATTGGCGGCTCGAGCATGCTGGGCCTTGGCTTGGCCAACATGTTTAAGCTGCAGGCGCGGGCGGCCAGCGCCGGCCACGTTGGCGGCCCCGGCTGGGGCAAGGCCAAGCACGTCATCCTCTGCTATCTGCAGGGCGGCCCGAGCCATCTCGACTTGTGGGATCCCAAGCCGGATTCACCAGAAAATGTGCGTAGCATCTTCAAGCCGATCCCGACGAAGATTCCTGGAATCAACTTCACCGAGATCGTGCCGAAGCTGGCCAAGGTCAACGACAAGATGACCATGATCCGCTCGATGGGATATACGCCCAACGGCCTGTTCAACCACACGGCGGCCATCTATCAGATGATGACCGGCTATACGACCGACAAGGTCAGCCCGTCCGGTCAACTCGAGCCGCCCAGCCCAAAGGATTTCCCAAATTTCGGCTCGCAGATCATCCGGCTCAAGCCAACGACCGAGCCGATGCTGCCGTTCGTCATGCTGCCGCGCCCGTTGCAGGAGAGCAATGTTGTCGGCAAGGGCGGCACCGCCGGTTTCCTCGGCAAGTCGTTCGACCCGTACTACCTGTATCCTGACGGCGGCGACATGGACATGAACAAGATGGACAACATCAAGACGGACGACCTGAAGATGCGTCCCGATGTGTTCGAACTGCGCCTGCGCCGCCGCGCCCGCCTGCGCGATGCCATCAACGACGCCTCGCCCGACATCGACAAGGCCGTGGCCGATCTCAAGCTGGATGACTATTACGAGCGCGCGCTCAACCTCGTCGCCTCCGGCCGGGCGCGAAACGCCTTTGACCTGGCGCAGGAATCGGAAGCCACCCGCAACCTTTACGGCCGCAACACCTTCGGGCAGAGCTGCCTGCTGGCCCGCCGCCTGGTGGAGGCCGGCACGCGGGTCGTCGAGGTGGTCTGGCCCAAGGTGGCCAACTCCGACAACCATTCGTGGGACGTGCATGTTGGTCTGCCCAAGCGCATGAAGGACCAGTCCGCGCCGATGCTCGACGGCGGGTTGTCCGGCCTGATCACCGACCTCGACCAGCGCGGCATGCTCGACGAGACGATGGTCGTCGCCGTGGGCGAATTTGGCCGCAGCCCGAACAAGGGGGTCAGCACATCGGGCAATAGCAACGACGCGAGCGGCCGCGACCATTGGCCGTACTGCTACACCGCCTGCATCGCCGGTGGCGGCATCAAGCGCGGCTACGTGCACGGCAAGTCGGATCACACCGCCTCCGCGCCGGTGGAGACCCCGGTGCACCCGGGTGAGCTGCTGGCCACGATCTATCACGCCTTCGGGATCGACCCCGAGACGATCGTCTACAACCACCTCAACCAGCCCCGTGAGCTGGTCAAGGCCCAGGCCGTCACCCAACTCTTCGCCTAGGCCAAGCGATGGGCGGGGACGGCTGTCCCTACCGTCCGCGACCGCCCCGGCGCGCTGGGACCGCGCGCCCTGCCTTCCGCTTGGCCAAGCGCTTGGCCAAGCGGCGGTGATTGTTTAGCCGGCGGGGGAACCCACCGGCTTTTTTTGTGATGAAGTGGATGCGGACTTTGCACCTGTACCTTGGCTGCCTGTTTGCGCCGATGCTCATCTTCTTCTGCGCGACGGGCGCCTGGCAGTTGTTTGGCTTTCATCGTGGTACAAAAGACGGTTCCTACTCACCGCCGGGCTGGCTGCAGTCGCTCTCGACGGTGCACCAACACCAAAACCTCGACGGTTTCGGCAACCACACCCCGCTTGTGTTCTGCTGGTTCGCCCTGGCGCTGGCGGTGGGCATCATCGCCACGACGGTGCTCGGCCTAGTCATGGCGTTTAAGCGGCGCCGGCGGCGGTGGCTGGCCGCGCGCTGAATCCGGCCAGGCGCGGTTTTGGCTTTTGTTTGGCGGCGGCTCCGCTACAACCGGCGCGGCCTTCTTTTCACACATTCATTCCCATGTTCATATTCAGCACAATCCAACTTCGCCGCGCGATGCTGGCCGTGGTGCTGACCGGCGGCGCGGTGGTTGGCGATGCGGCCCCGACCGGCCTGCAGCAACTCCGTTACGGCAATCCCGGCTTGGCCGTGGACTTGGCGGTCGGGCTTTGGGCCTGGCCGATGCCGATGGATTACGACGGCGATGGCGATCTCGACCTGCTGGTGTCCTGCCCGGATCTGCCGTCCAACGGCATTTATTTTTTTGAAAATCCCGGCGGGGGCGGCGCGATGCCGGTGTTCAAGCCGGGCGTCCGTCTGGGCAAAGGCCACCGCAGCATCAGGGTCTCCCGCGTTGGTGGCAGGGATCGAATCCTGATTCCGGGTCGCGAGTTTGTGGGCTTTCGCAAAAAAGGGTTTGCCGGGCCGGTGTCGATGTTTCCAAGGGAGAACATTCATTCGAACGAAGTTCGTAACAACCAATGGAGCCTCTTGGATTACGATGGGGATGACCGGATCGACCTCGTTGTCGGCGTGGGCGACTGGACCGAGTACGGCTGGGACAACGCCTACAACGCCAGGGGCGAGTGGCAAAACGGCCCGTTGCACGGATACGTTTACTGGTTGCGCAACACCGGCTCGAATGCCAGGCCGGTTTACGCGCCCAAGCAGTTCGTTGAGGCGGGCGGCTCTCCGGTGGATGTTTACGGGTTGCCCACGCCGAGTTTCGCGGACTTCGACGCCGACGGCGATCTGGATCTCGTCTGCGGCGAGTTTCTCGACGGGCTGACATACTTTGAAAACGCCGGCTCGCGGAGGCACCCCCGATATCTTATCGGCCAAAGGCTCCGGCACGACGGCGGCGAGTTGAAAATGGATCTGCAAATGATCGTGCCGGCCGCGATCGACTGGGACGGCGACGGCGATGTGGACCTGATCGTGGGACAGGAGGACGGACGCGTGGCGTTCGTCGAGCACACCGGCCGCCTCTCCGGCGGCACGCCGCTTTTTGCTGCGCCGAGATTTTTCCGGCAGCAGGCGGCGAGCGTGAAGTTTGGCGCTCTCTCCACGCCGGTGGCGGTTGATTGGGACGGTGACGGCGATGACGACATCGTGAGCGGCAACACCGCCGGTTACATCGGTTTTTTTGAAAACCTCGGCGGCGGGGCCAAGCCGCGCTGGGCTCCGAGCCGGCGGCTTAAGGCCGCTGGCAAAGTCATCCGGATTCAAGCTAGCGACAACGGCAGCATACAGGGACCGTGCGAGGCGAAGTGGGGCTACACGACGCTCTCCGTGGCGGACTGGGATCACGACGGCTTGCCCGACATGCTGGTGAACTCGATCTGGGGCGAGGTGCTGTGGTACCGCAACACCGGCAGCCGCACGTCGCCGCGCCTGGCCGCCGCCCGGCCCATCGAGGTCGCTTGGCCAAGCGATCCGCCCAAGCCTAAGTGGTGTTGGTGGAACCCGAAGGGCAGGCAACTCGTCACCCAGTGGCGCACGACCCCGGTGGCAGTGGATTTCACCGGCGACCGGCTTGTCGATTTGGTGATGCTCGATCACGAGGGCTATTTGGCTCTGTTCGAGCGGCGGCGCACCGGCGGGAAACTTCAGCTTCTGCCGCCGCGCCGTATCTTCGTGGACGAGGACAACCGGCCGATCCAGTTGAACCCCGGCACCGCCGGCAAGAGTGGCCGCCGAAAGATTGCTGTCGCCGACTGGGACGGCGACGGGCGGCTCGACGTGCTGGTCGATTCCGTCAACGCCGACTGGTGGCGCAACTGCGAAACCCGCAGCGGCAATATTGTCCTCAAGCACGTGGGGCCGCTTGGCCAACGGCAGTTGGCGTCGCACAGCACCAGCCCGTGTGTCGTGGACTGGGACGGCAACGGCAAGCCGGACCTGCTGCTAGGCGCGGAGGACGGTTTTTTCTACCATCTGCCACACGAGCAGGCGCGCACGTATTCGGCCAAGGCCAAGACCGCCCGCCCCGCCCGCAAGCCGAAGTGAAATGAGAGCCGCCGCGCCGCCACCTCCACCGGATTGGGACGCCGTCGAGCGGCTTGAGAAAACGCTTTCGCCGGTTGCGCTGGAGCGGATCGAGTCCGCCGTCGAGCAGATCGTCGAGGCCAAGCAGCGCGGCGGCAAAGTCGCCGTTGTCACCGGCAGCGGCCCGAACATTCACGAGGGCGTGACGACGCTCGTGGCCGAGTTGATGCGCGCCGGGATCGTGGACGGCGTCACCACCAGTTCCGCTGTCATCGCGCACGAGATGGCTGGCGTGCTGGATCGCGTCAAGCGCGTGGACGGGCGCGAAGTCGGCGTGGCCGGGGCGTTGCTGCCGCACGGCGGGTCGTTCGAGTTGACGGAGATGACCGGGCCGGCCTTGGCCAAGCTCGGGGAGGAACTTGCGCTGGATGAAGGGCTCATCGAGCGGCTTGGCCAAGCGCCGGGCCGGTCGGTCATCAAGGCGGCGGGCAACCTGGGCTACCCGATGGGGCTGCACATGGAGCGCTTGGCTGCAGTGGTGCTCCGCTTGGCCAAGAAGCGCGGCGAGAGTTTTGAGTTGGTGGCCGGCATGGGCGCGGACGAGCGGACGATGCTCGGCGCGGGCGCGCGGTCGGGGCGGGCGGTGTTGGTGACGATTCCGCAGCTGGTGGGCGGCGGCGCAGTCGGCTTGGCCATCGGCGACAGCATATCGATCAGCGAACGTTCGGAGCGCTTGGCCGCGATGCTCGGCGAGGCCGACGTGATCATCGAGTCTGCGGTGGCGCTGACGCAGGAGATTCACGACGGGCCGTTTGAAACGCACACCGGCCACGGGATGTGGGCCGCGTGGGACGGGCAGCCGACGTGGTCGCTCGAGGGCAAGTCGCTGGTGCGGATCGATCTCGACCCGGCGCTGGAAAAAGTCTGGCAAGCCGAGCGGGATGATCAGGGCGTGCAGGAGGCGATCAACAGCGGCCAGCCGAAGACGAAGCTTTTTGAGGTGCCATTCCGGATGGAGATGTCCGGCTTCGCGCGGCTGGCGGGGAGCGTGGCCGTCACGGGAGACATCGGCGCGGTGTGGCCGGTGATGGCGCGGCGCTTGGCCAAGGCGCTGGGTGTGGAGTTGTCATTTGTTTCGCACCCGCAGGACACCGCGCTCGGCCAGTCGATGCGCGAATGGATCGTGAACGAGATCCAGCCGATGGATCGCGAGCGAATGTTGTCAACGGCGGGCTGAGTGGCGCGGCTGAGGTTTTTGGCTTTTGTTTGGCGGCGGCTCCGCTACAACCGGCGGAGCTTTTTCAACCCCGAGACGATGCCGTTCATCCGCTTCATCAGCCGAATCCTCGCCCGCCTCCTGTTTCGCCTCCGCATTCACGGCGACGGTGTGCTGGATACGCCGGGGCCGGTGCTGCTGATCCCCAACCACGTGTCGTGGTTCGACTGGTGGCTGGTCGGGCTGTGCGTGGGCGAGGATTGGCGTTTCGTCACCTCCTCCACGCGGGCGGACAGCCACTGGATGTTCCGCTTCATGATGGTCAACCGCTACACCTTCCCGGTGGATCACGCCTCGCCGTTTTCCGTGAAGGAGATGGCCAGCTTCCTGCAGGGCGGCGGCCGGCTGATTTTATTCGCCGAGGGACGCATCTCCGAGACCGGCTGCCTGATGAAACTGTTCGAGGGCACCGGGTTTCTCCTGCACAAGACTGAGGCCCGGCTGATCCTCTGCCACCTGCGAAACGCGCACCGCCTGCCGTGGTCGCGGCAACCGGGCTGGAAGCGGCTCTTCCCGCGGATGAGCGTTCACTTCAGCGACGTGCTGCAGGCGCCTGCCGAAAAGTTCAGCGGTTCGAGCGACGTCCGCGAGGCGCTGACGCGGTGGTTGCGCGAGCGGATGATCGAGCAGCAGTTTCACGTGGAGATGGAGCACGGCCACGGCGACGTGCTCACCGAGATCGCCTCGAAGGCGCGGCAGCGCCCCCGCACGGTCGTGCTGGAGGACGTCACCGGGAAACGGCTGAAGCACCGCATGGTGATGGTCGGCGCGGAGGTGCTCGGGGGGCGGTTTCGGCGGTTGCTCGATCCAGCGCGGGAGCGGGTCGGCGTGCTGCTGCCCAACGTGAACGGCACACCGGTCACGCTGCTGGCCCTGTGGCGCATCGGCCGGATTCCCGCCGTGCTCAACTACTCCAGCGGCGTGCCGCTGATGCTTACCTGCGCGGAGTTGACTGGGTTGAAACAGGTCATCACCTCCCGAGTTTTTCTGGCCAAGGCCAAGCTGGACGTGGCCCCGATGGAGGCGGCTGGCATCGAGTTCATTTACCTTGAGGACATCCGGAAGAACATCCCCGGCTTGGCCAAGCTGGGCGTGCTGCTCCGGCACCGGCTGGCGCTTGGCCAAGCGCGGTTCGGCATCCCGGGCGACCGGACGGCGGTGATCCTGTTCACCAGCGGCTCGGAGGGCGTGCCCAAGGGGGTCGAGCTGTCGCACCGCAACATCCTCGCCAACCTGCGGCAGTTGTTCGCCGCGGTGGACGTGATGGACACCGACAGTGTCTTCAACTGCCTGCCGATGTTTCACAGCTTCGGGCTGGTCGTCGGCACGCTGCTGCCGCTCTGCCGGGGTATCCGTACCACGGTGTTTCCTTCGCCGCTGCAGTACCGGCTGGTCCCGACTGCCGTGTACAACTCCAACGCGACGATGTTCCTGAGCACCAACACGTTCCTCAACGGCTACGCGCGCAAGGCGCACCCGTACGATTTCCGAAATGTGCGCTACCTGCTCGCCGGAGCGGAGAAGGTGCAGCAAGCCACGGCCGACATCTGGGCGCGCCGGTTCGGCGTCCGCATCACCGAGGCGTACGGCGTGACCGAGTGCGCCCCGGCGCTCTGCGCCAACACCAAGGCCGACAACCGGTTTGGCTCCGTCGGACGCCTGTTGCCGGGACTCGACTATCGGCTCGAGCCGGTGGATGGAGTGGAGGAGGCCGGCCGGCTGTTCGTCCGCGGCCCCAACGTGATGAAGGGCTACCTCAACGCCGACGCCAACGCGGCGTTCCAGGCGCTCGATGGCTGGTACGACACCGGCGACATCATCCACGTCGATGCCGACGGCTACTTCTGGGTGCGCGGTCGGGCCAAGCGCTTTGCCAAGGTCAGCGGCGAAATGGTCAGCCTCACCGCCGTCGAGGACGCGCTGGCCGGGGCATTCCCGCAGCATGGCGAAGAGTGCGAGGTGGCGGTGGTGGCCGTGCCGGATGCGGACAAGGGGGAGAAACTCATCGCCGTGACCAACGAACCGGCGCTGCAACTGGCCGAGGTGCGCGACGCCATCACCGCGGCCGGGATGACCAACCTCTGCACCCCGCGCGATCTGCGGGTAATGGAGGAACTGCCCAAGCTCGGCACCGGTAAGCTTAACCACCGCGAAGTACTCCAGTTCGTCAACCCCAACCCGGCTTGATGACATATACCTTCTCCCAGCGGGAGAAGGTGGCCGAAGGCCGGATGAGGGAGAACGGGGAATTGTTTTTCGAGACACCCCGGCTTGGCCAAGCGCTTTCGCTCTCCCGAGCCCTCTCCCGCTGAGAGAGGGAGCTTGCTCAAGCGCGTTTGATTTATTGATTCACCAGCCGTGTTTCGCGTTGTCAGCGGGGGCGGCATTTGGTAAGTCGGCGCGATGCGGTTTTTGTTCCGCTGGGCGTTTCGCCTGCTCATTCTGTTCATTGTCCTGGGCATCGGGCTGTTCCTCGCTAGGGACAATCTGGCCAAGTGGTGGATCGTCAGCGAGTTTCGCGAGAACGGGATGGATGCCAAGATCGGCCAGCTCGAGATCGGCTTTCCGCTCAACTCCACCGTCGCCGCCGCCGATGTCACAATCTTCAACCTGCCCGAATACGGCGGCTCGCCGATGCTCCGGATTGACGACCTGTTTATCGACTGCGACTTCTCGGAATTGATGAACGTGCGCCGCAAGCTCAGGCCGCACTTCCGGCAGGTGCGCATCGGCATCACCGAGTTCAACCTCGTGGAGACCAAGGGCGGCGAGCGCAATCTCATCTCGCTGCCGGACGCCGTGGCCCAGTCGTCCGCCCAGCATGCGCTTGGCGAGTCGCCGCTTTACTTCACCATCGGCAACCTGAACTTCTCCTGGGAGCGTTTGAAATTCACCAACCTCGCCGACGCCGGGCAATCCCGCGACGTCAACCTCAACATTGAGGGCTACACTGTGCAGGAAGTCGAGAAGCTCAGCGACCTGCGCCCGCTCTTCGACAAGGTGGCCACCAAGGTCACCTGGAAGGTGCTGCTCGACAAGCTGTTCGGCCGCCTCTTTGGCGACTGAACCCCGCACTTGGCCAAGCGGCGGCTCCCTTTGTTCACTGGTTTCTGCTCACGGCTCCCTCCTCAATCTGCCAGCGGTGGAGGTTGCCAGCCAGTTCGCCGGGCCAGTTTTCCTCGGTGCAGGTCATGAACACCTGGCCAAGCGCCTCGCCGGTGCGGCTGATCAATGGCATCAACCCGGCCCGGCGCCCGGCGTCCAGCTCGCCCATCACGTCGTCGATCAGCAGGATNGGNGGCGAGCCGTGGATGCCGGCGAGGTAGTCNGCCTGNGCCATTTTCANCGCGATGGCGATGGTGCGCTTCTGCCCCTCNCTGCCGAACTGTGCCGCCGCCTGGCCGTCGAGCGTCAGCTTGAGCTCGTCCCGGTGCGGCCCGACCAGTGTCGTGCGGTAACGCTGCTCGCGGGTTCTCGACTTGGCGAGGTCCACCGCAAAATCGTCGCGAATGCTGGGCGCGTAGGCCATACTGGCATCCTCCGGCTTGGCAGCGATTTTCCGGTAACCCAAGCGGACGAGCGGCGACAGTTTCTTGACGAGGTCGCGCCGGGCAGCGATGAGCTTGTCCCCGTTGGCGACCAGCTCGCGTGTGAAACTGTCGAGCAGCTCGAGGTCGGGGGAGTCGCGCCTGAGCAGCGCGTTGCGCGATCGCAACGCCTCGGTGTACCGCTGCCGCAGCTCAAGATAGCCGGGCTGCGTCTGGGTGAGCAGCAGGTCAAGAAAACGGCGGCGCGACCGCCCCGGCCCGTTTACCAGCAGCGCGTCCTCCGTACAAAAGACCACGGTGCGGAGCGTGCCAAGGTAGTCGGCGACACGGCGCATCGGCTTTTCGTTAACGGTCAGTTTGCGCTGGGCCGCCGACCAGTAATAGCGGATGTCGCTCTCCGCTTGGCCAAGCGCGAGGCCGCCGGCGAAGAACGCCTTTTGCCCGTGGCGGATGATATGCGCGTTGCCGACTCCGCGGAACGAGCGCAGCGTGGCCAACAGGTAAACCGCCTCGAGCAGGTTGGTTTTGCCCTGCGCGTTGCGGCCCAGCAGCAGGTGAAAGCCCGGCTCGAACGCAGCATCCAGCTGCCGGATGTTCCGGAAGTCACGCAGTTTGAGCTTGGCCAAGCGCACGCCGCATTGTGGGGCGGGGCGGGGCGGGGTTCGAGTGCAAAGCCGCTAAAACCGGAACAACGCCCCCACCTTGGCCACGACCTCGAAATCCTTCATCACCAAGCCGGTCTGCTCGTCGACGTAGCCCTGGTTCACCACAAAGAAAATCTTCGCGCCCGGTTTGTATTCCCACTGCAACCGGCTGTTGACGCCGAGCGACTTCGAGATGTTGTCGTATTGGGCGAGGTTGAACCAGACCAGATCGGGGGTGAAACTATACCGCAGTGTTCCGGAAATCAGCCGGATGGTGGATTCGTCGAGTGCATCCCAGTCGATGAGATTCAGCGAGTATTCTCCGCCGACGAGTAGTTTTGGCCAGGGACGGTAAAAGGTCTCGAGCGAAATCTGCTGGCGTGTCCCGTCGTAAAAACCGCCAACGCGATACATCGGTCGCAGGAACAACTTTCGGTGCATGCCGAGGTAGCCGTACACCCGGGCCTCCCACCAGTCGTAGTTTCCGGCGGGGACGACGGAGCCGTCGGAAATATCAAAATCAGTGTCCGGCCGGTCGGTAACGTGGGAGACACTCAATCCGATGATATCCTGGCTCTCGAGGTAAAGTGACCCGAGGTTGAACTGTTGTTTGGTGTTCACGACATCGTTGCCAAGGTCGGTGAAAACTTCCGCCTCGTAGCCGTGGCGGGTGTTGCGCAGCCAGTCGATGTCGTCATAATATGACAGATAGTCTGCGGCGAGTTTGTAGACGCGCGTTCCCCGGCGGCGGACGAAGCCCATGGCCGGGTTGAAGGCGTCGCCGATCTCCATCACGCTGGCGGACAGGTCGATGTTGCGGTCGTACAGCTTGGTGCTGGCGCCCCAGGCTGGGTCGAGTCCGCCGGTCTCCTCCGAGTGGGAGCCCAGCGCGTACAGGTTCAGTTCGAAGGTGTGCCCGCCCATGAAGTCGCTGTTGCGATACTGGAAGTCGATGCCGGTCACCGCGTTCATCTCATCCGAGTTCGGATCGCCGATGGTCGTCAGGAAACCCACGGAGGATTGCTCGAAAACATTGCGGCTGACCCGGCCGACGAAGGCGTTACGCGGGCCGTCCTCCCCGTCGAGCACGGCGTCGAGTAGGCCGATGTTGTAGTCNCCNANNCGGCCGGTGACNTTNCCGGCGAACTGGANCGGCACGATTTGTCCCGTGCGACTGAGGCCGATTCGGCGACTGAAGAACGGCATCAGCAGCGTGTCCGATGAGTCGCCGGAACGTCGTCGCGATGACTCCCCACCGCCGAAGCCAAAAATGCCCGAGTCTTCGAGGAAAAACTGCCTTTTTTCGGGGAAAAACAGTGGGAACCGGGTGAAGTTAACCTGCCGAACATCTGTTTCTGTTTCGGCAAAATCGGTGTTTACGCTGGCTAGCGCGGTTAGGCTTGGCGTTAGCCGATAGCGGGCGTCGAATCCGAACTCGCCGAGGAGGTCGGAGTCTTTCGCGTCGTAATCCTTCTGGTATTTGCCAATCGCATAAGGGTTAATGTCCAGTCCAAGGCCTTGCTTCAGACTGAATAGGCCAGTCAGATCGCCACACTCCGACACGTAGTAGCTTCGGTTAGGGGATCGTGAGTTTGCCCATTGGCCCCGCTCCCCGGCCCGGCCGATGTTGCGGTACACGTTCAGCCCCCAAGAGTTTGATGTCTCGTTAAAGCTAACCGACTTGAACGGGATGGCAATCTCGGTGCTCCAGCCCCACGCCTGTCGCTGGCTCCGGGCTAACCATGCCCCATCCCATTCTCTGTTGAGCTGGGTGTTGTTGCTAATGGAGGCGTCACCGCGCGCGCCATTCGGGTTGATGGAAAAGTAGTATCCGTTTCGCCGATCCAAAAAAGTGTCTAGCGTGACATTGACCACATCCTCATAACGCATGTGACCATCACGCTCCATATTGTGCGCAATGATCCTGCTTGGCTCGGTGTCAAAACACCAGACGCCGACATAAAGTGCGTCGTCGTCGTAAACCACGCGAAACTCGGTGCGCTGCGTGTGGGGAATATTTTCCCCCGGACTTTTTTCCAAAAACTCGCCGGCAGGCTTGGCCAGCCGCCAAGCTTCATCGCCGAGGTGCCCGTCTATGTCCGGCGCTTGGCCAACACGCACCGCTGAAACGGTGGGCCGGCCCCGAAACGTGCCCCGGCTCTCTGGCGCGACGGCGGAGGGTTCGATCGCTGTGGCCGCTTGGCCAAGCGCGACCAGCAACGCCGTAACGGCAGTCAACTGCATCGCCGGGCGGTTCAATTGGTCGATCAAAAAGCGGGAGGGAATGATGGGTTAGCCCAAATCGGGGAAGGCGGCGCTGAGGTCAATCGTGTCGCCGGTGGCTTGCTGCAGTTTTTGCAGGCGCTTGTAGAGGCGCTTGACAATCTTGGCTTTTGATTTGTCGTCGGCCTGGTCGTTCATCTCCAGCGGATCGCGCTTGACGTTGTAAAGGCGCGCCTTGGGGATTTTGGGGTAAAGGATCAGCTTCCAGTTTCCAACGGTCACGGATCGCTGCAGATCGAGGTAGGCACCGTACACGGCCTTGACTTGCGACTCCTTCGTTTTGCCGTTGAGAAGCGGCATCAAGCTATGGAACTCGACCTGCTCCGGGCGCTTGGCCCCGGCGATGTCGAGCGAGGTGGCCATCACGTCCTGAAGGTAGATCGGCGCAGCGATCTTGTCGCCGCCCTTGATGCCGGGGCCGGCCGCGATGAACGGCACGCGCGTGCTGTGCTCGTACAGGTTTTGTTTGCCGAACAAGCCGTGATGCCCAACGCCGAGACCGTGGTCGGCGCTGAAAAAGATGTACGTGTTGTCGGCCTGGCCGGATTTTTCCAGTGCATCGAGGATGCGGCCAATCTGCGTGTCCATGTGCTCGATGATCGCGTAATACTCCTGACGGTGCACCTTGACGGCGTGGTGAGTGCGGGGGAACGGCCCGAGTTTTTCGTCGCGCAACCGGGCGCTGTTGCCAATCGCGTCCTTGAAAGGGTACTCGTCGAGGTAGTTTTCCGGCACTTCGATGCGGCTCAGCGGGTAGCGGTCGATGTACTCCTTCGGGGCTTGCCGCGGGTCGTGCGGCGCGTTGAACGCGATATACATGAAGAACGGCCGCTCGTCGCGCTTGGCTTCGCCGATGTAATCGACCGCGTCATCCGCGACCACCTCGCTCCAATGTTTGCCACCTCGCCAGAATCCCTCGAACTTCACGTCGTACGGGCTCCACGGATCCGGCTTGCCCGGCAGCGGCCGGTTGTAGCCCTCGGGAGTCTGGTTCGGCATGCCGCCGCGGATATTTCGGGCGACCTGAAACGCCTTGTCGGCGGGAGCCTGAATATGCCACTTGCCCGTGAAAAACGTCTGGTACCCGGCGCGGCCCATCACCTGCGGCCACAGGTTGGCATACTCCGCCTCGCGGGTGGCCTGCTGCGCGGGCGTCAGGTTTTTGCCTTTGCCGCGGAGCACTTGCGACGCCGTTTGTGCCCGCCAAATATGTCGGCCGGTGATCAGCATGTGGCGGCTGGCCACGCAGACCGCGCCGCTCCATGAGCCCATGTTGTAGGCGCGGGTGAATTGTGTGCCGCGCTTGGCCAGACGGTCGAGGTTCGGCGTGTCGATGTCGGTCAGGCCAAGGTTGCCCACCGTCTCGTAGCATTGGTCATCGGCAAAGATGAACAACACGTTCGGCTTCGCCTGCGCTTGACCAAGTGCCAGGGAGATCGCGCCAAGCGCAACAAGGCGGCTAAAAAGTTGGATCATGTTTTTAAACAATTCTTGGATTTGTCGGACGCGCGGATTGTAGGGCTTGGCCAAGCGGAGTCGAGCCAATAAGCTGCACCGGACTCCGGTTTGCCCGGGCGGCATCGCCGGAAAGTTCACCCGTCACATGGCATACGAATCTTACGCGGAATTTCTGGAAGCCCTCGAGCAGGCGGGCGAGTTGATTCGCGTGAACGAGCCTCTCGCCACCGAGCTGGAAATCACCGAGCTGGCCGACCGCGAGATGAAGAAGCCGGGCGGCGGTCAAGCGCTCCTGATCGAGCGCCCCACCGTTAACGGCGAGATCTCCCCGATGCCGTTGGCCATCAACACCATGGGCTCGGCCAAGCGGATGGCCATGGCGCTCGGAGCCGAGAGCGTCGACGCCGTGGCGGAGGAACTCGGTTTGCTCGTCCAGGCCAAGCCGCCCACCGGTCTGCGCGAAACGGTCGCTCTGCTTGGCCAAGCGCTTGGGCTGCGCCACGCCAAGCCGAAGAAGGTTAAAAACGGCCCGTGCAAGGAGGTCATTCATCGATTCGACTCACCGGCCCCACGAACAGAGCCTTGGCCAAGCGCGCCGGACGTCAACGATCCCTCAACCCTTACGTCCACCCCGCCGACCCTGTTAGACCTGCCGATCATGCAGTGTTGGCCGCTTGACGGCGGGCGTTTCCTCACGCTGCCGTGTGTCGTCACGCGCGACCCGGACACCGGCGACCGCAACCTCGGCATGTATCGGATGCAGGTATACGACGACCAGTCGACCGGCATGCATTGGCAGTTGCAAAAAGTCGCCCCGCGCCACGGCCGCCGCTACTACGAGACCGGTGAGCGGATGCCGGTGGCGGTGTTTCTCGGCGGCGACCCGGTCTATCCGTTCTGCGCAACCGCCCCGATGCCGGACGGGCTGGACGAGTTCCTGCTCGCCGGCTACCTGCGCCGCAAGTCGGTGGAGATGGTGCAATGCGAGACCTGCGACCTCGAGGTGCCGGCCAACGCCGACATCGTGATTGAGGGCTACGTCGACCCGACCGAACCGCTGCGCGACGAGGGACCGTTCGGCGACCACACCGGCTACTACACATTGCCGGAGCCGTACCCGGTTTTTCACATCACCGCCATCACCCACCGCAAAAACGCCACCTACCCGGCCACCATCGTCGGCATCCCGCCGATGGAGGATTTCTACATGGGCAGCGCCAGCGTGAANTTGTTCCTGCCGATCTTCCGGATGAATTTCCCGGAGATCGTCGACATCGCGCTGCCGGCCGAGGGCGTGTTTCACAACCTCGTTTTTGTGAGCATCAAAAAAACCTACCCGATGCAGGCGTTCAAAATCATGCACGGCCTGTGGGGCATGGGGCAGATGATGTTCACNAAGTACATCGTCGTCGTGGATGATTTTGTCGACGTGCACAACACCAGCGAAGTGCTGTTTCACATGTGCGCCGACACCGACCCGCAGCGGGACAGCATCCTGANCAAGGGCCCGGCGGACGTCCTCGACCACGCCACCAGCGAGATCGCCATTGGAGGAAAACTCGGCATCGACGCCACCCGAAAACTCCCCGGCGAAGGCCATCGCCGAAACTGGCCCCCTCTCATCCAAATGGATGAGCCGACCAAGGCCAAGGTTGACGGGTTTCTCAAAAACAAACGGTAACTCCAATGTGTTGTCGTGTGGCACAGGGATCCGCCAAGGGCAAAGCCAAAAAGAAGGTGAAGGCGAAAGGCCAAGCGCCCGACGTCGCGCCACGGCTGAATCTCGCGCCGACCCAGAATGCGCTGGTGGCCGTTCACGATTCAGGCGACACGCAGCTTGAGGCGATGCGGTGGGGGTTGATCCCGCCTTGGGCCAAGGACAAGTCGATCGGGGCCAAGCTGGCCAATGCGCGGGCGGAGACGATCGACGAGAAGCCCAGTTTCCGGAAACCGTTCCAGCGGCGGCGCTGCTTGTTGCCGGTGGACGGGTATTACGAGTGGGAGTCGCGGCCAAGCGGCAAGCAGCCGGTTTACTATTCGATGCACGACGGCGATTTATTCTGCCTCGCCGGACTGTGGGAGACGTGGACGGCGCCGGGGCAGGTCGTGGAGCCGGAACTGCCGGGCCTTGGCCTTGGCCAACCGGAAGCGGAGACGCTGCACACGTTCACGGTCATCACCACCACACCCAATCGCCTGGCCAAGCGCGTGCACGACCGCATGCCGGTGATCGTGCACCCGGATGACTACGACCAATGGCTCTCGCCCGAAAGCCAAGCGCCCGATCTCAAGCTGCTGCTGCTGCCGTTCGACGCCGAGCCGATGCGGGAACATTACGTCACGCCGCTCATGAACAATCCGCGTTTCGAAGCTCCGGAGTGTGTCCAACCGGTTGCCCCATGGTTTTGGTTGTAACTTTTCCGGGAATAATGCCATCTGCTGGATCTGTTTTATGGAACGAATGATTCGATTNACAGCAGTCGCCCTNATTTTCACCGTGGCGTTTACAATGCAGGCGCAGCCTTCGGGAGCAGGAGGGCGAGGTCCAGGTGGCATGATTATTCCTGTTATGGCNGCTTTGGACGAAGACAAGGATGGGGTGATCTCCGCTTCAGAAATTCAGAACGCGGAGAAATCCCTGACTGCACTCGATAAGAATGGTGATGGCAAAATCGATAATAATGAACTACGCCCTAGTTTTGGNAGTCCCGGTGGTCGAAGCAGNAGTAAGGGCCGGGGCGGTAGCCGCAGGGGCGATCGCGCGGGCCGGGATGGTCGCNNTGGGGAGCCCCGTATNGAGCGGATTCCGCCGGAGCAACTTGAATTTAACGATGGCGTGGGAGCGGTACCGGATTTGGCCACCTACAATAAGCTTTCCTATCAGGGGCCGCAGGTGATGGTCGACACACACTTGGCGGACTGGAAGTTCGTGAAGTTCCAGATTGAGGATGTCGGAAAGGGCGAGCCGGTTTTGTATTTCGTCAATACGAAGACCCATCGGGGCCACCCGATGTTTATGCGCAAGATCGGCATCGACCGGGGCGATGGCTCNATGCGCGGCGTNCTNGTTTATCGTCCNCTCAAGAAAGCCCCCAANGGNGAGCCGGGNATGTTCACNTTTGAGTATGAGCCGAATGACCGCTATCCGTTCGACCGCATTAAGCTTTCTTACGAGATGCTTACCCGGCACATGCCTTATCTTGAGGGACGCCTCGGCTACTATCCGATGCCGCGAGCCCGCCCGGTTTATTTCGAGGAAAAGACGCTGTACGATGCCGCCGAGTTTCCGGTTGTGCTCGATGAGGATCTCGAGAGTGACATCGGCTTTTTGCCGCTCAACGCCGCCGAGTCGTACGGCCGCCTACGCCTGATGGAATTAGGCGAATTGCCAAGCTCCCGCGACATCGTCGTGTACAAGACGCTGCCGAACGAGATGCCGCGCGTGGCCGGCGTCATCACTGCGGTTCGGCAGACGCCGCTCTCGCACGTCAACCTTCGCGCGGTGCAGGACGGCGTCCCGAACGCCTTCGTCACCGGCGCCGTGAAAAACGAGACCATCACGTCGCTGGCGGGAAAACTGGTCTACTACAAGGTGGACAAAAACGGCTACGAACTCCGCGAGGCCACCGAGGCAGAGGTCGACAANCANTTNGCNGCCATCCGCCCGGNCAAGNCGCAGTCNCCCAAGCGNGACCTGTCGGTGAAAGATATTCGGCCGCTCGGCAAAATCGGCTTCGGCGACTCCGACATCTTCGGTGTTAAAGTCAGCAACCTCGCCACGCTGCACACGATCGGCCTGCCCGAGGGCACCGTGCCNAGCGGCCATGCGGTGCCGTTTTCATTTTACGACGAGTTCATGAAACACAATGGCCTCTACGAAAAGGCCCGGGCGATGCTCATGGATGAGGTATTTCAGAAAAACCGCGAAACACAGATNGCGCAGCTNAAGGCGTTCCGCAAAACGATTAAGGCCACGCCCCTGCCGGACTGGATGATGGAGCGCTTGGCCAAGTTGCAGTCCGCCTTCCCCGAGGGACTAGGCATCCGCTGC
>NYYJ01000040.1 GCA_002686755.1 Verrucomicrobiales bacterium
GAGAAGGCGTCGTAGTAGCCGACGAAAATGTTGCCCTCGGTCGTGAACGCGCCGAGCGCTTGGCCAAGCGTGGCGATGGCCACGCCGTCGATCGCCCACATCACGCTGTCGCCGACCTTGGTGATGGACACCTGCCGCCAAGCGAAACCAACCGCGCCGTTGTTCAACGCGCCGGTTTGTTTGCCCGGGAAGGCTGCGGCCTGCGCGGCCGGTGGGCTTTGGCCGGGGAACGCATCGGCGTAATGGGCGTGGGTGTTATTGCGGGAGTCCGCCGTGCTGCCAGCCGCATACGCGCCGGATTCGGCGGCCTGGCGAGTGCCGCCGATGTGGGCGCGGAAGTCGCCGGAGTTGCCGGAGCCGCCCTCGCCGGTGACGCCAAACCAAGCGCCGTCGGCGGTGTCAGCCGCCCATTGCAGATGGTCGCCGGTGGTGCCGACGCCGGCGGTGAGGAACTCAGTGGAACCGCCGCCGCCGCCCGGGAAGGGGCCGTTGGCGTTGATCCACATGTCGAACCGGACCTCGTAGTCGCCCTTGAGATCAACGCCAACCGGGGAGATGCTGACCGCCTCGGCGCCGGTGGGGGCGGCGATATTGGCCTCAAACTTGACGCCGACCGTGGAGCCGTCGGAGTTGGGCGCTGCCGGGATACCGTCCGCGCTGTAGTCGTAGCCAAACGTCACGGCGGTGTCGTCGGATGACGTGTTGACGATCCAACCGGTGGCGTCCGCGGAATCGAGGTCGTTGCCCCAAAGGGTGACCTCCGGTTCCGGCGCCGGGCCGATGTCTTCCTTGTCATTGTCGTTGAGCACGACGACCGCAGAGGCGGCGGCGCCAACGAAGTAAGCGTCGCTCTTGGCGACGTCGATCCGGATGGATTCGGCCGCTTCCACCTCGTCGTCATCAATGGCTGTCAAAACGATGGAGACCTCGGCGCTGCCGGCAGGCAACACGATCTCGCTCGAGGCTCCGCTGTAATCGGTGCCGAGTTGCGCGTCGCCGGAGACTTCCAAGAGAACGGTCAACGCGGCATCGGTAGATCCCTCTCGGGAGACAACGATCGTCCCGGTGTCGGCGGAGTCTCCCTCGGTCATGACGCTGTCGGTGGCGTTTACGCTGACAACGGTGACGCCGCCCTCGGATTCTAGCGGAACCACTCGGACATTGTCATAGACGACAAACGTGTCCGGTGAGCCGATGGAGGAAAACTGGTCGTTCATGCCGAGCATGAACACTCCCTCGGTGAATGCGCCGCGATCGGTGACGGTGAAAATCGGCACCTGGTTCACTCTCATGGTCACCAATCCGTCCACGTGGCGGATCTCAACGTCGGCCCAGACCGGGTCGGGCTGGTTGCCGTTGCTGCTGGGGGAACCGGGGCCGCTGAACGACAGGCCCGATATGTACGGCGGACTGGGGATCAGCGTGGCGAAGTCCGCAGCCGGCAGGGCGTTCTTCAGGTCGGCACCGACGTAGCTGGCGTACGAGCGGTTGTTGCTGCCGTCGGTGACCACGCCAAACCAGACACCGTCGCCAGTGGCCGCGTTGCGGGAGAGGATGTCACCGGAATGGTTAACCCCGAAAATGGCGTGCTCGGTGGTGCCAGCGCCGGAGCCGGCGCTCAGGAACATGTCGAATCGCACCGCATAATTCCCGCTGAACACCTGTCCCTTGGGGAAGACATTCACACCGGCTGCGCCGCTGGGGGTGTCGTCGTTTTTATTGACCTGCAGATACAACCCGAGGGTGCTCTCGTCAGTGGTGCGGGGTGCCGGCGGGATGGACAGTTCCGAGTAATCGACGGCGAACGTCGCGGTGTAATCCTCGACACCGTTTATGGCGCCGAACTGCAAATCCCAGTTGGCACTGGTGTCGGTGTTGAAATCATCGGCAAAGAGGATTTCCTCCTCCGCGTAGTCGTCGTCCCGGATGGTGGCCGTGGCACTGCCGGAATCGCCGACGGCGTATCCCGCGCCCGCGACCACGGTGAGTTCGATGGTTTCATCCCCCTCCACTTCGTCGTCATCGAGGGTGTACACCTCGATAATGGCCTCGGTCTCGAAGGCGAAGATTTCTAAGTCGGCGAAATCGCCCTCGTAGTCGGTATCCGCCGTGGCGCTGCCGCCCACCTTGATCGTGACGGCCAGATCCTCGCTGTCATCCCCGGTCCGGGTGAGCGTGTAAAGAATCAGATCTCCCTCGTGCCGCTCGTACGCCTGGGCGTCGGTGGCCGTGATGGAGACCGTGGCCGTGTCGCCGTCATCGGCCAAAAACGCGGTGGCCGTGTACTCGTGGTTGATCTCGTAGGCTCCCTGGTTGAGCTTCAGGCTGGCGATGACGGTCTCCTCCAGTTCCCCCAGTTTGTCATCGACCGGCGTGACGGCGAACGAGGCCGATTCGGCCCCGGCGGGAAGGGTGATGCTTTTGCTGGCCAAGGTGTAGTCGACCCCCTCGGTGGCGGTTCCGCCGATAACGACATCGACGGTCAAAGCATCGGCCGTGTTCCCGGAACGGTGAATCGTGAACTCAATCGCGTCGCCACCGGACTCGACTCCAGCGTCGTCGGTCGCCTCCACGCTCAACAAAGGCAGGCCGGGATCGTTGTCCAGATCCACAACCCGGATGTTGTCGTAAATGACGAAATTATCCTCCTTCGGGTTGGCGATGGAGTTGAACAGGTCCATGTATCCCAGCATGACAGTACCCTCGGTGCGCACACCCAGAAATTCTTCGGCCACAGGCCGCGAGGCGATCACCATGCCGTTCATCACCCAGGACAACACATCGTCATCCTGCCGCACCTCCACCGACACCCAATGTTTTCCGGGGGCACCCTGCGTCTCAAAGGCGGGCGCGGGAAAGAGAAACTGGTACAGTGGATGCGTGTTGTTTTTTCCGATCATCCCGGCGAGATCCGGCGGCAGGGGACTGACCGTCCCGGAATCATCCGCCTCGAAACTGTAGTAGTCCGTCGAGCTGCCGCCTTCGCCATCCACCCCGAACCAGATGCCGTCGCCCGTGGGTTGGGATGACCAGCCGACCTGCTCCCCCGATTGGTTCATTCCGAAAATGGCGTGCTCCGTGGAACCGGTGCCGCCGCCGGCCGGCCCGTTGTAATTGATCCACATGTCGAAGCGCACGGCGTAGTTCCCGCTGAAATTCTGCTCGGCGGGAAACAGATTGACCCCTATGGCCTCACTTCCGCTGGTGTCGTCGTTGTTGTTTACCGAAAGCCTGACCCCCCGGGTCGAGTTGTCCGCGCTGTTCGGCGCCGCCGGGATCCCGCGACTGCTGTAGTCGAAGGCAAAGTCCACGGTATAATCCCCAAGCGCAGCCTCGTAGGCGGTGTCATTCTCATCGGCGCTCGTGCCGCTGAGGATAATCCAATTGGCCGAGGTGTCGGAGTTGAAGTCGTCTTCGAACAAAACCTGGGCGAACCCGTTCATTGAAAACGCGATCAATGCAGCGACAAGAAGCCGCGTCCACTGGGGGATGAGAGAGGAATTCATTTTGGATAGTATACCACGGTTGGCTGACACGTCGTGAATGGTTGCCGGGATGGAATAGCCCTGTCAAGTGGATGTTGGATGCGCTTGACTGTTTGCAGTTGCTTGGCCAAGCGGCTTGGCTTTCAATCGCCGCCCGGATGGATCGACAACTCCCGCTTGGCCAAGCGCTTGGCCTGTTTGCCGCCGTGCTGCTGACGCTTGGGAACGTCGGCTGCCGCGTGGCGCGGCCGGGCGACTACCCGCTTGGCCTCTACTCGGTAGGCAGCGAGACGAATCTCGCCGAGATTTCCCGCGCCGGATTTAACCTCGTCGCCGGCCCGGCCCGGCGCGGTTTTCTCGACGCGGCCAAGGCCAACGGCATCGGCGTGCTGGCCTCGCCCGGCTCGCACGCCGGGGATCGGTTCAACGCGGCCAAGGTGCGCGCCACGGTAGCCAAGCACGACCGGCACCCGGCCCTGTGGTCGTGGTATTTGATCGATGAGCCGGACATGCAGAGGGTGTCGCCGGAGAAAGTAGAATTAGCGCACCGGTTCTTGAAACGGCTCGGCGCAACCAAGCCGACGAGTCTGGTTTTGTATCAGGGCGACTCGGCCAAATGGTACGCCGACATCGCCGACATCACGATGATCGACCGGTACCCGGTGCCGTGGCTGCCGTTGGCCAATTTCTCCCAGCACATCCACAAAACGCGTCTGGCCACGGATGCCAAGCGGCCGGTAATCGCGGTGATCCAGTCGTTCGACTGGACAGCTCATCAAAACGTTTTGCCGGGCGAGGAGAATCTACGTCCGCCGACGGAGTATGAGCTGCGAAGCATGACTTATAGCGCATTGGCTCGTGGTGCAAACGGGATTTTTTATTTCAGCTACGCNGANATGCGGCTGAAGGANCGGAAATACCCGGAGCTTTGGGCNGCGCTCAAGCGGGTGGTGGCCGAGGTGCGATCGCGCGAGGCGTTGTTTGATGCCGAACACGTCTGGTGGCCCAAGGCGCATCATTTTGAGGAGCAGGCCACGCGCTTCAACGCCGCGCTCGAGGCCAGCGTGCAGTCGGTTTTGCTGCGGGTGAAGCGCGGCGACAAACAGATAGCGCCGGGGCATTACATCCTCGCGGTGAACACCACGCCGCTGCCTCACACCTACCGCTTCCGGCTGCCGTGGAAGACGGCCGGCAATGTGCCGGTTGCCTTCGAGGGTCGCCCCGCGACCACCGACGGCTCGTGGGTGGTCGACCGATTCGCCCCCTTCGCCGTGCACGTGTACGGCCCGCTACCGCAAGCCGTTCACTAACCTATTCCGGCCGGTGAGTTTTTTGACGTTGGCCTCGAGTTGGCCGAGGTCGACGGACTTGGCGTTGCCGGGGAATTTCTGCTCGGCCACCCACCAGTCCTCGGTGAAGGAAGCTTTGCCGCCCGGCTTGAGGATTTCCTGCGGGCCGATCGGCTCGAGTTCGCACATGGGGCCGTCAGGATACCAAATAGAAAGCGTCAGCCCGGCCATCTCATTGTACGGCCGCTTGGGATAGGTGGGCCAGCCCTTGACGAAGAGCAGGTCGTTGCGCATGAGGTACGCCATCCATCCAGCCTTGCTGTCGAAGCCCAGCTTCGGTTTGCGTGGTGGCCCCTCGACGAGCACGAAGCCGTCGCGCTGGCTGATATTGTCGTCGTCCGGCAGGAAGTTGACGGTGGTGCCGTTTTCGTAAATCACGTGTTTGCGCGGCATGCGGCTGTGCTCGGTAACCGGCACGACGCAGATGCCCTGGCCGTGCACGAACGTCCGGCACCAGTAGCAGACCTGCCGTGTCTTGTCGGAGATGTTGAGGACGGTTTGCTTGATGCGCAGGTGCGTGCCGTTCGCGGCGAGTTTGAATTCGCGGACGATCTGGAAGCCGGTGGCTTTGTCCCTGCCGCTGGTGAACTTGGCCGATCGGTTGCCGGTGACCTCGCCGGTGTATGGCCCGCTCCAGAGCAGGTCGTGCCGGGGCAGGACACGTTCCGGCCCGATGTCGAACCGCCCGGCGCTCGAGCCGCCTTTGCCCTGGCGATCGGACTCGCTCAGGTACAGCGTGTTCACGCCATTGATCTCGTAGGAGAGCACACGCCCGCCGGATGGCGCGAGCACGACGCGCGTGGTTTTGTTTTTCAGCTCGATGCAGTTTTCGTGGCCAAACGCCGTGACCACGCTCGCGCCATTGGCCACAGTCGCCGCGCCATTGGCCAAGCCGAGCCCCAGCCCCAGCGCGAGGACGGTTTTTGTGAAATCAACCGGTGTCATGGCGGCAAACGGTAGTCACAAGATGCGGCACGGACAAGCTCCGCCTACCGCTTGGCCAAGCGCGGCGACTATTCTTGCTTTGGCTCTCCGTTTCGTGAACGGTCTGCGCCCGTGAAGATCGATTCATCTAGTTCGATCGCGTTGGAGGTATTGTTAGTGCTGGCGCTTGGCCAGGCGCAGGCGGGGCCGTGGTTGTTTACGATCGACAAGGGCAAGTCGGAGATCGAATTCGCGTTGAAAATCGATCTCGGCTTGACGAGCGAAACNGACAGCGACTCGACGAACATCGAGGGGACGCTGATCGCCGAGTTGACTCCGGACTCGGCGCCCACGGAGGCCATTCGCATCACGAAACTGGACGCCCGCCCCACCAAGAAAAACATCAAGCTTAACTACAAATTTGGGCCATTCGGGATTCTGGGCAATGCCAAGTTCACCGTGAAAGATTTGCGGATCACGCTCGATCCGAAAGACGCAGGCGAGGAGACCTGGGTGGACGATGACGGNAACTTCACGCAGGTAGGCAATGTCCCCACGCTTGCCGGTGTGGCGGCATACGACGTGAATGTCGTGGGCGTCAAACAAAAGGATGAGATCGACTTGGGCAACCCGGAGGACGTCCCGGAGGGCAATGAGCCGGAGCCGTTCGATATCGAGGGCAACCTGACATGGGAAGGTGACGTGCCGGTGCTGCGGTTCGACTTTGATATCGAGCAGGAAATCGATAATGAGGAGTTCGAGGGGATCGTTGCCACCTTTACGTCTGAGGGTACCGTGTTCGCGCGGGGAGAGCAGATGGCCAGACCGCCGCTGCTGGCGATCGCGCCGGCCGGGGACGGCCAGATTCGCCTCGCTTGGGAGGCCGGTGCCTACGTCCTCGANGCCGCCACAGAGCCGACATTCGCCGAGTCGGAAACGATCGATATCACCGATGACCAAGCGGAATATATTACCGAGTCATCCGGCGGTCAGCCGCAAAGGTTTTTTCGCCTCCGCAGCCGGTAGCCGCTGTACTTGCGCTTGGCCAAGCGGGTGCGCCACACTCGCCGCGTGAGCTTCGTCACCCATCTTGAGTGCGCCAACTGCGGCGAGCAGTACCCCGCAGGCCAGCCGCACAACCTCTGCACCGACTGCCAGCGGCCGCTTTGGGTTCGTTACGACCTCGATGCCGTCAAGGCAGCCTTCCCAAAAGAGGAGTTGACCAAACGCCCCGCCGACTTGTGGCGCTTTCGCGAACTGCTGCCGTACGTCGATCCGGCCAATGTCGTTTCGCTGGGCGAGACGATGACGCCGATTCTTGAGACACCCCGGCTCAGCGCGGAGCTTGGCTTGAGCCACCTGCTGTTCAAGGACGAGAGCCGTCTGCCCACCGGCAGCTTCAAGGCGCGCGGCATGGCGATGGCGATCACGATGGCCAACGAGTTTGGCATCCGGCGCGTCGCCTGTCCCACCGCCGGCAACGCCGGGGGCGCCATGGCCGCCTACGCGTCCCGGGCCGGGATGGAGTCGTTCGTGTTCATGCCGGACGACACGCCGCTCATCAACATGAAGGAAACGCACCTCGCCGGCGCGACCGTCGTGCGCGTGGACGGCCTGATCAACGACTGCGGCCGACTCGTGGGCGAGGGGCGCAAGCCGATGGGCTGGTTCGATCTTTCCACCCTCAAGGAGCCGTACCGTATCGAGGGCAAAAAAACGATGGGCCTCGAGTTGGCCGAGCAACTCGACTGGGAACTGCCGGACGTCATTCTTTACCCGACCGGCGGCGGCACCGGCCTTATCGGCATGTGGAAGGCGTTCGCCGAACTCGAGGCGATCGGCTGGCTGCCAAGCGGCAAGCGACCCCGGATGATCGCCTGCCAGAGCGAAGGT
>NYYJ01000041.1 GCA_002686755.1 Verrucomicrobiales bacterium
TCGCCATGAAGGGATACATCGCCTGCCGCTTGGTGTATTCGTAGCCGTGGTCCTCCTTGGCGAAGTGCGTGTTCTCCACCTTGGCCACCGCACCGTAGTATTTGTAGATCGACCGGATGAACGGGTACTCAACCTTCGGCGTGTTCTTCGTCCAGTCGCCCCCGACGGAGATGAGCTTGAGCGGGCGCGGCGCGGCCAGCGCGGCGAACTCAGCGTTGTTCGTCTCCAGCTTGGGGGTCTTGTGAATCGGCATCCCGCTCTCACAGTTGCACCCGCCGAAAAAATGCGCCGACACCATTACCACCGGAACGCTCACCGTCACGCGCTCGTCCACCATCGTCAGCAGAAACGTCTGCGTGCCACCGCCGGAACAGCCGGTGACTCCGATGCGCTTGGCGTCCACCTCCGGCAGGCGCACAAGAAAATCCACTGCGCGGATGCTGCTCCATGTTTGCAGAGTGAGAGCCTGTGAATGGTTATGATTCCAGCCGAGATGCTTCGAGTCGCCAAAACCGATCATGTCGTACGAGAACACCACCGCTCCCATTCGCGCGAGCGTGGCGCACCGGTGCTGCTGATCGGGCCGCTGCCGTCCGCCCTCCGGCCCCCGGTAGTGGCCGTGTGGACAAAGCACGCCGGGGCGTTTGCCCGTGCGGCCAAGCGGCCGGTACAGGTTGCCGTAGACAAAAAAACCGGGCCGCGCCTCGAAGGCCGCCGACTCCACCGTGTAGCCGTCGTAACGGCGCTTGTTCTTGATGATCGGGTTGAGTGGCGTGCGCTTGGGCAGCGGGTCGAGCTTTGCTCCGGTCAGGAACTGCTGCTGCACCGCCGCCGCGCGCGCCTTCCACTCGGCGAGGTTCGAGTGCGTCGCGGCCATGCGCTTGAGCTGCGCCACGGCCTCGGCCTCGGAATGGTAGTTGCCCTGGCAGAGGGTTGGCTTGTCGGTCGGCTCCGCTTGGCCAAGCGGGGCCGACAAAACGGGGATGCAAAGGAACAAAAAGAGGCGTCTCACGGGGTGATCGTTGCAGATCACACCGCCGTCCGCAACCAAATCCCAGCGCTTGGCCCTTCATTGATCCCCCCAATCGGTGTTGTGGAGCATCCGGTTTTTGCGTAGAATCCAACCTCCACGCGCATGAAAAATTGGATCAGATTTTTTGTATTCACTCTGGCTGGCTGGGCGAGTGTCCAGGCCGCCGCGAAGCCCAACATCGTGCTGATCATGGCGGACGACATGGGGTACGAGTGCGTCACGGCCAACGGCGGGGAGTCGTACTCGACGCCGAATCTCGACCGCTTGGCCAAGGGCGGGATGCGCTTCGAGCATTGCTACTCGCAGCCGATCTGCACGCCGTCGCGCGTGCAGTTGATGACCGGCATTTACAACCAGCGAAACTACATCCGGTTCGGAATTCTCGACCCGGAGGCCACGACGATTGGCCACTTGGCCAAGCGCGCCGGGTACGCCACCTGCATCGGTGGCAAGTGGCAGCTTGAGAACGGGCTGAAGGGGCCGAACCAGTTCGGCTTCGACGAGTATTGCCTCTGGCAGGTGACCCGCCGGCCAAGCCGATATCCCAACCCCGGCCTCGAGGTGAACAGCACCCTGCGCGATTACAATTCCGGCGAGTACGGGCCAGACCTGGTGGTCGATTACCTGTGCGACTTCATGGAGCGCAAAAAGGACGGGCCGTTTTTTCTCTACTACCCGATGATCCTGCCGCACTGGCCGTTCGAGCCGACACCAGACAGCGCCGACTGGGACCCCAAGGCCAAGGGCGTGCTCAAGGGGCTGGGCCGCAATAAATATTTCGCCGACATGGTCGCCTACACCGACAAGATGGTCGGTCGGCTCGTGGCCAAGCTCGAGCAGCTTGGCCTGCGCGAAAACACGCTCGTGTTGTTCACCGGCGACAACGGCACGGCGGTCGGGGTGAAATCGATCCTCAACGGCAAAGTTGTCATCGGAGCCAAGGGCAAGCCGATCGACACCGGCAACCATGTACCGTTCATCGCCAACTGGCCGGGCACTATCCCCGCCGGAAAAGTGAATCGCGACCTCGTTGACTTCAGCGACTTCCTGCCGACTGTTTGCGACACGATCGGCGCCACCGTGCCGGCCAAACTCAGGATCGATGGGCGTAGCTTTCTCCCGCAGTTGCGCGGCAAAAAAGGCAGCCCACGCCAATGGACCTACTGCTGGTATTCGCGCAACGGCGGCATGAAGGGCGACGAGTACGCCCGCACCCAGCGTTACAAGCTGCACCGCGACGGCCGCTTCATCGACGTTCCCAACGACCCGCTCGAACTCAAGCCGCTCGACACTGGCAAACTCGGTAACTCTCAGCGTAAAACCCTCGCTATGCTGCAAAAGGTGCTCGACGAAAAGGAAGGCACCCGCACCCGGTTCGATTTAAAAAAGTACAAAGCGAAAAAGTGACTCGTTTGCTCTTGATTGCCTTGTGTTTTCTGGCCGGCGCGTCGCTTGGCCTGGCGCAGGTTCCAGCGGCCGATCCGTACAGTGGGCCGGAATTTCAAGCGCTGGTGCGGAAGGCCGATCCGCTCCCGGTCGAGGAAAGCCTGAAGGCGTTCGATGTGCCGGACGGGTTCGGGATGGAACTGGTCGCCGTCAGCCCCGACATCGGCCAGCCGATGAATCTGGCTTTCGACGAGCGCGGTCGGCTCTGGGTTTCAAGCACGCTGGAGTATCCGTACGCCGTGCCGCTTGGCCAACCCGGCCGCGACACGATCAAGGTTCTCGAGGATACCACCGGCGACGGCCGGTACGACAAAATCTCCACCTTCGCCGACGGGCTGAATATCCCGACCGGAATCTATCCATACAGGGACGGCGTCATCGCGTGGAGCATTCCGAACATCTGGTTTCTGCGCGATACCGACGGCGACGGCCGCGCGGACAAGCGCACCAAGCTGTACGGGCCGCTTGGTTACGAGCGGGACACGCACGGCATGCACTCGTCGTTCACGCGCGGGCTCGACGGCTGGCTGCACCTCACGCACGGCTTCAACAACACGACCACCGTCCGCGCCACTGACGGCTCGAGCATCACGATGCACTCCGGCAACACCTACCGCGTGCAGCCGGACGGCTCGAGCGTGCAGCAGTTCACCTTCGGGCAGGTGAACCCGTTCGGGATGTGCCTCGATTCATTCGGCAACTTTTACACGGCCGACTGCCACAGTTCGCCGATTTACCAGCTTATCCGCGATGCCTATTACCCGAGCTTCGGCAAGCCGCACGACGGCATCGGCTTCGGGCCGCTGGTAATCCGACACAACCACGACTCCACCGGCTTGTGCGGCATCGTGTTCAACCGCTCCCCCCACTGGCCGGCGGAGTTTCGCGACAACATTTTCATCGGCAACGTCATGACCAGCCGCGTCAATCGCGACAAGATCAACTGGCGCGGCAGCAGCCCCAAGGGCGTCGAGATGCCGGACCTGATCCGCACGCGCGACCCGTGGTTCCGGCCGGTCGACCTGCAGTTCGGCCCGGACGGCGCGCTGTACATTGCCGATTTTTACAACCGCATTATCGGCCACTACGAGGTCCGGCTCGACCACCCCGGGCGCGACCGCGAGATGGGCCGCATCTGGCGGCTGGTCTACCGGGGGACGAAAGCCAAGCGCTTGGCCAAGCCGGTCGACTTGACCGCCGAGCCGCTTGCCCAAGCGCTCGCCGAGTTGGCCAACCCGCTGCTCGACCGACGCATGACTGCGACCGACTACCTCGCCGATGACATTGGGCAGCGTGCCGCCAAGCCGCTTGGCCAAGCGATGGCCAGGGCTGATGCCAAGCCGGAGTTGAAGGCGCACGGCGCGTGGGTGCTGCACCGCCTTGGCCAACTGGAGGACGCCACCCTGCTGCGCATGGCCAACGACGAGGCCGAGTTGGTACGCGTCCACGCACGGCGCATCGCCGCCGCGCAAAAAAACTGGGGTTCGAAAATCCGGGCGATGGTTCTCGCCGGCCTGCGCGACGACTCGCCACAGGTTCGCCGCGCCGCCGCTGATGCCGTCGCGCGGCGCTCCAGTGCCGGCCACATCCGCCCGTTGCTTGCCGCGTTGCGACAGGTGCCGGCCAGCGACGAGCACCTCCGGCACGCGTTGAGAATTGCGCTCCGCAACAACCTCCACGCCGTCAACGATCCGGCCCGGTTCGCTGACCTCAAGGATCATCCCGCTGATCTCCGCGAGTTGATGAGCGTGGCGCTTGGCGTCAACTCGCCGTTTGCCGGCTCGCTGCTGTTGACCAGCCTCGATGATGCCAAGCTTGACCGCGGGCAGTTGACCGCCTACCTCCGGCACATCGCCCGCAATGCGCCGCCGGAGGGGCTCGACGAACTGGCCGCCGTGGTGCAAAAACGATTTCCCGGCAACCTCGATTTTCAGGCCGAGCTGCTGCTCCCCATCAACGAGGGAATCCTGCAGCGCGGCATCGTTCCCGGGCCGGGCCTGCTCGACTGGGCGGGAACCGTTGCCACCGAGTTGCTCGCCGCCGCCGGGGCGGTCGAGATCCACTGGGCCGTAGCGTCGGCGAAAGGTGTGCCGCCATCGGACATCCCGTGGATCGTGCAATCGCGCAGCGTCCCGGGCATGACACCCAACTGGAAAAATCACCCACACCCCGGGCACCCGACCGCGAGCCCGTGGCTACCACAGGTGCGTGCCTCGAGCGACGGCGTCACCGGCGTTCGCTACATCACCAGCCTGCCGCCCGGTGGCGAGTCGCTCACCGGCGTGTTGCGCTCGGTGCCGTTCGCGATGCCGGACGAGTTGACATTTTTCATAACCGGCCATCGCGGATTTCCCAACGATCCCGCCCATGGAAAAAACTACGTTCGCCTCGTCGATGCAGGGACCGGCGATGAGCTGCGCCGCGTTTACCCGCCGCGCAACGACACCGGCGTGCCGGTGCGCTGGCAGCTCGACCGGCCCCGCGAAGTGTACCTTGAGGTGGTGGACGGCGACACAGGCGCGGCCTTCGCTTGGCTCGGTGTGGCGCGGTTCAACATCGGCCTAGAGCTATTCCGGGAGGCCGCGTTTCTTAGCAGCGCCGCCCCAGGTGGAGAGCGGCTGACCGGCGTGCTGCGTTCGCGCGAGTTTATCGTGCCGCAACAATTACGTTTTCTGCTGGCCGGTCACGGCAGTCGGCGGGGCCAGTCGCCGAACGGGAAAAAGTACGTGCAACTAGTCGAGTCCGGGAGTAGGCGTATTCTGAGAAAAACCGACTGCACAAGCGGCGAGATCGCGCAGGAAATCGAATGGGACTTGTCGATGTTTGCCGGTCGGCGGGCGCGCTTCGAGATGGTCGATCGGGACTCGGCGGGCGCCTTCGCCTGGGTGGCGGCTGGTGGCTTCGAGCCCCCCATCGCGCCTCTGCCCGCAGTGGCGCCCCGCCGCTTGGCCAAGCGCCAGTTCGCCGCCGCGCGTATCATCCGCGAATTGAAACTGACGTCGGCGCACGACGCCGTAGCGCGCTTGGCCACCAACTCATTCGCGGCAACCGCGGCTCGCGAGATGGCCGTGTCAGCCATCCTTGGCCAGGGTAATGAAGCCCAACGAGCCAACGTTGCTGCGCTCCTCGAGGATACCAGTCAGCCAGAGTCACTGCGCTTGGCCGTGGCCAGCGGCGGGGCGCATTTGGCGCCGGTTCGTGTTCGCTTGGCCAAGGCGCTTGGCCAAGCGCCGGCCAATCTGCAATTGCCGTTCGCCCGGGCGCTGTCCCAAACACAGACTGGGGCCAAGGCGCTGCTTGGCCTGATCGAAAGCGGGCTTGCACCGGCCGGGTTGCTGCTGGATCCGCAGATAAAAGGCAATTTCCCGAAAGCCGACGCCGGACGCGTGGCGGCGCTCACCGCCGACCTGCCCAAGCCGAATGCCGACCGAGAACGGCTGATCGCCGAGCGCGTGGCGGCGTTTCGCGAGACGGGCGGCGACGCGGTGGCCGGCCGGGCGACGTTTGTAACCTATTGCGCGGCCTGCCACCAAAAGGGAGGGGAGGGCGGCAACATCGGCCCGCAACTTGACGGCACCGGCAACCGGGGCGTCGAGCGGTTGGTGGAGGACATCCTTGATCCTAACCGCAACGTCGATTTGGCGTTCCGATACTCGATCGTGAATCTGAAAAACGGGCAGACGGTGCTCGGCCTCGAGCGGCGCAAGGTCGGCGAGTCGATCGTGTTTGCAAATCTGGCTGGCACAGAGAGCAGCATCGCCAAGGCCGACATCGCGTCAAGGGAACAAACAACCCGCTCCCTCATGCCGGAGCCGCTTGGCCAAGCCATCCCCCCTGCCGAGTTCAACCACCTGCTCGAGTTCCTCCTCTCGAATTAGGCTGCGACCTAGAACTCGAGGCCGGTGATTTGGGTGTAGGCTTCGATGTATTTTTCACTGGTTTTTTGGACGATGTCATCCGGCAGCTTGGGGCCGGGAGGGGTCTTGTCCCAGTCGAGGGTCTCGAGGTAGTCGCGGACGAATTGTTTGTCGAAGCTGGGCTGGCTCTTGCCGGGGGCGTACAGGTCGGCCGGCCAGAAACGGGAGGAGTCGGGGGTGAGTACCTCGTCGATCAGGATGAGTTCGCCCTCGAAGATGCCGAACTCGAACTTGGTGTCGGCGATGATGATGTTTTTTTCGGCGGCGTGATCGCGGCCGCGCTTGTAGATTTCGATGCTCAGTTCGCGTGCCTTTTCGGCGATGTCGCTGCCAACGATGTTGACGGCTTCCTCAAAGCTGATGTTTTCGTCGTGGCCTTCCTCGGCCTTGGTGGCTGGGGTGAAGATCGGCTCGGGCAGCTTGGAGGAGTTGTCGAGGCCGTCCGGCAGGGGGATGCCGCAGACGGTTTTTTGTTTTTGGTATTCCTTCCAGCCGGAGCCGGCGAGGTAGCCGCGGACGACGCACTCGATGGCGAGCGGCTGGGCCTTTTTCACGACCATCGCCCGTCGGCCGATCTGGTCGGCGTAGTCGCGGACGGCTTCGGGCAGCGGGTCGTCCGCCCCCGCGAGGAGGTGGTTGGGGACGATGTCGGTGAATTTGTTGAACCAGTAGTGGGAGAACATCGTGAGGACTTCGCCCTTGCGCGGGATGCCGTTGGGCAGGACGACGTCGTAGGCGCTGATGCGGTCGCTGGCGAGCATCAGGAGGCTGTCGCCGAGGTCGAACATTTCGCGAACCTTGCCGCTGCGGACCTTGGGGACACCGGGGAGATCGAGTTGGAGCAGGGTGTTGCCTGACATGGGGGCGGATGATGCGGAGGCGCGGCTGTTTTTCAAGCCGATGTTATTCACAGCCGCTTGGCCAAGCGGGATCAGGCTTGGGCGGCGACGGGCGACAGTTCCGGCTCGAAGGTGATCCGCTTGGCATCGCCCCAGAGGCCCTCGAGGTCGTAGAGCTCGCGGAATTTGTCGTTCATCACGTGGACGAGGACGTCGATGAAATCGAGCACCACCCACGGTGTCACGCGGGCGCCATCGGTCGCAAAGGGACGGGTGTCGTGTTGTTCCCTCAGTTTCTCGGTGATCTCGTCGACAATGGCGCGGAGGTGCGGCTCGTTGGTGCCGGTGACGATGACGAAGAAGTCGGCCACGGAGGAGAGTTCCCGGAGATCCAGCAGGGTGATGTTCTCGGCTTTTTTGTTGTCGGCAAGCCGGGCGCAGGTGAGTGCGAGCTCTTTGGATTCCATAAACGCGGGGTGGCGGAACCAAGCGCTTGGCCAATGGCCGCCACATGGGTGGAGGCTAGTCCAATACCGGTTTTTGTAAACCGCAAACTGGCCAAGCGAGGCCGCCGCCGCGCATTTCAGGCATTAATTGCCCGCGGCCTTGAGTTCCTCGGCCATTTTGCCGCCGTGTTGGCGGAGCAACACTTCGATGTCGGCACTCAGGGTAACGTCCAGCGGCGTGTTGCCCCACTTGTCGCGGGTGTTGGGGTCGGCGCCGTTTGTTTTTATTGCGGATGGGGAATTGGCAGGACTATTGAATTTCACCCGGCGCGACGGCGCGGTGTTCCCTGGTACTGCGGTAGGCGGCCTCGACGAGGGCCATGGTGTTGAGGTTGTCGCGTGCGCCGATGGCCGGTTCTTCGCCGGTCTCGAGTGCGATCAGCAATTGCGCCATGGTGCCGATGAAGGCGTCGGGGAACCAACTCTCGGGCCAAGTGGGCGAGTGGAACTCGGAGTCGCCCTTGGCCGCGTAGGTAATCGTCGACGGCGTGGTGTACGGATCTTGGCACCAGCCGATGTTGCCCTTGGCCAAGCCGTCGAGTCCCTCGATGCGCCACTCGATGCCGATGTCGGCCGGTGCACCTTCGCGGGCGGGGCCGGTCCAGGTGTCGTCAACGGCGATTGCGCGCAGGCCGCTTGCGTACTCAAGGATGTAGCTGGCGATGCCGTCGGTGTGCGTAAACTGGGTGCGCGGATCGGTGCGCACGGAGCAATAAATGCGCTCGGGATCGCCGAACCAGTAGCGGAAGGTGTCGATGTGGTGGATAGACATGATGCGCAGGGTGACCCAGCCCTGGCGTTCCTGCCACGGCATCCAGTGCGGGATGCCGCGCATGTCGATGGTGGCCAGCACCGGCTCGCCGATGGTGCCGTTGGCCAGCAAGGTTTTGCCGGCACGAACGGACTGGTCGTACCGCATGTTTTGGTTCACGGCCAACACGATGCCGGCCCGTTCGCAGGCCTCGACCGCGGCGACCGCCTCGGCGTAATTCGCGCCCAGCGGCTTCTGCGCGAGGATGCCCTTGGCAGTGCCGCGAGCGCAGGCGGCCTGAATGACGTCGAGTTGATTATCCGGCGGCACGGCGATGTCGAGCACCTCGATCGACGCGTCGTCGAGCAGTCGATCGATGGAGTCGTGCACTGTCGGGATGCCGTGCTGCGTGGCGCAGTTGGCGGCGTTGGCGCGGGTGCGGGAAGCGATGGCGACCGGGTTGTAACCGGCCTTCCGGTAGGCAGCCAGATGGCAGTCGTTCATGATGAACCCGCTGCCGATGCAGCCGATGCGCCAGTCCAGCCGGGCCGGAAGTGGTGAATGGATGTTCAGTTCCATGGGTGGATGCGGTTTCGCTCCCTGTCGAAAGCGGTGCTTTGTTCGGTTGAAAGATGGGCAGACATCCGGAATTGCGGTTGCAGGGAGTGTTGCAACCGGGTTTCCGCAAGTCAAAGCGGGAATGCGTGGATGTCTGGCCGGAGGTTTGCCGGCGGCGCTTTAGTGATGGGGCTTTGTGGAGACCGGCTTGCGGCTGCCCTGCTGGTAGGTTGCGGCACTGCCGCTTGGCTTGGCTGGCGGAGGAACTGGCTTGGTGTACAGGTATTGGAGCAGGCTTGTGGCCGACTGCGGGCCGCGATCCACGTGCACCTCTACGACGGGTCGTGGCAGTTGGCCTGTGCTCATGTAATATTCGTGCAGGGCGTCGGCTTGTGAACTGCGCCGCTCGGCGTCCATCGATTTTCGCCTGTAATCCTCGAAGAACTGTTGTAATGGATCCGGCTCCTTCGGCTCGACGGGCGCATGCTCTGGCTCAAGCGGCTTTACATAATCCGGGAGCCGCACCGTGCCGGCAGCGACAGTCTGGTTGAACTCCGGCTCAGGGTCGCCGGTGATGGAGATGGGCGGCAGCGGGCGTATCCTCGGCTTGTGCGGCCGCGTGATGCGAAAGGCTGTGTTCCGGCTGTCGGCCATCTTGCGGATGTACTGTGTCGGATCCGCGATCTCCCCGGCGGAACGCTCCGCCGCGGCCTGGTCCAGTTCCACGATGGAGCGGTGGATGTCCCGCGTCTCGGATTTACCTCCGGTCACCAGAATGATGTTGGCCTGTTTCACCGGCACGATCCGCACTTCGGTTCCGCCGTAGAGCGCCTGCAATTGGGTGGCCATCTCTCCGGCGTCGGCATGGGCCAGCTTGATGGCGGTATGGCCATGCACCCCGGCGGTTGGCTTGCGTTGCTTGGTGCTTCCTCGTTTTTTTGACGCCGTCAGCCGCTCACCGTGCGCCTGCCGGAGAGGTCTTGCCGGCGTGTTGCGGGAGTTGTCCCTGCGGAACCAGTTCAGTGGGTTCACTCGCTGTTTCCAGTTGCCCTTCCGGCTGACTGGCTCCTTTCTACCAACCCAGTTCATGGGGTTCACACGCTGCCGCCAGGTTGTTTGTTCCTCTCTCTTTCCCAAGTGCTGCTCAGCGTTCCTTCTGGCCTCGGTGTAAAAGCTGTCTGGCAGTTTGGCGTCGAGTTCCTCCTCGCTCACGATGCCGTCGGGGAGGATCGTTTTGTTGGCGATCAGGTATTCGCGATCGTCCGGATCGGCCTGGGCGAGTAATTCACGGATGCCGTCGACCTCACTCTTGGGGCCGATCACGACGACCCCCTTGGCCAAGCGGCTTGGCTCCACGACACGGAAGGCATGGTCGCGGCCGTAGGCATCGTCCAGCATCTGCGCCACATCGCCTGCGGTCAGCCGGTTGAGCGGGATCACCACGCGCCCTGTCGGCGCTTGGGGCACGGTCGTTGCCGGCTCCTCGGTGGTGGCATTGCTGTGTTTCGGGAGCCGTGGGAGATACCCCTTCCGGGCCTGCGTCCCGACGGCCGAGCCAAGAACCAACAGGCCTGCCAAGGCGGTTCGCATCATTGTTTGCCGGTGAATCAGCATCGTTTATTGCTTAAAAGAGTCTCTACACTATCCCCAGTTCCTCGGTTGTCAAACCGCCGGGGCAGTTCTTTTAGCCTTTTTTTGGCACAAAAAACCGCGTTTTTCTGAGCAAACGCCATGCCAAGCGGGCGCACCGCCTGCGCAAACCGGAGTGTGACACGTTCCGCTTTTTTTGGCACGATCACCCGCGCGCGAATGGTCTGCATATTTTTCAAGAATCTCCATCGAATCCTTCCGCTGATTGTGCTTACCCTCACCGTCCGGTTAACAGGAGCCGGTGAGATTCAGTTTAACCGCGATATTCGCCCGATCCTGTCCGACCGCTGCTTCACCTGCCACGGGCCGGACGCCAACCATCGCAAGGCCGGTCTTCGGCTGGATACCCGCGAAGGGGCGATGGCCGATCTCGACGGCTACTCGGCGGTGGTTCCCAGCGCGCCGGCCAAGAGCGAGTTGCTCGTCCGCATCACCACCGGCGACGAGGATGACTTGATGCCTCCGCCGGAAACCGGCAAGCCGCTAACTGACGGGGAGAAAAAGCTGTTGCGCGACTGGATCGCCCAAGGCGCCGAATACGAGGCGCACTGGGCCTACCTGCCGCCCACGCGCCCAGCGTTGCCAAGTGTAGTCGACCGCGCTTGGCCTGGCGGCGCGATCGACCGATTCATCCTCGCACGGCTCGAGAGCACGAGACTCCCGCCGCCGCCTCCCGCCGATGCAACGACTTTGGCCAGGCGGCTTCATTTCGACCTCACCGGCCTGCCACCGTCTCCCGGCTTGGCCAAGCGCTTGGCCAAGTCGCCGAAAGCCTATGCGCGGGTGGTGGACGAGTTGCTGGCATCGCCGCGATTCGGGGAGCGCTTGGCCAGTTACTGGCTCGACCTCGTCCGTTACGCCGACACGGTTGGGTATCACGGCGACCAAGATCACTCGATCACGCCGTATCGCGACTGGGTCATCAAGGCGTTCAACGACAACCTTCCATTCGACCAGTTCACCGCCGAGCAACTCGCCGGCGACCTGCTGCCGGGGGCGACGGTGAACCAGAAAATTGCCAGCGGCTACAATCGCCTGCTGCAGACCTCGCACGAGGGCGGCGTGCAAAAAAAGGAATACCTCGCCAAGTATTCAGCCGATCGCGTGCGAAACGTCTCCAACGCCTGGCTCGGGGCGACACTGGCCTGCGCCGAGTGCCATGACCACAAATACGACCCGTTCACACAGCGGGATTTTTACAGCCTGGCGGCGTTTTTCGCTGACGTGAACGACGACCAGACCTTCAAAGGAACCAACACGCTCCCGACCAAGCGCGAGCCGGAAATGAAGGTCGTCTCACCGCTGGTCGTGTCGCCGGCCAAGCTGACGCGAACGATGGTCACCGGGCGCGTCCAGCCGCGTCCGATCCGCATTCTGCCGCGTGGCGACTGGATGGACGACTCGGGAGAAATCGTCACCCCGGCGGTGCCGCATTTCCTCCCGGCGATCAATGCCACCGGCCGCGCGAACCGGCTTCACCTGGCCCGATGGCTGACTGCCGCGGACAACCCGTTGACTGCGCGCGTGTTCGTAAACCGGCTGTGGTATCTGTTTTTCGGTTCCGGCCTTTCGAGAACGCTGGACGACACCGGCTCACAGGGGGAATGGCCGACCCACCCCGCGCTACTCGACTGGCTCGCGGTCGAGTTCGTTGAGAGCGGGTGGGACATCAAGCGCTTCGTCCGGCTCATCGTCACCTCCAGCGCCTACCGCCAGTCGTCACTCGTCACACCGCAACACCTCGAGCACGATCCGGCGAACCGGCTATACGCACGGCAGGGGCGCTTCCGGTTTCCGGCCGAGACCATCCGAGACAATGCGCTCGCGATTGGCGGCCTGTTGAACGACCAAATGGGGGGCCAAGTCGCCAAGCCATACCAGCCGGCCGGCTACTACACGCCGCTTAACTTTCCCAAGCGCGCCTACAAGGCTGACATGAACGCCAACCAGTACCGGCGCGCTGTCTACGTGCATTGGCAGCGGCAGTTTTTGCACCCGATGTTTCGTGCGTTCGATGCGCCAACCCGCGAGGAGTGCACCGCACAACGCCCGATCAGCAACACGCCGCTGGCCGCGCTCACGCTGATGAACGACCCGACGTTCATCGAAGCGGCGAAAGGATTTGCGATTCGCATCATGACCCAAGCCGGGCCGGCTGACCACGAGCGCCTGGCATGGGCGTGGCACACTGTGCTTGGCCGCGATCCCAGCCGTGAGGAACTCGCTGTGGCCGGTACGTTCCTCGGAGAAACCCGCCAACGCTACGTGGCCGACTCCCATGCTGCCAACGAGTTGCTTGCTGTGGGCATGCTGCAACTGCCCCCCGGCTTGGCCAAGCCGGAGGTCGCTGCGTGGACGGTTCTTGGCCAGGCGCTGCTGAACCTCAGCGAAACCATTACGCGCAATTGATATGCAACTCTCTCCGCACCAAATGGATACGCTCACCAATCGACGCGCATTTCTGAGCCGGGCGTCGCTTGGCCTTGGGGCGACCGCGTTGGCCGCCTTGGCCAAGCCGGGGCTTCTCCTCGGCCAAGGTGCCGCCGACGGATTGTCCGGGCTGCCGCACCATGCGGCCAAGGCCAAGCGGGTGATTTTTCTCTGCATGGCCGGCGGCCCGTCACATCTGGAGACCTTCGATCACAAGCCGGAATTGGCCAAGCTGGACGGCCAGCCGATGCCAGAGTCATTCACCAAGGGCCAGCCGATCGCGCAACTGCAAAACCAGAAACTCAACTGCCTCGGCCCGTTGTTTCCGTTTCGGCGGCACGGCCAATCGGGCCAGCAAATTTCAGACGTCCTGCCTGGCATCGCCGGCATCGCCGACGACATCGCAATCGTGCGCTCGATGCACACAGACCAGATCAACCACGACCCGGCGCACACGGTGATGAACACCGGCACGTCCATCTCCGGCCGGCCGAGCATGGGCGCCTGGGTGACGTACGGGCTGGGCTCGATGAGTGACGATCTCCCCGGATTCGTGGTGCTGACCAGTGAGGGTGGCCGCAATCCACAGCCGATCTCCTCCCGCCAATGGGGTGCCGGCTTTTTGCCGAGCCGCCACCAGGGCGTCCAGTTTTTCTCGCAAGGCGACCCGGTGCATTATGTCCGCTCCGCGCCCGGCGTGAACCGGGCACAGCAGCGCCGCCTCGTCGACACGGTGGGCCGACTCAACCGCCTGCGCAACGAGCAGGTGGCCAACCCGGAGATCGACACGCGAATCGCACAGTACGAGCTCGCTTTCCGCATGCAGACCAGCGTGCCGGAGTTGATGGACTTTTCCGGTGAACCGCGTCATGTGCTCGATGCCTACGGCGTCGACGGCATGGATGGCTCGTTCGCCGCGAATTGCCTGCTGGCCCGGCGCCTGGCCGAGCGCGGCACGCGCTTCATCCATCTGTACCATCGGGGCTGGGATCACCACGGCGACTTGGAGCGGTACATGAAAATCTGCTGCGGCCTGTGCGACCATCCCAGCGCGACACTNGTTGAGGATCTAAAGGAGCGGGGGATGCTCGACGACACGCTGGTGATCTGGGGCGGCGAATTCGGGCGCACCCCGATGTTTCAGGGCAAAGGCTCCACTGCCGGGCGTGACCATCATATTCGGGCTTTTTCGATGTGGCTGGCTGGGGGCGGGATCAAGGGCGGGGTCACGCACGGCGAGACGGACGATTTGGGATACCACGCCACCACGGATCGGGTACATGTGCGTGATCTTCACGCAACCATGCTTCACCTGCTTGGTGTTGATTCCAAGAGGTTTACGTATCGTTTTCAAGGCTTGGACGCCCGATTGACTGGGGTTGAGGACGAGGCCCACGTCATCAAATCGATCCTCAGCTAACTGGCGATAATGGCCAAGCGCTTGGCCAAGCGCGATTTAGCGCCTCTTGAGAACCAAGTTTTTACTAAAAAGCGGCTTGACTCATCGCCGATGGGAGCGTACGGCTCCCCTTTCAGCGAATCATCGGCTTAACCCACCGAGAAATGAACCCGGCCAATAAAGATAAGAGCACTGTAACGAAGCGGGATTTGGCTTCCAGAGTGCGTATCGCTCTAAAGCCGGAAGTCAAGCTGCAGCAGGCGCAGGTCGCGGAAGTCATTACCCACACGTTGGATGCCATTCGTGACGCCCTCGTCAACGGCAACACGGTGGAGTTGCGTAACTTCGGCGTCTTCAAGATCGAGATTCGAAAGGAACGCGTCGGCCGCAATCCAAAGAATCCGGGAGTCGATATTCGGATTCCGGCGCGGAAGGTGGTTAAATTCCGTTCCGGCAAGGAGATGAAGAATCAACTCGACTCGGCAGACTTCTCTCCGTCCGATGACTCTCCGGCCTCGGGGTCAGGCATTGACGGGGTCTAAAGCCGGTCGGCACTCACGGCTGTTCGCTCGCCGTTCGGATTTTCTCGAGCTCCTCCCAGCGCGTATAAAGCGAGGCGACTTGTTGCTTTGCCGACTCCATTGCCTTGGTCAATTCCCCGGCTTGCGCGCCGTGGGTTGAGTGAAACTCCGGATCGGCGAACAGGCCCTCGATGCGGGCCACCTCCTCCTCGGCGTTGAGGATGGCGGCTTCCATGCCTTCAAGTTCGTTGCGCTCCTTCCACGTCAACTTTCGCGGCTTGGGCTTGGTGCCTTGGCTTGGCTTGTTTCCGGATCGGCCGCCGTTGCCCCGCTTGGCCAAGCGCGTCGTTCGCTCGGCGAGTTTTTCGCGGTAATAGTCGTAGTCACCCTCGTTGTAGACGACCTGCCGGTCGCCCTCGAACGCGACGATTCCCGTGCAGACGCGGTTCAGAAAATAGCGGTCGTGGCTGACCACCAGCACGCAGCCGGTGAACGCCAGCAGCGCCTCCTCCAGCAGGCGCAGCGTTGGCAGGTCGAGGTCATTGGTCGGCTCGTCCATCACCAGGAAGTTGCCGCCGTGTTTCAATATGCGCGCCAGTAGTAGCCGGCTTTTCTCGCCGCCGGAGAGGCTCTTGACCCGCATGTTGATCCGCTTGGGGTCAAAGCCGAACCGTTGCAGGTAGGCGCGTATCGCCAGTTTGCCGTTGCCGAACGGGATCGAGTCCGCGCCCTCGGCGACTTCCTCCAGCAACGTTTTTTCCGGGTCGAGTTGCACCCGTTCCTGATCCACGTAATTAAACTGGGTGAGCACACCGGCCTTGCGGCTGCCGGCGGTCGGGGCCAGATGGCCCAGCACAATTTTAAGCAGGCTTGTCTTGCCGAGCCCGTTGCGTCCGCAGACGCCGATCCGCATGCCGGCCTCAAACTTGAAATCGAACCCGTCGATCAGTTGCTTGCCGCCCAGTTCCAGCCCGACGTTGATCAGGTCGACCACGCGGTTGGCCAACTGCCCCGGCGGCGGGATGATCAGGTCCATCGACAGCTCCCCGTCGGGGGGCTGGGTGTTCTTGATCGAGTGAAATTTCTCCACGCGAAACTTGGCCTTGGTCGTGCGTGCCTTTGGGCCTCGGCGAATCCAGTCCAGCTCGCGACGCAAATAACGCTTTCGCTTCAACTCGAGCGCCTGCTCGTTCTCCATCCGGGCGAGGCTGGATTCGAGGTAATCGGAGTAGTTGCCCTTGTGCCGGAAAATCCGCCCCGCCTGCACCTCGGCGATGTGATTGCAGATGGCGTCGAGAAAGTATCGGTCGTGCGTCGCGACGAGAAAAGCCCCGTGAAATTTGTTGAGGTACTCCGCCATCCACTCGATCGAGTCGGTGTCGAGATGGTTGGTCGGCTCGTCGAGTAGCAACAGGTCCGGGTTGGCCACGATCGCACGGCAAAGGGCGACCCGTCGTTTTTCGCCCCCGGACAATGTGCCCATCAACCGGTCTGCGCCGGGAGCGTTTAGGTGCGTCATCGCCGTTTCGATTCGCGTCTCAACGTTCCACGCATCCGCTGTGGCGATCTGCTGTTCCAACTCGCTTTGCCGGCCCGAGTCGGCGGGGAGAGATTCGTATTCGTCGAGCAGTTCGTATTGGTGCGCGGCCCCGGCGCGGATCGTCTCGAGCACCGAGGCTGCGTCCGGCACGTCGAGATCCTGCGGCAAATACCCGGTTACCAGCCCGGCGCGAGGGGTTACTTTGCCGTTGTCGGGTTGTGTCCTGCCGGCAACGATTTTCAGAAACGTCGACTTGCCGCAGCCGTTGCGTCCGACCATGCCGAGGTGATCCCCGCCCCGGATCGTCAGCGATGCCGCCTTGAGCACCTCATGTTCGTTGAAGCGCACCTTCAACTCGGAGGCGTCCAGCAGCGTGATGTTCGGGTCTTGGGGCACGGGAGACAGCGCGGTGCGCTTGGCCAAGCGGGATGCGACGCGTCAGGCGCCGTTCCGACTGGGTGGCACGTTGGTGAGTTGCAGCGACTCGTTGTTCTGCTCGAAATAACCGGCGGCCCAGTCGCTTGCGAAAAGCAGCACCGGATTGTCATCAGAATCCCACCCAAAGCGTGACCCGGTTGGGGGCGAGAGCCGATCCATCTCCTCCTCGCTGAAGCCTTCCGGCAGCCAGCGGACGACCTGCCACGGGGCCGGTTCGAGGCGAGAGACGGCATTGTATTCGCTCTCAAGACGGAACTGCACCACGTCAAACTGTAGCGGCCCGACTGCCGCCAACACCGGCGCCGCGACCGCGCCACCCTTGAGCCGCAGGCATTGAATCGCGCCCTCCTGCAGCAGTTGCTCCAGTCCCTGCCGGAACTGCTTGAACTTACCGGTGTCGGTGTTGTGCAGGTACGAGAAGCTCTCCGGCGTGAATCGCGGGATTTCGTGAAACTCGATGCCTTTTTTCGTGGCGAGCGTGTCACCGATTCCAAAGTCGGAATGGCCCACCAGCCCGATGATGTCCCCGGCATACGCCTCGTTTACCGTTTCGCGCTCCTTGCCGAACAGCCGGTGCGAGCTAGCCAGGCGCACCTTTTTTCCCGTGCGCGAATGAGTCACCGTCATGTCGCGCTCGAATTTGCCGGAGCAAATACGGATGTACGCGATGCGGTCGCGGTGCTTCGGGTCCATGTTGGCCTGGATCTTGAAAATAAATCCGGAAAAGGCCTCGTCGCTCGGCTCGATCAGTTCGCCGCCGACCTCGCGGCCCTGCGGCGGCGGCGCGTGGNGCAGGAAACCCTTGAGGATCAGCTCGACACCAAAATTATTCATCGCGCTACCGAAAAACACCGGTGTCGTATTCCCGGCAAGAATCTCCGCACTGTCGAATGACGCGCCAGCCATCTCCAGCATCTCCAGTTCCTCCGTGACCTTGGCCAAGGTCTCCCCCGGCACGCGTTCGCTGACAAAGTCATCCGTGATGCTGCCGACCTCGACCGGGGCCATGTACGCGCCGCCGGTCGTACGCTCGAACAAATGCACCTGCTTGGCCAAGCGATCGAACACGCCCTTGAAATCCGCGCCGTCGCCGATCGGCCAGTTCACCGGGAACGGCTTGAGCTGTAGCACGCTCTCGATTTCGTCCAGCAACTCGATCGCCCCCTTCGACGGCCGGTCGCACTTGTTGATGAACGTGAAGATCGGCACGCCGCGCTGGCGGCAAACCTCGAACAACTTCTGCGTCTGCACCTCGATGCCCTTGGCTGCGTCGAGCACCATCACCACCGCGTCCACGGCGGTGAGCACCCGATACGTGTCCTCGGAGAAATCCTTGTGCCCCGGGGTGTCGAGCAGGTTGATCTGGTATCCTTGATAATCGAATTGCAGCACCGTCGAGCTGACCGAGATGCCGCGTTTGCGTTCCAGTTCCATCCAGTCTGATGTCGTCGCCCGCTGGTTCTTACGCGAACGCACCGAGCCGGCCAACTGCACCGCGCCCCCGTAAAGGAGCATCTTCTCGGTGAGGGTGGTTTTGCCGGCGTCCGGGTGGGAAATGATGGCGAACGTGCGCCGTCGACTGATCTCTTTCTGCATGGTCAGAAAACCAAAAGGGCGCGGACTGTAGCAAAAGACCAAAGAGCAACAAGAAGAATGCCTGTCTATACGGGGTCAACTGGCTGGNAAATCGTACAACCCGCATTGATATGTTTTTTTTGGAAACAGCGAATGAACGCAAATCGACACCAATTTTAGATTGGAAGAGCAAATCGATGAGCAATCCCATCAAACACCCTCTCCCAACGGGAGATGGATGGGGAGAGGGAGAAAAAATCTGTGTTGCTCAATGCATTAAAATGTATTTTGATGTATTATGTTGACTTATAAATCTGTTTTATGGTCTTTTTGCTTCGTTGAGTTATGATTGAAGTGGATGATTTCAAGGCGTTTGACGCCCACGAAGTGGCGGCGATGCTATGCCTCAAGTACCGGACGGTGACGCGTTACATCCAAGCCGGCAAAATCCGCGCCCGGAAAATCGGCAAAAAGTATTTCGTCGCCGAGCAGGATGTGAAGGCCTTCATTTTGGCGCAGCAAACCAACGTTGAATCAGCCGAAACGGAGGAAAAAGACATTTATAGCGGGGCAATCCGGGAAGATTAACGATAAAATTATCACCCTTCGGTGTTATCTTCGAGCCAAGCGAGGTATTTCCGGNTGCCGGCGGTCAGGGGGAGGGCGATGAATTCCGGGGTGTCGTACGGGTGAATTTCCCGGACGGTCCGCTCCAGTTTGGGTGTCAATGCCTGTCGGGTCTTGAGGATGAGGAGCAGTTCGTCGCTGCTTTCGAGTTTGCCCTCCCACCAGTAGTGCGACTCGATGGCTGGGACGATGTTGGCGCAGGCGGCAAGCTTGGCCTCGAGAGCCGTCTTGGCCAAGCGGCGGGCCACGTCCAAGTCTGGCGCGGTGACCAATACGGCGGCGAAATCATCCGGAACAGTCATGCACTCCAGCTAACTTGGCCAAGCGGCGCAGGTCAATTGTCTTGACCGGCGAAGCGCTTGGTCGAAGGCTCCCCGCATACCGTTTTCATGAAAATAAATGGACTTTTGATCGTGTGCCTTGTCGCGCTTGGCCAAGCGGCGGCGGCAGAGAATTGGCCGGCGTTTCGCGGGCCGGAAGCGCGCGGTGTCTCTGCCAACCCCCATCTGCCACTCGAGTGGAGTGACACCAAAAACGTGGAGTGGAAGGCCGCCTTGCCGGGGTTGGGCTGGTCTGGCCCGGTGGTGCACAGCGGGCGGGTTTACCTGACCACGGCGGTCAGCGACGGTGAGATCGAGAAGCGCAAGCCGGGCCTCTACTTTGGCGGAGACCGGAAGGAGCCGATCAAGCACATGCACCATTTTCTCGTGCTCTGCCTCGACCTCGAGAGCGGCGACTATCTGTGGCAAAAGGAGGTGCTGGCGACCCGCCCGCTGACGCCGATTCATGTGAAGAACAGCTACGCGGCCGAGACGCCGGTGACGGATGGTGAGCGGGTGTACGCCTACTTCGGCAGCCACGGGCTTTACTGCCTAGACAAGTCGGGCGAGGTGCTTTGGAAGAAAATATTCAAGCCTTACAAGATGCGCAACGCTTGGGGGACCGGTGCGTCGCCGGTTCTCGACGGGGATCAGTTGATCATCGTGAACGACAACGAGGAGGAGAGTTGGGTGGCGGCGTTTGACAAGGTCACCGGCAGGGAGTTGTGGAAGACGGAGCGCGACGAGCCGAGCAACTGGGCCACGCCGTATGTCTGGGCGCACGGCGGTGGCAAGGAACTGATTCTGCCGGGCCGACGCCGCACGCGCTCGTACGATTTGTCCGGCAAGGAGCTTTGGAGTCTCAAGTGGAAGACACGCACATCGATCGTGATCCCGACTCCGTACGAGGCGCACGGGTTGCTTTACATTGCGTCCGGTTACGTGGGCGACCGGGAGAAGCATGTTTACGCCATCCGTCCCGGTGGCCGGGGCGACATCTCTCTGAAGGCCGGCGAACGAGGCAATGCACACATCGCGTGGTACGACAAACGTGCTGCGCCGTACAATCCGTCGACGCTGGTTTACGGCGACGAATTTTACACGCTGTTTGATTTTGGATTCCTCGCCTGCCGCGATGCTCGAACCGGCAGGGTTCACTACGACAAGCAGCGCATCAACGCGGACAAGCCGGCCGGGTTTACTGCATCTCCCTGGGCGTATCGAGGCCATTTGTTTGCGTTGAGCGAGGCTGGCGACACGTATGTTTTTGCGGCCGGCAAAAAGTACGACTTGGTGCGCGTGAACAAAACCGGCGGCATGAGCATGGCCAACCCGGCGTTGGCAGGCGACCGGTTGCTTATTCGCAACCAAACCCACCTCTTAAGCATCCGGGAAAAGCGATAGCGCTTGGCCAAGCGCTTGGCCAAACGGGTTGACTGGCAGGCATTAAAGGGCTAATCTAACCGGCTGACGCCCAGTCCGATGAATGATACCTTCCGCTTCGGCAACCCATTTTCGCTCAAGTTTTTAAAGGTTTTGCCGATGTACACGGCGGTGGAGTGGCACCGACTAGGGCGTTTAGCGGGATCGATTTGGTATCGGATTAAGTAGTATTGACAGTCGAGTAGTATTGACAGTCGAAAACCACATTCAAGGTCTGCCGAAGACCACTGCAACACGGGACGTTGACCAGCACGGGATGAATCTCAGGATTCATTTTTTCGTGATGGCCGTGGCGGCGGGGTTCGCCTTGTTCTGCCCCGGTGCGGTGGCTGGGCCGCATTTTGATCAAGTGGGTCTCCTGTTGCCGTTTGATGGGACGCACGGTGCCACGTCCACCACGGATGTCAGTAAAAGCGCCCATTCCCCGGCCTTCCACGGGAACGCGAAGATTTCCGCAGGACGATCCAAGTTTGGCGGAACCAGTTGTTACTTTGACGGCATGGGGGATTACTTGACAGTTGCGGACAGCGAGGATTGGAATTTTGGAACGGGAGATTTCACGATCGAGTTTTGGGTGCTGAGAACCGGGGTGAGCAAGTTTGAGGGAATCCTCGGTGTGAATGCTGCCAGTTGGAACAGCGGCGCGCCGGTGATCGTGATTTACAACAAGAAGATACTGATCACCGAGGGGGAGTTCGCCAACAAGACGCAGGCATCGACCTCGTTTATCGCCAATACCTGGTATCACGTGGCCTTTTCCCGTGGGGGTGGGTTCATGCGGTTGTTCGTGAACGGCAAACTGGAGGGCTTTGCGGTGGACAACCATTCCTACGACTTCAACGAGATGCGGATCGGGCGCTACAATGTTGAAGCGGATTATGACTTTGGGGGGTATCTTGATGACCTCAGGATCACAAAGGGCGTGGCCCGTTATCCGTCGAATTTCGCTCTCCCCGAAGCGATGAAGGGTGACGCTGTGCCGACCATTACGTTGTTGACGGAGTCGATGACCGTTGCCGAGGGGGGAAGTGTAAACCTGTCCGTCACGGCGGTGGGGGCGCTTCCACTTGCATACCAGTGGAGCAAGGGCGGGGTGGAGATGAGCGGGGCGACCCAGTCCACGCTGACCCTGGCCGACTTGGCGTTGTCTGATGCGGGGGATTACAGCGTCGCGGTGAACAATTCCATTGGGGAGGTGGACTCGGAAGCCATCACGGTGACAGTGCTTAAGCCGGCGGGCATTGACGTGCAGCCGGAAGGGGGAAGCGCCATTCTCGGTGGTGATTTCACGTTGAAAGTGGTCGCTTCCGGCACGGAGCCGATCAGCTACCAATGGCATCATAAGGGTGCAACAATTGACGGGGAAACAAAAAGCACGCTTAGCCTGACCAACTTGAGGGCAGCGGACATGGGGAGTTACCATGTGGTGGTTTCCAACGAAGGCGGCGAGGAAACCAGCAACTCGGTCAGCCTGTCGATGCTCCCCACCATCACGAAACTGACCGAGTCGATGACGCCGGTTAAGGGGGAGGATGTCGAGTTGTCGGTCACTGCGGCGGGCACCGCGCCATTGACTTATCAGTGGTATCATTCAGGGACTTTGATTGAGGGGGCCACATCCACCACCCTGTTCCTGACTGATTTCCAAACAGGAGACTCGGGGGATTACTACGTGGTGGTCTCCAATGCGGCGGGATCGGTCACCAGCGACATGGTGGCGCTTTCGGTACCTCCGACGATTACGCGTTTCAACGACGAAGTCTCGGTGATCGAGGGGGACACCCTGAAATTGTCCGTCGCGGCGGTTGGCACGCCGCCGATTATTTATCAGTGGAGCAAGGATGGTGAGGAGATTCCGGGAGCGATCGCGCCGGATCTCACCCTGGTCAAGGCGGAGCCATCGCACGCCGGCAATTACACGGTGGAGGTGCAGAATGGATCGGGCCGGATCGGGCCGTTCAAGGTCACGGTCACTGTGTTACAGCCGGCGAAGATCGTGACGCAGCCGGTCGGAGGCCGTGCGAACTTTGGTGAGGTCTTCGCCTTTGAGGTGGTTGCGGAGGGTACCGAGCCAATCACCTACGAATGGTATCAAGGCGGAGCGCTGCTTGGGGAAAGCACGGGGAGCAGCCTGTCGTTGGCCGACCTGGTTGAGTTGGATTCCGGGGAGTATCACGTGGTGGTCTCGAACGAGAGAACGACAGATTCCGGTGAAACGGTGTCGTTCGGCAAGGAGACGAGCGAAACAGTCACGCTGACCGTCGTGGTTCCCCCGGAAAATGTGCAGCTCGCTGACAGTTGGGAGAGAGGGCTTAATCAATTGTCCGCCACGGCAGAGGTGACCGGCGATGAGGAGGAGCCGAAAACTTACTCGTGGAGTGAGAGTGGAGTCTTGGCCAAGGGGGACACCGTGGTGTTGACCGCCACCGCGACCGGCTCCGAGCCGTTTGGTTACGAGTGGCACCACGACGGCCGGAAGTTCGAGGGCGAAACAACCGGATCCCTGCGCTTGGCCAACGTGGATGACACGGTGTCGGGGGAGTACCAGGTCGTGGTCGCCAATGATGCCGGCGTGAAAACCAGTGATCCGATGACTCTCGAGGTCAAACCCGCAGGGACGATTACAGAACTGGCCGGGTCAGTGACTGTGGTCGAGGGGGAGAGCCTGGAGTTCGACATCACGGTGGCGGGCAATGAGCCGTTGACTTACGAGTGGACCAAGGATGGGGCAGTGATCGACGGGGTAACCACCACCGGATACGTCGTGGACAATGTGAATCAGGAGGCTTTGGGTGAATACAAATTGACGGTAAAACGCGAAGATGCAGTGCTTGGATATGCTGCGATCACTGTTGACTTGGCCAAGCCGCCGGTGATTGTGACACAGCCGGGTAATGTCAGTGCGAACCTTGATGAGGCCGTTACCTTTGAAGTGGTTGCGGAGGGTGCCGAGCCGATGACCTATGAATGGTATCACAATGGTGCGGTGGTTGAGGAGGGGCAAAGCTTCCTTCAGCTGACCAATGTGCAGGCTGAGGATGCGGGGGACTATCATGTAGTGGTAAGCAACATTGCCGGTGAGGTGACCAGTAACACTGTTACCTTGGAGTTGGTATTACCACCAGAAATTACGGGGTTAACTAAATCAAAAGAGGGTCCAACGATTGATTTATCGGCGACGGCGACAGTGGTTAGCGATGAGGAGGAGCCGACCACCTACCAGTGGAGTAAAGAGGGAGCAATATTGCAGGGAGACAACGTCGAGCTGACCGTGACCGTAACAGGCACCGAGCCGATCAGCTACGAATGGTATCACGGGGAAGAGTTGGTTGAGGGTGGCACCGAAAGCACCCTGCGATTAACTGATGTACAAGGTGTCGACTCTGGGGATTATTATGTGATGGTATCGAACCAGCTAGGGACGGAATACAGTGAAGTCATTACCCTATCTGTGGTGCCCATCAATGACTTATCTGTGGTGTCCCTCAATACGGTAGTCAATGATTATTCCGTTCCAACTGAAGACCTCGCAGATGGTGAAATCACTTTACCCGTAACTGACGCGTCTGCGTTTTCCGAGGGTGATCAAATCATGATCATCCAGATGCAGCACACCAGTTCGGCTGGGACGTATGAATTCAGGACCGTTGAATCGATTGCCAACAACGACATCACTGTTAACGCTAGTTTGACCAACTCCTATTACCAATCCACTTCATCCAAAGCCCAGATTGTCAGAATACCGCAATACACCGATGTGTCCGTCCATTCCGGTGGATCGATAACGGCTGCAGCATGGGATGGCAATACGGGGGGTATCCTGGCGTTCAACGCTTCGGGTAAAGTGACCGTTGATAGTGGCGGAAGCATCGATGTATCAGGCCTTGGGTTTAGAGGTGCTCCAAAACATACCAGGGGCTATGTTTGGCAAGATGGATATAGCGGCGAAGGATATAGAGGCGGATATGATTCTTTCGGATCGGGCTCCGGTGACCAAGGTGGCAGCGGCGGTATAGCGGGCGCTCCTGCTCATGGAAATGCGGGAGGAGGAGGAGGAGGAGGCAATGGGACTGCTGGAGACGGGGGGCACACTGCGGATAATGTAACATATGGGAAAGTAACCAGTGCGCTGGGTGGCAGTGCGGTCGGTTCGGATAGCTTGTCACAAATATTTTTAGGTGGCGGTGGTGGATCGGGTGGATTCCACGACACGAGTGGCTACACCGGCCCCGCAGGCAATGGCGGCGGAATTATCTACATTACCGCAGCCTCCATAACCCTGAACGGCACCATAGAGGCCAACGGCGGCGACGCCGTCGCGTTCAGCGGCTCCTCCAGCGGAAAATACAAAGGTGGCTCTGGAGGTGGTGCGGGCGGAACCATCTATTTGAAAGCGGATAACGCAGCCTCTTCAGCAGACATCCATGCGAACGGCGGGAGTGGCTCTGACGGTTACATCAATTCAGATGGATCCTACAAGTCATGTACTGCAGCGACTCAAAGAGGTGGTAACGGGGGTGCTGGACGAATCAAGGTGGAGGATGGCGCACCAACCGATCCGCTTCCCGTGGGTCCGACGGCGGTCACGGAGTTGGCCGAATCGATAAACGTGGTTGAGGGGGATGATGTCGATCTGTCGGTCACGGCGGTCGGTAACGAGTCATTGACCTACCAGTGGAGCAAGGGGGAAAAGGTGATTGAGGGTGCAACCGCTCCGGCATTGGATCTGGGCAATGTGGAGGCATCTGCTGAGGCCGATTACAAGTTGGCGATCAACAATGCAGAGGGGCTTGCGGGGTCGGTCGTGATCACGGTTGTCCTGGCCGATCCTCCGGTCATCGAGACGCAGCCGCAGGGGGGCAGCGCGAACCAGGGCGAATCCTTTACCTTTGAAGCGGTTGCAGAAGGTACCGAGCCGATGACCTATGAATGGGTTCACAATGGTGCGGTGGTTGGGGAGCAAAGCTCCCTTCAACTGCCCGGCGTGCAGGCTGAGGATGCGGGGGATTATCATGTAGTGGTAAGCAACATTGCCGGGGAAGTGACCAGCCAGACCGTTACCTTAACGGTGAATTTACCTCCAGAGATTGCGGGGCTAACTAAAATAAAAGAGGGCCCTGCTGTTGATTTGTCCGCCATGGCGGAGGTGTCCGGCGAGGAGGAGGAGCCGACCATCTACCAATGGAGTAAAGAGGGAGCGATATTCGAGGGAGATAATGTTGAGTTGACCGTGACGCTAACAGGCTCCGAGCCTTTCAGTTATCAGTGGTATCACGGGGAAGAGTTGGCTGAGGGTGGCACGGAAAGCACCCTGCGTTTAACTGATGTACAAGGCGAAGACTCAGGGGATTATCGTGTGGTGGTATCAAACGAGTTAGGGACGAAATTCAGTGAGGCTATAACCCTAGCTGTTGTGCCACCGCCAGCCGTTACGGAGTTGGNTGAGACGATAAATGTGGTTGAGGGTGATGGTGTGGAGTTGTCGGTTNNGGNNGGGGGTGAAGAGTCATTAACCTACCANTGGAGCAAGGGGGNNNAGGTGATTNANGNGGCNACNNCTCCNNNATTGGNTTTGGGNAANGTAAAGGCATCNGGTGAGGCTGATTACAAGTTGTCGATCAGCAACGCAGGCGAGCTAGTGGGCCTGGTTGTAATTACTATTGATTTGGCCGATCCGCCGATCATCGTGACCCACCCGCAAGGGGGCACTGCGGACCTTGGTGAGACCTTTACCTTTGAGGTGGTTGCGGAGGGCAANGGGCTCGAATACCAATGGCATAAAGGTAGCACCTCTAAAGTGTTAAATGAGTTTGAAGCCAACTGGGATGATGGTGAGGCGGTGGAGGGTACGTCCATTGCCGGCGCGACACAGGTCAAGGATGGATCGCTTCATCTCACCGAGGCGGCAAATGGCAAGAGCGGTGGCTTCACTGTTTCGGATTTTACCGACGGAGAAATCTTCAATAACTTTGAAATCAGTTTCCGCCTTTACATGACGGACAGCACATGCTGTGGGAATAGTGCCGATAATTCGGCATCCCATCGGCCGGCTGACGGGCTAAGCATCAGTATCGGCAGTGATCTTCCTGACACCATTAGATTGGCAGAGGAAGGCGCGGGCGAAGGGATCCGAATCTGTTTTGACACTTGGGATGGTGGTGGTGGCGAAGCCCCTGCGATTGACGTCTGGAGAGGGAACGACGGCGACGGTCCGACGGTCTACATCCCATTTGACGACACCGCCGGGAACCGGGCCGTTGGCTTGGTCGGTAATCTGAATGCGACTTACGGCAATGGTCCTGAATTGGGCGTGCCCGCCCTCAACCCCAACGGGGTCGGCACCGCCGTCCGTTTCGATGGCTCAAAGGACCAGGCTCTGAGGGTAAAGAATCACCCGGATATCAACATCACGAGGGGACCTTGGGAGGAGCGGACATGGGAATTCTGGTTCAAAGCAGAGAAGCTGCCTGCTGCTGGTCAACACCAAGTGCTGTACGAGGAGGGTGCCCATGTCCGGGGCATTAGCATCTACCTGACCGGTACCGATAATGAGACCGAGGCGGACCTTTACATGATGGCATGGAACCGGGCCGAGACCCGGTGGGGCGGCAAATTGAACCAGAGGGGTGGCGAGGGTATAAGTGCGGTGAAGACCCCGATCAATGTCGGTGAAGTTTATCACCTGGTTTTTGTCATGGACGGTGATCCCAGCGGAAACATGGAGGGTACTTTGACCGGGTATCTCAATGGCAAAAAGATCGGTGAGGTGTCCGGGGTTCATCTACTCTACAATCACAGTGGCAATATAGCCTTTGGCAACAAATGGGGAACCACCGTGACTCATGAAGGCAATTCATGGGGATCCGGGGGCATGGGGTTTAACGGTGTCATCGACGATGCTGCATTTTATAGTATTGCACTGAGCGAGGAACAGGTCGTAGACCACTTCGAGGCTTTTGGAGCTCAGCACATATGGCCTGGAGGTATGGTGGCGCGCCAGAATTTCAATGGTGTCACATCAGCGCCGGAGGAGGCGAAGTTCAAGAATGCCAACGGTGATTATGTCTGGATGTGGACACAGGGAGAGTGGGCGGACGTAAAGGTTTCAGTTCTTGATGGTCACCTGAAGATCAATTTCAAGGGCCATGAGGTAATCAGCCAAGAGTTGCCGATTGGCTGGAAACCTCTCAAGGGACCAGAATGGCTGTTTGCCGCCCGAACTGGTGGAGCCAATCAAACCCACTGGATTGATGATCTAAAGATCAAAGTTTATGCCGATGCCGTTTCCACGGCAAACAGTGCGTTGGTTGCGGGGGCGACGGGAAGCACACTGCAGCTGACCGATTTAGTGGGGGGGGACGCGGGGGATTACTATGTGGTAGTATCGAACATTGCCGGTGAGGTGACTAGTGACACGGCAACGTTGGCGGTGGATTTGCCACCGACCATTGAAAAAACAGAAGGAACGGGAACGCAGATTACTGTAATGTCAAATCCAGACCGGCTGGATTTGTCTGCCACGGCGGTTCAAGCCTTGGAGTTCCTCAGCGGCGATCGATCAGTCTCGACGCCTAAGGTATCTGGAGACGAGCCGTTAACCTATGAATGGAGCCAGAACGGTCCATTGTTGGCAGGAAGCGACATTGAACTAGTCANCACGGTAACGGGAGCTGAACCAATTAGTTACCAGTGGTATTACGACGACCAGCCGATCGGAGGGGCGGTGGGCAACACACTTCGCTTGGCCAAGGCGGGGGTTGATGCGTCGGGAGATTATCATGTCGAGGTATCCAACCCGCTTGGCACGGNTACAAGCGACGCAGTGACNCTCGCCTTGATGTCGCCCACGACGGCGACGGAGCTTGCTGGCTCGATTTCCGTGTACGAAGGGGAGGCGATCGAGTTGTCTGTCACGGCATCGGGTCTGTCCCCGCTGACATACGAATGGAGCCTGGACGAAACCGTGATCGATGGGGCAACCAGCACGACGTTGAGCTTGGACAATTTTGAGGCCGATGCCGCCGGCGACTACAAACTGACGGTCAGACATGAGGATCGGCTCGTGGGAGAGGCTGTCATTTCAATCACTGTCCCGGCCGCCAGAATAGTGATGCCGCCGGTCGGCGGCAGCGTGGATGTGGGTGGCTCCCACACATTCGAGGTCGTTGCCGAAGGCAAGGAGCCGATCACGTATAAATGGTATCACAAAGGCGCACTCATTGAGGAGGCCATTGGCAGTACCCTGCAACTGACAACCCTGACCGGCGAGGATGCGGGTGACTATCATGTTGAAGTGTCCAATGAAACGCTGCCGTGGGGTGGCACCGAGACCAGTGCCAAGGCCAACCTGATNGTACTGATCCCACTAGCCATCACACACCTCACCGAATCCAAGCTGGAGGGAGAGGAGAATTGGCAATGGGCGCTGCAGGGGGGAACCATCGATTTATCCGTCACCGCGGACGGCACGCCGCCGCTAAACTACCAGTGGACAAAGGATGGCGAGCCCATCGCGGGTGCAACCGGCCCCGGCATAACCCTTGCCGGCCTTGAAGAGGAAGACGTGGGATTATANACGGTGAAGGTGAGCAACGCGACGGAGCAACTGGAGTCCGCCCCGTTCAAGGTCGTGGTTCTCACGGCCACGACGGCTCAGCCCGCCAAAATCGTTCAGCAACCGAAAGCCGTCACCGCAACGCTTGGAGAGACCGCGGAACTGAGCGTGTCTGTCGAAGGCTCCGATCCGATCAGCTACCAATGGTATTACGAAGGCGAGCCGATCGAGGACGGGACCGAACGAGTCTTGTCTATTCCCGATGTGCAGAAGGCGGACGCCGGCGAGTACCACGTCGTCGTCTCGAACGACGGCTATCCATGGGGCGCGACAGAGACCAGCGACCCGGCTGCCCTCACGATCGAGTCACCGCCGGTGATTACGAAGTTGACGGAATCCATAACTGTGTTGAGAGGGGATACCATCGAACTGTCCGTCACGGCGACGGGTGATGAGCCGATCAGCTACCAGTGGAACAAGGGGGGAACGGAAGTCGAGGGGGCCACCGGCCCGAAGCTGATTTTAGCCGATGCGTCCCAGTCAGACACGGGGGACTACACGGTCACGGTCAGCAACGCCGCCGGCGAGGTGGTGTCCGATGCCGTATCGGTGACCATGCCCGAGCCGGTCAGGATCGTGACACAGCCGCAGGATGTGCACGCGGTTGTCGGTGAATCAGCGACTATGATGGTGGTCGTCGAGGGCTCCGCGCCGATAGAGTATTTTTGGTTATTCGACGGCGAATGGGTCGAGGGCGGCACCGAGAGCACTCTGCGCCTGACCAACCTGCAGGCTGCGGATTTCGGGGCGTACAACGTCCTGGTCAGGAACGCAACCGGCATTGAAGTCAGCAAGCCGGCGATGTTGACCGTGATGTCGCCCCCGGAGATCACGCAGTTGAGCCAGTCGCTCACCCTCATCGAGGGGGAGAGCGTCGAGTTGACCGTCACGGCGGATGGCGACGAGCCGTTGGCCTACCAATGGAGCTGGGGCGGCGAGGCGATCGAGGGGGCAACCGCATCGAGACTGTCTCTGGACGAGGTGACGGCTTCCGACGCGGGGGATTACTCGGTGACGATTGGCAACGCCGCTGGCCAAGCGGAGTCTGGGATCGTGACCGTCAAGGTCGTTGCGCCGATCAGGATCGTGACGCAGCCGGAGGGAGCCGCCGCCATAGTCGGCGACACTGTGACGCTGCAAGTGGTGGCCGAGGGCACCGAGCCGATCCGTTATTATTGGTATCACGACGGCGAACTGGTTGACGGCGCGACGGAGAGCACCCTGCGCTTGGCCAAGTCACAGGAAACAGACTCGGGGAGCTACAACGTCATCGTGCAAAACCAAGGCGGCACGGCGATCAGTGAAATCGCTGAACTGATCGTGCTGATGCCCCCGGAGATCACACAGTTGACGGAATCGCTGACGGTGATCGATGGGGAGAGTGTTGAGTTGACGGTCGCGGCACTTGGCAGCGAGCCGTTGGCCTACCAATGGAGCCGGGCCGGCGAGGCGATCGACGGGGCGACCGCCCCGACGCTGCGCTTGGCCAAGGCGGCCTCGGGCGATGCGGGGGATTACTCGGTGACTGTGAGCAACGCCGCTGGCCAAGCGGAGTCGGGGGTCGTGACGGTCAAGGTGATCGAGCCGGTGCGGATCGTGACGCAGCCGGAGGGAGCCACGGCCATCCTCGGCGAATCTGTGACGCTACAGGTCGTGGCGAACGGCACGGCCCCGATCACCTACGCTTGGTATCACGACGGCGAACTGGTCGAAGGCGCCACGGAGAGCATCCTGCGCTTGGCCAAGGTGCAGGCCGCAGACACGGGGGGTTATCATCTTGTCGCGTCCAATCCCGGTGGCACGGCAAAAAGCAAAATCGCCGGGCTGGTGGTGGTGCTGCCGCCCGAGATCACGCAGTTGACCGAATCCCTGTCCGTGATGGAGCGGGACAGCGCTGAGTTGAGTGTCACGGCGGTCGGCAGCGAGCCGTTGGCTTACCAGTGGAGCAGGGACGGCGTGGAGATTGAAGGAGCAACCGCCCCGACGCTGCCGCTGGTCCGGGTGGCCCCCGCCGCTGCGGGGGATTATACGGTGGTGGCGCGCAACGCTGCCGGCCAGGCGGAGTCGAATGCGATAACGGTGGAAGTCATCGAGCCGATCAGGATCGTGACGCAGCCGGAGGGGGCGAACGCCACCCTTGAGGACACCGTGACACTGCGGGTCGTGGCGGAGGGCACCGAGCCGATCAATTATTTCTGGCTGCACAACGGCAGACCGGTTGAGGGCGGCAGGCAAAGCACGCTGACATTGACTGAACTGGAGGCCGAGGATGCCGGGGAGTACGTCGTCATGGTCAGCAACGTTGGCGGCCAGGCAACAACCGAGACGGCGCACCTTTCGGTGGAGCTACCCGAGGGAGCCTACTTGGTGGAAGACTTTGACGGCCTGAAACTGGGCCCGTGGAGTTCGGGGGATGATACGGTCGGGGACGGCACCGACTGGACGGCGACGCCCCCTGTCGGCTGGACCGCGGAGCGGGGCGCAGGCCACGAACCGGCCGCCGCCGTCGAGTTTGACGGGTGGACATTTTTGGATCCGGTTTCCTGGCACAAGACCGCCGGCACGGAGCGGGAGCAGTTCACCAAGGGCAGCGGCGTGATCGCCGTCGCCGACTCGGCCCACACCGGCGGCGAGTCGGACGCCAAGTTCAGCGCAACCATGGCAACGCCTGCGATTGACATCTCCGGGGCGCAGGCCGACTCGCTCGTCCTGACATACGACTCCAGTTGGCGGGAGATGCAGCGGAAGCGCGTGGTTGCCGCGTTTGAGGAGGATTTCGAGGGGGACGACGTGGGCGGAGGGGTCACGATTGACGGCTCCGCTTCACAGGGCCTCATGTATCAACGCACCGGGGGCGCTTGGCCGTGGCTGAAACTCAACGGCGTCCTCAAGCTGACCGACGCCGTTTATTCGCAGAACGGCGGCATGCTGATCGATGACTTTTCCAACGGCGCGGCGTTCAATGAATTTGAAATCAGCTTCCGGATGTTCATGGGCCGGGGCACGCGCCGGCCGGCGGACGGCTTAAGCGTCAGCATCGGCAACGACCTGCCCACCTTGGCAAAGCCGGCGGAGGAGGGCGTCCCCGAGGCGGCCTTCCGGGTCTGCTTCGACGCCTGGGACTCCGGCGGCGGCGAGGCGCCCGCCATCGAGATTTTCAATGGCAAAAAATCGGTCGCCATCCAGAAGTTCCACGGGCAAACCGGCGCCGCCGACAGCGAAAAATTCGTGAACGAGGAGGGCGAGTTCGTGATGATGTGGCACAAGACGGAATGGACCGACGTCAAGATCCGCGTCGCCGACGGCCGGGCGACCGTCCATTTCCGGGGCCACGAAGTAATCCGGGACGTGCCGATCGACCTCTCCCCCATTGAGGCCGCCCAGTTCCTGTTTGCCGCACGCACCGGCGGCGCCCACCAGAAACATTACATCGATGACATCAAAATCCGGCTGTTCGACTTGTCCCGTTCCCGCGTCACCGTGGCGTACGACGGCGGCGAGCCGGTCACCCTGCTCGAGTTGGACACGCAAACCCCCTCCGCCTACGACGAGACGGTCTCATTGCCTCTCAACAACCCCGACGGGGTGCAGTCGGCCGTGATCACCTGGGATTACCACGGCCTCGACAACTGGTGGGCGGTGGACAACATCACCGTGGCGACCGACGCCGAGCCTGAGCCCACCCTCGCCGGCTTGGCCACCAACAGTGGCCGCTACGTTATTGATGAGCCGATCACCGTGCAGTTCAACGGCGGCCCCGGCAATCCCCGCGACTGGATCGGCATCTATCGCACCTACATGACACCCGGCGAGTACGGCAGTCTGGCCTGGATGTACGTCAACGGCGAAACCACGCCCGGCGACGGGCTCCCCGACGGCTCCGTGACGTTCATCAACAATTTGTCGGCGGGGGATTACGTGGTGCGCTACTTCAAGAACGACGGTTACCACGAGATCGCCGATGCGGCGGCGTTCACGGTCGTCCCCCTCCCGGCCGTGGCTCCCGGCAAGACTCAATACGCCCCGGGCGAATCCATCACCGTCCGCTTCAGCGACGGCCCCGGCGACCCGGCAGACTGGATCAGCCTCATGCCTCTTGGTGAGACCAGCAGCATCGCCTGGGCATACGTCGGCAGCAGCCGGATCCCCGGCGAAACCCTGGCCACTGGCACCGTGACCTTCGCCGACGGGTTGCCGGCGGGGGAGTATTGGGTGATGTTTCTGACCAACGACGGCTACCGGCAACTGGCCAAGGCCAAGGTCACTGTCGAGGGCGAGATCGTGCCCCCGCCGCTTGGCTTCGCGAACAACGGCGACGGCACGATCACGCTGACTTTCGAGGGCCGACTGCAGACCGCGCCAACCATCAACGGCCCCTGGCAGGACATGGACGCCACAAGCCCCGTGACCCTCCCCACCGACCAGCGGCAACGATTCACCCGATCGGTGAAATAACCCCCGCTTGGCCAAGCGCTTGGTTTACTTGCCGACAGCGGACTTCGTCTTTTTCTTGGTGCCTTCTGGCGGGGCGGTTTTTTTCCAGGTCGGCGCGTTGGGGGTGGGGGGCAGCGTCTGAATGGTGACATCCTTGAATCGCACCACCGTCTTGCCGTTGCCGTGGACCTGCAGGCCGATCCGCCCGTCCTGCGGGATGTCCGCCTCCGCCTCCGTGTAGTCAAGGGCCGCCACGCCGTTGATCCACGAGCGGATGCGCTTGCCCTCGGCGCGGATGCGGTAGTCGTTCCAGCCGTCCGGCTTGACGGCGCGGCGGACTGCCTCCGCGTCGATCAATTCGCCGATCACCTTGCGTCGTCGCGACTCGTCATACAGCTTGCCCCCCCAGCCCCGCCCGGCGTCCGCCTGGTAGCCGATCATCTCGTGGTTGCCCGGAATCCGTACGCTGCGAATCTGGATGCCGGAATTGACAAAGCCCTCCGTCCCGGTGATGCGGATCTTCAGCCGCAACTCGAAATTGTGGAACGACTGCTCCGAGGCGAGGAAGGAGTTATGGGGTACCTTCTCCGTCAGTGAGCCAGCGGTAATGGCCCCGTCCTCCCCCCGCCAAAGCTGCCGCTCGCCCTCGAGCACCTCCCATCCCTTTAGTGATTTGCCGTCAAAAAGCGGCTTGTGCGAATCGTTGCCGCTCGCCCCCGGGGCAGCGAGCCACCCCAGTGCAAGGGCTCCCATGGTTGCGGTCAGTAGTTTATTCATTTTCCTATAGTTTTTAATTCCTTACCCGTCTTGCCGCCGTGTTTGCGAAGAAAAACAATAGTCTCATCATTATTTGAACTTCCATTCGATATAGCGAAATCAATGGGGGTTTCTCCTTTTTCATCCCTGATATTTAATTTCGCCCCTTTTTTAATTAGCACTTTGCAGGTTTCCAATTTGGAATTCAGAGCGGCCCAATGCAATGCAGTTCTGCCTTGATTGTTTAATGCATTCAATTCCGCCTCGTTGCTGATAAGAATCTCAACGATGCCTTCGTGACCATACTCGGCCGCCCACTGTAAAGCAGTCGCATCATATTGAATATCCCGCTCATCTATATCATGACCTTCGGGAAGAAGAATGATGACTCCCTCAGTGTTTCCGACTCTTGCTGCTTCAGCCAAAGGGGATGATGCTTCCATTATCGTGTCACCTGTTATGACCCCGTCATTACTGGCACACCCAACCAGCACCACGGCTACGATTATTGTGAGGAGGAGGCGTCTCATTCCCCTTCAACTTTCAATGCTTCACCCGTCTTGCCGCCGTGTTTGCGGAGGAGGTCGGCGGTTTCGGAATGTTT
>NYYJ01000042.1 GCA_002686755.1 Verrucomicrobiales bacterium
GTGCAAACTCGTCTTTTCCGAGCAACCCCTGAATCGAATCCAGCCCTCGATGGCCGCCTGTGCCGCCGCCGGGGCGCATTCGCACGGTGCCAAGTGGCAGGTCGAGATCGTCGACCACCACCATGATCCGCCCGTGGGGGATCTGGTAATACTGGGCCAACGGCACCACCGATTGGCCGCTCAGGTTCATGTAACCCTGCGGCTTGCACAGCAGGGTGGTGCCGCCGTCCTGACTGCCCTTGGCCAAGTGAGCGGCGAACTTTTTGTTCATCTCCCACGCCGCGCCCAATCGCTTGGCCAAGCGGTCGAGTACCATGAACCCGACATTGTGCCGCGTGGCGGCGTAACCCTTGCCGGGATTGCCCAAGCCCGCGATCAGGAATGTCTCCTCCATGCGCGAACCCTATAAAAGAACATGGCGCCCCTGCCAGCACGGCGGGGCAACAATAAAAATTAACCTTCCTTCTTGTCCCCGCCGTCGGCACCGCCTTCTTCCTTGGCACCTTCTTGTGCCGGGGCTTCGCCCTCGGCAGAGGCTTCTCCCGCCCCTTCTCCCGCCGCCGCTGCCTCGGCAGCCGCCGCCTCTTCNGCCTCNGCCATCATCTGCATGCGGGAGGTCGCGACGGCNANCACCANAGCCTTCGGNGAANCAATCGCNACAACCCCTTTCGGCAGNTCAATATCCTCCAAGTGCAGGGATTGGCCGACATCCANNNCGCTGANNTCNGGCTCGAGGNTCTCGGGGATGTCNGTNGGGCGGCCNTTCAGCGTGATGGTGTGCATNGANGTCTGCANGACNCCGCCCTGNTTNACGCCCTCGGNGGTGCCAACCGGGNGCANCGGAACCTGTGCCGTGACNANNCTGTCCTTGGTCAGNCGCTTGAAATCGACGTGNATGAACAGGTTGGTCANNGGGTTNNTCTGNACATCCTGCACCANNGCNATGNTNTTTTNGCCCTCGATGTCNAGCTCGACGAGGAAGTTTTTCGCCTCGGTGGANTTGACCGCCTTGTCAAACTGCTTGGCCTCGATCTCGATGCTCTGCGGGTCGCCGTTGCCGTAAATGACGCCAGGCAGGCCTCCGCCTTGGCGAACTTTTTTGCTGCCTGTGGTTTTAGTCAATGTCCGCGCACTTGCGGCCAACCAGATTGCTTTCATGTAATTTGTCCCAAAAAACTGCCTCCCCCGGCGGGCTCAAGTGGTGCGCGCTCCCTTGAATCGGAACAGCGAGTTCACCGAGGAATTGTTGTGGATTCGCTGGATGGCTTCCCCCAGCAACCCCGCCACGGAGAGGGTGTTGATGTTCAACCCCTCAATTTCGGGGCGGGGGACTGTATCAGTCGTTATCAATTCGTCAATACAAGAGTTTTTCAGGCGATCAATGCCCAAATCATTGAGAATCGTGTGGGATACACAGGCCCGGACGCTCGCCGCCCCGCGCTCCTTGAGGATGGCGGCGGCATTAACCAGCGTGCCGGCGGTCTCGGTGAGGTCATCGACCAAAAGAGCGTTTTTCCCTTCAATTTCGCCGATAATACCCACCGACTCGGTGTCGGTGGCGCTGGTGCGGCGCTTGGCGACGATGGCCAGGTCGGCTTGGAGCATTTCCGAGTAGGCGTGGGCCATTTTCAACCCGCCCACATCCGGGCTGACCACCACTTGGTTCTCCCTCTTGGTGTATTTGAGGTAGGCAAAAATCACCGGCGAGGCGTATAGGTGATCCACCGGGATATCGAAAAAGCCCTGAATTTGCTGGGCATGCAGGTCCATCGTCAAAATGCGGTTGGCCCCGGCGGCCACGAGCAAATTGGCCACGAGCTTGGCCGAGATCGGTACGCGTGGTTGATCCTTCCGGTCCTGCCGGGCGTAGCCATAGTACGGCAGCACCGCCGTGATCCGGTCGGCGCTGGCCCGCTTAAGCGCGTCCATGATGATGAACAACTCGATCAGGTGATGATTCGTCGGCGGACAGGTCGACTGGATGACAAACACATCCTCGCCCCGGACATTCTCCTCGATCTTGGCGAACGATTCGCCGTCGGGGAATGCGGTGATGGAGAGTTTGCCCGGCTCTATACCAATGTTGGCACAAATGGCCTCGGCAAGCGGGAGGTTGGAACTGCCAGCGAATACTTTCACGTCAGGTTTCCGTGTGATGGATTNTTGGTGTGCGCCGCGGATCAGCCCTGCTCGCGGCTGCGAAAAAGTAACAACAGCCAAACACCAATCAAGCGCTTTCGTGCGGTTGGGAAAAAAATAACCGGCAGCGGAACCGCCGCGCTTGGCCAAGGGCTAAAACTGGCCGAGGAAGCGGAGGTCGTTTTCGTAGAACAGGCGGATGTCGCTGATTCCGTACCGGATCATCGCGATGCGCTCGATGCCGAAGCCGAACGCCCAGCCGCTCCATTCCTCCGGGTCGTACCCGACGTTTTCGAAGACGGCCGGGTGCACCATGCCGCAGCCGGCGATCTCGAGCCATTCCTTGCCCATCTTGCGGACGAGCGGGCTGCTGAAGTCGATCTCCAGGCTCGGCTCGGTGTAGGAGAAGTAGTGCGGCCGGAACCGCAGCTTGACCTCCTTGCCGAGCAGTTCCCGGAACACAAACTCGACCGTGCCCTTGAGGTCGGCCATCGTCACATTTCGGTCAACGTACAAGCCTTCGATTTGCTGGAAGGTGGGGTTGTGGGTGGCGTCGGCGGTGTCGCGCCGGTAGACACGCCCAGGCACGATGATGCGCACTGGCGGCGGGGTCTGCTCCATCACGCGAATTTGCACCGACGACGTGTGGGTGCGGAGCAGCGGTCGCTCGTTGGCGTTAATGAAAAAGGTGTCCTGTGTGTCGCGGGCCGGGTGATCGGTCGGGGTGTTGAGGGCGTCAAAGCAGTAGCGCTCGCTCTCGATCTCCGGGCCGTCGGCGACGGCAAAGCCGATTTTGCGGAAGCTACGGACGATCTCCTCGGTGACCTGCGTGAGCGGGTGTTGCCGGCCAAGCGGGCGGCGCCGGCCGGGCGCGGTGAAGTCGGTGGCGCGTTTCGGCGCGGCGGCGGCCAGCTCGAGTTGCTCGCGCCGTTGGTCGAGGGTTTGGTTGAGCTCGGCCTTGGCTTGATTAACCGCCTTGCCGGCGGCGGGGCGTTCCTCCTTGGCCAAGCCGCTCATCTGCTTTAGCAGTCCGGTGAATTGGCCGTTGGTGCCGAGGTGCTGCACGCGCACGGCGTCGAGCTTGGCCAAGCTGTCGGCGGCCTCGAGCGCCTGCAGGGCGGCTTCCTTCAGCGGTGTGATTTCGTCCAGGAATGACATGTTCCAAGGTTTCCTTCTCGGAAACAAAAGAGGGCGGCCATTAAAGACCGCCCGCGCAAAAAGTCAACTTGGCCAAGCGCTCAGCCTTTGGCCTCGAGTGCGCTCTTGGCGGTGTTCACCAGTTCGCCGAAGGCGGCCGAGTCGGTGGCGGCCAGGTCGGCCAGCACCTTGCGGTTGACCTCGACCTTGGCGGCCTTGAGGCCCTCGATGAAGCGGCTGTAGGTGATGCCGGCGTCGCGGGCGGCGGCGTTGATGCGAAGATTCCAGAGACCGCGGAAGGTGCGCTTTTTGTTTTTGCGGTCGCGATAGGCGTATTGGCGGCCGTGCTCGACGGCGTCCTTGGCGTAGCGGTAAAGCTTGGAACGGCGCAGGCGGAAGCCCTTGGCGGCTTCGATCATGCGCTTGCGGCGTTTGCGGGAGGCGGCTGCGTTGGTGACTCTCATGCCTGTGTGAAATGGACGGGTTAATGCCTCAGTGGCTGAACGGCATATTCTCCATCACCCGGGCGTAATCGGTCTTGTCGACGAGTGCCGGGGTGCCGAGCTTGCGGCGGCGCTTGGCGTTTTTGCTGGCCAAAAGATGCCGTTTTCCGGGGCGATTCCGGACAATTTTGCCCGAAGCGGTGATCTTGAACCGCTTGGCCACGGATTTGCGCGTCTTGATGGATTTGACTTTTCGTTGCATCTGATTTGGCCCTCCTGCTCGAAAAAAGGGCAGGAAACCTACTCAACGCCTCGCTGCCGTACAAGCCATTTTGTAAACTATTTTATTTTTGCGGCTGGAGTGTGCTCGACCAAGCGGCTACAACTTTCGCCCCGATTTTTGCCATAATGAATAAAACGACGATCTTTGCGGCGGCGCTCCTGTCGCTTGGCCCAATTTTGGGGCAGGCGGAGGATAAGGTACATTTCAAGGATGACGACTTCTCCGGCACGGGCTGGAGTGAGTTTGTTGAGGTTCCCGACACCGGTGGCTGGGAGGTGATCCGCCGCGAACTGGGCGATCTCGCCCAGGGCGTGGTGCAGGAGGTCACGCTCGAGGGCGACGGAGGATTGTTCCTGAGCGCTGGACGGGGCAGTTACGTTTCGCTGTTCCGATCCGGCGGACTGATTTACGCTGTACGGACGCGGGACGGGGCGCAGTCCCTCATCGAGCAGGCCGATGCCGACGGCACGATTGGCCTGCGGCTTGGCTTCGACGGTGCGTTTTTCATTTACGAATACCGCGCCGGGAGTGGGTGGATCCGCTTGGCCAAGAGTGACATTGTCGGCGTGGTACCGTATACCGGTGGCATCTCCACCCCGAGCCGCGCGGATGGGATGAGCGGCTACCGCGTTGTTGAACTGGAGTCGCTCAAGGGGGTGCGATTCGGCTACACCAATACGCCGAAGATTCCCGGCACACCGTGGGTCGTGCACGACCCGTTCCGCCCGCAGCCGCGTCAGATCCATCCCGGCACCGTGACTCCTCGCGACGAGCCGGGCAGGCCGCCCTCGGACGCGATCGTGTTGTTTGACGGAACGAACCTTGACGCATGGGAGGACGGCAAAGGCAACGCGCCCAAGTGGACGCTTCGGGACGGCTACTTCGAGTGCGGTAAAAAATCCGGCACCATCCGGACGAAACAAAAATTCGGCAGCGTGCAGTTGCACATCGAGTGGGCTAGCCCGTCGGAGGTCAAGGGCAGCAGTCAGGGCCGCGGCAACTCCGGCGTTTTCCTCGCCGGGCTGTACGAGGTGCAGGTGCAGGACAACTACGACAACCTCACCTACCCGGACGGGCAGGCCAGTTCGCTCTATGGCTTCCGCCCGCCGCGCGTCAACGCCTCCCGGCCGCCGGGGGCGTGGCAGTCGTATGACATCATTTTCGAGATGCCGGAGTTCGAGGACGGCAAGGTCACCCGGAAGGCGCGGATTACCGTGCTGCACAACGGCGTGGTTACCCAGCATGGCGTGGAAATCCCGGGCATCCTCGGCCACAAAAAAACTCGGCCGTACCGGGAGCACGGCCCCGGCCACATTCAGTTGCAGGATCATGGCAACCCGGTGCGATACCGCAACATCTGGGTTCGCGAACTCAAGCCCGTCCAGTAACCCGTGGCCGACGAATCTCCCGAAAAAATCTCGTCTGCGCTTGGGCTGGACAAAGTCGAACGCCACATTTTTCTCTGCGCCGACCAGTCGAAGGCGAAGTGCTGCGACCGCGAGGCCGGCCTGGAGTCGTGGGCATTCTTGAAGGCCCGCCTGAAGGAGCTTGGCACTGGGCCGCAACTGTACCGCACCAAGGCCAACTGCCTGCGTGTCTGCGCGCGTGGCCCCATCGCCGTCGTTTACCCGGAAGGTGCCTGGTACCACTCCTGTACGCCGAAAGTCCTCGAACGCATCATCCAGGAACATCTCATCGGCGGCCGGGTCGTCGATGATTATTGCTTCACGCAAAACCGGCTTGGCCAAGCGGGGGGCTAGTTGTTGGTCGTTCGCGTGAGCCGGGCGGCGTAGGCGCCGTCGGTGTGATCCTCGACGGGGTGCAGCGTTCGCTCCTCGGCGAGTTGCCATTCCGGGTTGGCCTTGAGGAATCGGGCGACGAGTTGTTCGTTTTCCTCCGGCTCGAGGCTGCAGGTGCTGTAAACGAGCTGACCGTCCGGCTTGGTTCGCGCGGCCGCCTGGCCAAGCAGCTTTAGTTGCTCGTCGGCGAGCAGTCGGGTTTCGCCGGGGCTGAGTCGCCACCGCAGGTCGAGTCGGCGACGCATCACGCCGGTGTTGGAGCAGGGGACATCGACGAGCACCCGATCGTACCCGCCTGTCGTCGCCGTGTCCGCTTGGCCAAGCGTGGCGCAGGTGACGTGCATCCGGTCGCAATTCTCGCGCAGCAACTCGAGCCGCGGCTCGCTGATGTCGAGCGCGGTGAGTTGGCCCTCGTTGTTCATCCGTCCGGCGATGTTGCAGGTCTTGCCTCCGGGCGCGGCGCAGAGGTCGAGCATGGCTTGGCCGGGTTGGGGATCGAGCAGGGCGACGGCCAGCAGCGTGCTGGGATCCTGCACGTAAAACAGCCCGTCGCGGAAGCTGTCAAGCGACTCGAGCGGGGGGTGTTGGCGCAGGCGAAAGAGGCTATCCGGCTTGGCCCAGTCGCAGTCGATCGGCGTGGCCTGGACGCCTTCCTCATCCCAGCGCTTGGCCAAGCTTTCGGGGTCGGTGAGCAGGGGGTTGACGCGGGCGCATGTCGGGGCGGGTTGGTTGTTCCACTCCATGAGGCGGATGGTTTTTTCGCGGCCCCAGCGCGCTTCCCACTGCTCGAACAACCAGTCGGGGTGGGATTGACCAAGCGCCGGGCGATCCTCCTGCAGGTCGGCGATGTCGCGGGTGATCTGCCCCCGTTCGCGGAGGAAGCGCCGCATCATCGCGTTGATGAACCCGGCTTGGCCAAGGCATCGCTCGGCCTTGGCCAGGCGGACGCTTTCGTTGACAATGGCGTGCTCCGGGATGCGGTTTAGGAAGAAGATTTGGTAGAGGCCAAGCCGAAGGATTTCCCGCACGGCAGGTTTCTGCTCACGGCCATCAGTGGCGCGCTCGATCAGCCAGTCAAGCAGTCTTCGCCATCGCACGCAACCGGAGACGAGTTCGCGGCACAGACCGGTGTCGGCGTTGGAGAGGGTGGAGGACTGGAATTGGCGTGAAAGAATGCGCTCGACGGCGTGCTGCGTTTCTTGTGAACGCAACAATGTTTGCAGCGCGATTTGTCTTGAATTGCGACCCGGCACCCCGGTACGATGCCGGCTTTGGCGGCGCAGGCCGAGCGCCTTTTACCTGATGAGCGACACAATGACCGAGGAAGCAAGCACCACTGTAGGGCAATCCGATCAGTTGGAGAGCGAGTTTAAGCGACTCGTCCTGGATGGAAAACTGGATCCCAAGCTGACGGACTCGCTGACGGAGTTGGTGACGGCGGGGTTCTGCACGCACCGGTCGTGGGGGTTTGGGAAGATCACAACCGTGGACACGCTGATGGCCAAGATCACCATCGACTTTCAGGCCAAGCCGGGCCACTCGATGGATCTGGGTTTCGCTACGAAAGTGCTCAGCCCTCTCAGTTCGAGTCACATCCTCGCACGCAAGGCCACCGACTTGGCCGGACTGAAACGCATGGGAGCCCTGCGCCACTTGGAGCTGATCAAGCTGGTGCTCGAGAGCTACGGCGGACAGGCGACAGTCGCGTTGATTCAGGAATCGCTCGTGCCGGATGTCATCGAGGAGGACTGGAAAAAATGGTGGGCCGACGCCAAGAAGGAGATGAAGGGCGACGGGCACTACCAGTTGCCGGTCAAGAAAACCGAGCCGATCGTCTACCACGCCGAGGAGTTGTCCCCCGCGGACAAGCTGATGAGCAACATCCGTGACGCCAAGGGCCTGAAGGCGCAACTGGCCGCGGCAACCGAGCTTTGCAAGAGCATCGACGGTGTCGAAAACAAGGAGGCGGTATTGGACGAGGTGGTATCTATCCTCAATGAAGCAATCAAGAATCACCTGACGCTCAAGCCATCGCTCGCGCTCGAGGCGATCCTGCTGCGCGACGCCATCCGCACACAGTCCGGCATCCAGCCGCAGGAGGGTGAGCTGACCGCAAGCGACATCTATGAAAAAGCGGATGACCTGGCCGGTTTGATCGAGGGCCTCTCCGCCGCCAAGCAGAAACTCGCCCTCGAGGCGTTTCGCCAGGCCCACCCGGATACCTGGGTCGACACCTACCTGAAGTTGATCAACGAGACCGGCCTCCGGTTGGTGGGGGAACTGATCCAGATTCTGATCGACACCGGGCACTTCGAAAAATTCAAGGCCAGCCTTGCGAAACTCATCAGCAAGCGCGAGGCCAGCACCGACCTGATGCTGTGGATGGGCAAGAACCGTTCCGACAGCTTCGCCGACATTCTCGGCCCGGAAGTGTTCCGAGCGATGATGGCCGCCATCGAGAATGACCGGTTCGAGGATCGCAAAACCAGCAAGCTGGGCGACCTGATTCTCAGCGACCAGAAACTGATCACCGACCTGATCGGCTCCGCGGACATCGAGTTGATCGAGGACTTGGTGCGCGCGCTGCAGGCGACCAACTGCTTTGACGACATGGACAAGCGCTCGTTGCTCGGCCGCATCGTCAAGGAGTTCCCCTCGATTCAAAACTTGATTTCAGGCGATCAGGCAAAGGAGGACAACGTCCTTGTGGTCTCTTGGCAGAGCCTCGAGCGCCGCAAACAGGAGTACGAGGAACTGGTCAAGGAGAAGATCCCCGCCAACTCCCGCGAGATCGCCATCGCCCGCAGCTACGGCGACCTGCGCGAAAACCACGAATTCAAGGCGGCCAAGGAAGCGCAGAAGCTGCTTCTCTCCCGCAAGGGCGAACTGGAGATCGACCTGACCCGCGCCCGGGCCACCGACTTTTCCGACGCCACAATCGATGCGGTCACGGTCGGCAACAAGGTGGGCGTGACCAACCTCGGGTCGAACAAGCCGGAGACCTTCATCCTCCTCGGCGCTTGGGACGGCGATCCCGACAACCAGATCCTCAGTTACCTCACCCCACTTGGGCAGGCCTTCCTCGGCAAGAAACCGGGCGAAGAGGCCGAGTTCGAGGTTGACCACGAAGCCAAGCGTTACCGGATCGAGTCGATCGAGCGGTACACCGTCGCCGGGCCAAGCGCGGTCGCCGATGAGGAAGACGAAACCGAGGCGCAACCGGCCGAGGCCAACGATTAACTCAATCCATTTTCACCCAGCCCCGGCCAACATGGTTGGGGCTTTTTTGTTTACCGCGTCCGCAGCAGTCGGCCGACGATCCCCTCTGCCGCCGAGCCGTAGCCGCCACCGAACAGGTTGAAATGGTTCAGCGTGTGGTACAGCCTGTAAAGCAGTTTGCGTGTCGGGTAACCGGCATCCAGCGGCCACTCCGCCTCGTACGCCTCCCAAAATTCGCTCCCGAATCCGCCGAACATTTCCGCCAGCCCGAACTCCGCCTCGCGGTCGCCACAATATGTCGCTGGGTCAAAGATCACCGGCTCGCCGCCCGGCCCAAACGCCACGTTGCCGCTCCACAAATCGCCGTGCAACAGTGACGGCTTTGGCTCGTAGCCGGCAAAAAAACCATCCAGTTGGCCGAGCAACTCGTCCGCGCCGTTGAGCCGCAGGCCGTTGCGCTTGGCCAAGCGGCATTGAAAACCAAGCCGGTGCTCGCGCAGGAAAGCCACCCAGTCGTCGCTCGCCGGGTTCAGTTGCTGCGTGCTGCCGATCGTGTTGTCGCGCCGCCAGCCAAAGCTCGCCTGTGGCACGGCGTGCAGCTTGGCCAAGCGCCGGCCAAGCTCCGCCTGCGATCCGGTGTGGCCCAACTCGATGTGCTCGAGCACGAGGTACGCTCGGTCTCCGTTTGTGCCGTGGCAAACCGGATTGGGCACGCGGATCGTCCCGGTGTCGGCGATGTCGCGCAGTCCGTCCGCCTCCGCCTCGAACATCTCCAGTGCGTCGGCGCGGTTTAACTTGGCGAAGAACGGGCCGCCGTCGCCATCGAGCCGGTACGCCTCGTTGATGCATCCACCGCCGACTGGTCTCGCGTTGGCCAAGCGGAACGCCGCCCCGGTGCGTTCGGAAATACGCTTGGCGATCGCGTCCCACATCGGAGGTCACCCGTCGGTCTGGCGGCGGACGTGCTCGAGCAGGCTGGCGCAGCCGTCCTCGAGCAGATCGAGCACCGTCTCGAATCCCTGCACCCCGCCGTAGTACGGGTCGGGCACCTCGGTCGCGGTGGTCCCGGTGACGAAGTCGCAAAACGGCCGCACCTCCGCCGGGTACTCTCCCGCCGGTGCCATGTTGCGGACGTTTACCAGATTCTCGTCGTCCATCGTCAAAATCATGTCAAACGAGCGGTAGTCGTCATCGCAGATCTGCCGCGCCTGGCCGCCGGTGTTGATTCCGCGCTTGGCCGCCGCCGCGTGCATGCGGTGGTCCGGCGGGTTGCCGGTGTGGAACGAGATGGTGCCGGCCGAGTCGCACTCGATCCGCTTGGCCAAGCCGTCAGCCTCGACCAAGTGGCGCATCACCGCTTCACCAGCGGGCGAGCGGCAGATGTTCCCCATGCAAACAAATAACAACCGGAACGGACGCATGGACGAAAGCCTATCCGCCCGCTTGGCCAAGGGCAATCCGGCGCTTGGCCAAGCTTGAGTTCGCCCGGCCAAGCCGTTAAACCAAGCGGGTGAACCGTCGTACTTTTATCGAGACCAGCGCGGCTGGCTTGGCCTGCTCCTCCATCGCAGCCGCAGCGGCCGAAATTGCCAACGGTCCGACCAAGCGCGTGGCGCTGATCGGCTCCGGGTGGTACGGCAAGGTGGATTTGCTCCGACTCATCCAAGTTGCGCCCGTCGAGGTGGTGGCGTTGTGCGATGTCGACAGCGCGATGCTCTCCGGCGCGGCCGACATCGTGGCCCAGCGGCAGAAATCCGGCAGGCGCCCGAAGACCTACGGTGACTACCGGGCGTTGCTGAAGGAAAACAAGCTCGACCTCGTGCTCATCGGCACGCCGGATCATTGGCACGCGCTGCCGATGATCGCCGCCGTCCAGGCCGGTTGCGACGTCTACGTGCAAAAGCCGACCAGCATCGATGTTGTCGAGAGCCGGGCGATGCTCGCCGCCGCGCGAAAGTACGACCGTGTCGTGCAGGTCGGCACGCAGCGCCGAAGCACGCCGCACCTCATGGAGGCACGCGAGCAGATCGTGTCCAAGGGACTGCTCGGCAACATCGCCCACGCGGAGGTTTGTTGCTACTACCACATGCGCAACCGCAGCCACCCGGCCGACAGCACGCCGCCGGCCACACTCAACTACGACATGTGGAGCGGCCCCGCGCCGCGTCGGCCGTACAGCGAGCTATGCCATCCGCGCGGCTGGCGGGCGTTTATGGAATATAGCAACGGAATCGTTGGCGACATGTGCGTTCATATGCTCGACACCGTTCGCTGGATGCTCGACCTCGGCTGGCCGACCACCGTTGTTTCGCAGGGCGGCATCCTCGTCGACAAACAGGCCAAGGCCAACACCACCGACACGCAGACTGCCTGCTTCGACTTCGACGACTTGCAGGTAGTCTGGCAGCATCGCGCCTGGGGCCACGCGCCTGATCCCGACTACCCGTGGGCGGCCTTCCTTTACGGCGACAAGGGCACGCTGAAGTTGAGCGTCAACCGCTACGACTTCATCCCGCGCAGTCGCGGGGTCAAGGCGATCCATCGCGACGTCAAGATGGAACTGGAGGAGTACCCCGAGGACAAGACCGAGAAAGACCTCGAGCGACACGTCGCCCCGGCGGTGCGCGTACACATGATCGATTTCCTCAACGCCGTGGCCAAGCGTACCCGCCCCGTGGCCGACATCGAACAGGGCCACATCTCCAGCGTGAGCTGCATTTTGGCCAACCTCTCCCAGCGCCTCGGCGGCCGTGCGCTGCGGTGGGATCCGGAGACCCACACCGTCATCGACGACCCGGAGGCCAACCGGCTCCTCAGCCGCCCCTACGCCGCCCCATGGAACCACCCAACGCCGGAAACGATCTGATGACGGCTAAGCGCTTGACCAAGCGGGTTAGTCGGCGGTGAGTTGGAGACACTGGAGCGATTTCTGGTCTCGCACGAAAAGCTGGCCGCCGGCGTAGGCGGGGAAGCTCCAGGTTTTGCCGCAGACCTGCGCCCGGCCCAATTCCTCAAATTCCCTTGGGTTGATGTTGAGGAGGACCAGTTCACCCATTTGGCCGAGCACGAGCAATCGTTGGCCGTCGGTCATCGTCGAGGCGTAGAACTTGCCGAAGCCGCGCTCCTCCCAGTTCAATTTGCCGGTGGCTACATCGACGCAGATGAAGCGGTCCTTCTCGGCGAAGCTGTACAGGCTGCCGCCCACGACGACCGGCGTGGCAAGGTTTATCTTGAGTTTGCCATCCTTCCATTTCCGGATGGCTGCCCCGGCGCTGCCGCTGCCGCCCATGCAGAGCATGCCCTCGGAGTGGGAGGCGGTGATCACGCTGTTGCCGGCGGCGATGGGCGTGACGACATTACGAAAATAGAGTGTGGGCACGGGTTGGCTCCAGAGCAACGCGCCATTTTCAAGATTCACGCTGAGAATCTTATCGGTGGCGAGCGTCACGAATTGCCGCTTGCCGGCCAGTGTCGTGATCAACGGGCTGGCGAAGCTCGCCAGGTCATCCTGCGATTGCCAGATGATTTTTCCAGTCAACTTGTCAAAGCATACCACACCCGTCCCGGGGACGCCGCCGACCTGGCAGATGAGATGGTCTCCGTCGACGAGCGGCGTGCCGCTATAGCCCCGCCGTGATGCAGCGCCTTCGTTTTGACTCTTGTTCTTGATCCACTTGACCTTGAACTGTTTCTGGTAATCGACCGCCCAAATCATGGAGCCGTCCTTGACGCTCAGGCAACTCAGTTTGCCCCGGCAGGTTTGCACATAAATCCTCTCCCCATCGAACAGCGGTGCGCAGCGCGGGCCGGCACCGAAGCCGTCATCCGCGTATGTCTGTCCGTATGGCTGTTTCCACAGTTCCTTGCCGGTGCGCTTGTCGAGGAGACGCAGCATCTCGGCGTCGCCCTGTTCCTCTGAGACTGCCAGAAGGTTGCCCTGCGTGACCGGTGCGGAATGGCCCATGCCGGTCCGGATGCGCCAGATGACATTGGGCGAGTCGGCCAGTTTTCCGGGGAGCGAATCGCCCTTGGCAACGTGGCCGTTCGAGGTCGGGCCGCGCCACTGGGGCCAATCGCCTGCATGGGCGCTCCACGCACCGGAAAGCAAGGCTACGGAGGCTGCCCAGCCCGTGAAGTGTCTCAGGAACAGTTCGGTATTCATGGTGGTGTGGTCGGCGGAACCTAGGCGGGATGCGGGGAGGGCGCAATTCTTTCCTTTTGGCTTGTCTGGGTGACTAGGCGGGCGCAGTCTTCTTGTGACCGGCTGGAAGATGCGACCAAGGAGAAGCCACCCCCGGAAACCGATTGCCCAAGCGCTGTTATTATGGCTGGCGCTTGGCCTGGCACAATCCGCTCCGGCGGCGCAGGGCAGCTATCACTCCACCCGGTACCCCGATTATGCACAATGGCGGGCCGCCTGCGCCAAGCTGCCCAGCAACCGCGCGCTGCTTGGCCAAGTGGCGGTGGCCCGGCTCGATACGGCGCTGCCTTCGTTCGCGGAGGTGGACGGGGCGCTGCGGGCGGCTTTCGACCTGTTTCAGAACGGCTCGATGAACCCCGCCGGAAACTGGGTTGGCGGCAAGCCGAAGGCAGACGAGTTTTTCAATCCCAACCGCGCCTATTTCCTGAATCCACCAATTCCGTTCCAGCCGTTCGCGCAAAAACTGCAGGTGCCGCCCGGCAGCGAGGTGACTTTTCACGGCGATTTCCACGGTGACATTCACTCGTTCATCGCCATGCTCGATTCGCTCAACCAGACAGGGACGTTGGATGGCTTCCGCTTGGCCAAGCCGAATCGTTACATGGTGTTCCTCGGCGATTACACGGACCGCGGCAACTACGGCATTGAGGTGCTGTACACGCTGCTGCGCCTAAAGCTGGCCAACCCGGAACAGGTCTTCATGGCACGCGGCAATCATGAGGATGTGCAGATGATTCCCCGGTATGGATTCATTGCAGAGTGCCAGAAGAAATACGGGAACCAGTTCAACCCGGCGCTCATCGGCCGGCTGTACGATTTTTTTCCGGTGGTGGTTTACGTCGGCAGCGGCACCGATTTTGTGCAGTGCAACCACGGCGGCATGGAGCCGGGCTTTCTGCCGGGCGCGCTACTCGACGCCAAGTCGCCGGTTGCGTACCAGTTGCTGGGCCAGGTGACTGGCGGCACTTTTTTAACGAAGCATCCCGGCTTGCTGGCCTCGGCCGACGCCGCACGACGGCATTTCCTTAAAACCACGATCCGTGACTACAAGCCGCTTGCGCCGATGTCGCCGATGATCAACGGCTTCATGTGGAACGACTTCACCGTGTTCGCGAGCGAGCCGGGCTTGGGTTATATGGAGGGGCGCGGGTTTGTGTACGGCAAGGCCGGCACGCGAATCGTCCTCGACGCCTCGGCCGGGACGAAGGCCAAGGTGCGCGGTGTCTTCCGGGCGCACCAGCATTCCTCCGCGGTCAACCCGATGATGCGCCGCCTCATCGCCGGCAAAGGCCTGTTCCGGCATTGGCACGAGCACGACAGCCTGGCCCACGCGAACGCCTCGGTGGCCGTGCTTCGCAGCGCGTGCAAACTGGAGCATGGCACCGAGAGGCCGCTCAAGGATGGCTCGGTCTGGACATTCAACGTTTCCCCGGACAGCTACTATGGCCGGGGCAACAGTTACAAGTTCGACACGTACGGCGTGCTGACCACCGGTGAGGTATTTGCCGACTGGAAACTGCGCGTGGTCAATCAGGCCGTCCTCATTCTCGAATCCATCCCGGCAGGCCAATGACCGAGTTGCGATACCAGTTTGAAGTATTCGAGGGGCCGCTCGACCTGCTACTGCACTTGGTTCGCAAGGAGGAGGTCGACATTTACGAGGTGGACATGGTGAAGCTGGCCGACCAGTTCTGCGAGTACGTTGACCTGATGAAGCAGCTCGACCTCGAGTTGGCCGGGGAGTTTATCGTCATGGCCTCGACGCTCATGTACATCAAGAGCAAGGAATTGCTTCCGGTCGATCAGCAGGTGATTTCCGAGGAGGACGAGGAGGAGGATCCCCGCTGGGATCTGATCCGGCAGCTTGTCGAGTACCGGAAATTCAAGGATGCAGCCGCCGACTTTCAGCGAATGGCCTGGGAGCGGGAGCAGAGTTTCGACCGGCAGGGGGCCAAGCCCAAGGTGCCGCCGCTGCCGGCGCAGGCACCGGAAGCCGCGTCGATCTTCGAACTGATCGACGCCGTCAACAAGGTGCTCCAACGCTTCGACGAGACGGAAAAACAACGCGCCAACCGGGCAGGGGAGATCGTCGCGGATCAATGGTCCGTCACCGAGAAGATCGCACTCATCCGGGAGATACTGTCGCAACGCGAGACGGTTCGTTTCACCGAGTTGTTCGAGTCGGCCCGGAGCCGGCTTGAGATTATCACGACGTTTTTGGCCGTGCTCGAGCTGTGCAAACTCAAGCAGTTGATCACCCGACAGGGGGAATGCTTTGGTGATATTGAGTTGGCCCAACCGCCACCGGGTGAGCGGCGCGAAGACTTTGCCTCCGGGGAACCGGCCGAGGCCGAGTCGGTGGCGTTCTCTGCCGGCCACCCGGAAATCGCCGAGGCCGACACGCCACGGAAGGGATCGACCGTCGTGGCCAAGGCCGCGAGCCTCGGCGTCCAGTCGGTGGGTGCGTCCGAGGCGTTGACGATGGAGGTTGGCGAACTGGCGCACAAGGCGGACGAGCCGTTGACTTTCACGCCGCCGGACGACCCGGAGGAGGAACCGTACGATGACCCCAACCTCCGCGAATTGCCGTTGGCCACCAAGGTTGGCCGGAGCGGTGCCAAGCGCTTGGCCAATCGCTTGGCACCACCGCGGCCGTGGACGGCCGAACTCAATTTAGAGTACCCCACTAGGGATCGGGTCATCGCCTCGGCGATCCTGTTGGTCGTGACAGTGATCCTCTGCTGGATGGTGTTTTAGCCGGTCGTCTCCGGCGCGCTTGGCCTTGCCCGGGCGCGTGGCTGCCACTAGTTTCCCCGGCCATGCACCGGTTGATCATCTGGCCCTATTCGCCGCTACACGGTCTCCTGTCGCTGGCCGCCTGGCTGTCGCTTGGCCAAGTGGGTGGGGCGCAGGAGGAGAAACCGTACGGCTTGGCCAAGCGGGAGCGCTGGGAAAACACCCGGCTCGTTGGAACGCCGGAGCCGCCCCCGCCGTACACGGTCGAGCCGGTGTACACGAACCTCGACTGGGCCGCGCCGATGTTCATCGCCCCCGAGCCGGGAAGTGACCGGCTGTTCGCGATGTTGAACGGGGCGAACGGCCAACCGGCCGGGCTGGTGGCGTTCCGCGACGACCCGGCGGTGACGGAGCAGAGCCGGTTGATGGAACTGGACGGGCGCATGGCCTACTCGTTTTGTTTCGATCCCGGCTACGCACGAAACGGCCATCTTTATCTGTTCACCAACCTGCGACTGGCCCGGTTCGGCGGCGGCAAGGCGAACCGGGTTTCGCGCGTCGTTGTTCCGCCTGCTTCGGGAGGGACGATCGACCCGAACACCGAGCAGGTCATCCTCGAGTGGGAATCCCGCGGGCATGACGGTGGCGGCCTTGCGTTCGGGCGCGACGGGATGCTCTACATTTCCACCGGTGACGGCACGAGCGATTCCGACCGATGGGTGTCCGGCCAGACACTCGACGATCTGCTCGGCGGGGTGCTGCGGATCGACATTCGCGAAAGCACGCCGGACAGGCCGTATGCCGTTCCGCCGGACAACCCGTTCATCGACCTGCCCGGCGCGCGTCCGGAGTTGTTCGCCTACGGCCTGCGCAACCCGTGGCGGCTCGCCGTGGATGCGCGAACCGGTCAGGTGTGGGTCGGCAACAACGGGCAGGACTTGTGGGAGACGGTACACCTGGTCCGCCCCGGTGAGAATTACGGCTGGAGTGTCTACGAGGGGAGCCACCCGTTTTACCTGAACCGCAAACTGGGACCGCATCCGTTGACGCTCCCGACGGCCGAGCATCCGCATTCCGAGGCGCGTTCGCTCACCGGGGGCGTGGTGTACCACGGCGCGAAGTGGCCGGCATTGCGCGGTCAGTACCTTTACGGCGACTACAGCACCGGCAAGATCTGGGGCATCCGCCACGACGGACAGGCGGTGGTGTCGCACCGGGAATTGGCCGACACGCCGCTGGCCATTGCCGGGTTTGCCGAGACACACTCGGGGGAGGTGCTCGTGGTCGATCATTCCAGCGGGATTTACCGGCTGAAGCCCCGCCCGCGCCCGCGCCCGCGCCAGTCGTTCGCCACCCGCCTGAGCGACGCCGGCCTGTTCACTGACACGGCGGCACACAGGCTGCACCCCGGCGTGATCGGTTACTCGGTGGTCGCCTCCGCCTGGAACGACGGGGCCACGGCCGAGCGCGCGATGGCCGTCCCCGGCGGCCAGCAGGTTGGGTTCAACCGTACGGGTGCATGGGCCTTCCCGGAGGGGACCGCCCTCGTGCAGACTTTGACAGTGCAGCGCGAGCATCCCAGCGGCCAAGCCCGGCCGTTCCGCGTCGAGACTCGGATACTGCTGTACCAAGAAAAGGAATGGAGCGGCTATTCCTACCGGTGGAACGAGGCGCAGACCGACGCGGAACTGGTGCCGCGCGAGGGGGGCAGGGCGACGTTTCGCGTGGCGGATTCGCCCTCGCCGGGTGGGTTTCGGCGGCAGGATTGGGTCTTCCCCAGCAGGGCGGACTGCATGGTCTGCCATGGCCGCGCGGCCGGGTACATCCTCGGGATCACCGGGGTGAACCTGAACCGGGAGCATGCCTATGGCCCGGTCAGCGACAATCAATTCCGGACGCTGGGTCATTCCGGGTTTTTCCGCAACGCGCCCAGCCTCCCCTCCCGGCACGGCGACAGGCTGGTGGATCCGTACGACCCGGCGCACGACACCGAACAGCGGGTGCGGGCGTACCTGCACATCAACTGCGCTCCCTGCCACGTTCATTCCGGCGGCGGCAACTCAAGGATGGAACTGAAGCTCGGCACGGCACGCGACGCCATGAACCTGATCGACGCGCGGCCTCAGCATGACACCTTTGGCATCGCCAACGCCATGCTGGTGGCTCCCGGCGCGCCGGACCGGTCGGTGTTGCTGCAGCGGCTGGGCCAGAGGGGCCGGGGGCAGATGCCGCCGCTGGTGTCGGGCGCGGTCGACCGCGCAGCGGTGGCCTTGTTCCGGGAATGGATCGGCGGCCTAAAGCCAAGCGCGGTGTTTGTGAAGAACTGGACCATGGCCGACCTCGAGCCGGCGTTGGCCGGGCTGGAGACGGGGCGATCCATCGCGGCCGGCCGGAGGGCGTTCGAACGAACTGGCTGCGCGGAATGCCACCGGTTCAACGGCAGGGGCGGCAGCGTCGGGCCGGATCTCAGCGGCTTGGCCAAGCGCATGAAACCGCGCGAGGTGCTGGAGTCGATCCTCGAGCCGTCCCGGGCTATCGCCGATTCATACGTGCTGGAACAGTTCACCCTAAGCGACGGCACAACGCACCTTGGCCAAGCGCAGGAGGAGACGGACGGCATGGTGCGGTTGCGGAGCCTGTCGGCGACCTCGGCCCCGGTGAGCTTGGCCAAGGCGTTGATTGTCAGCCGCAAAAAACTGAACGTCTCCAACATGCCACCCGGCACGGTGAACACGCTCACCGAGCCACAAATCCTCGACCTCATCGCCTACCTTCTGGAGTAATTAACCCGGGCGTCGGCTTGGCCAAGCGGATTGTTACGACTTCATTTTGGGGTCGGCGAGTTCGGGGAATTTTTCGACGATTGGCTTGGGGATGGTGTTGGGCCAACCTTCGTTATTTTGGCGCGGACCGGGGGTGGTGCGTCCGTCGCGAAACGCCTTCGCCAAGTCGCCGGCCAATTCCGCCACCTTACCGGGATGTTTGGCCTGGAGGTTTTCCGTTTCCTTTGGGTCGCTGGCCAGGTCGTAAAGCTGGAGCATTGGCAGCTTTTTTTTCGCTGCCTCGGCTTCTCGCGGAGGGCTCCAGCCGCCGGAACCTCTGCACAGTAGTAGTTTCCATTGTGATTTTCGGATGGCGAAATGGCCGCTTCCGGAGTGATGGATCACAATATCATGCAACGGCTTTTCCCGCTTTTCTCCACGCAACACGGGCAACAGGCTTACGCTGTCCTCGGCGGCGTTGACGGGGAGGTCGGTGCCGAGGAGGTCGGCGCAGGTGGCCATGATGTCGGTGAGCGTGATGGTCTCGTCACTGCGCGAGTTGGCTTTGATTTGGCCGGGCCAGCGAACGATGAATGGTACGCGGTGGCCGCCCTCGTAGGCATCGGCCTTCCAGCCGCGCCAGTTGACGTTCAGATGGATCCCGGCTTGGTCGAGTTGCGCAAAGTCCGCCTTGGGCGAGGGGCCATTATCGCAGGTGAAGATGACGACGGTGTTGTCCGCTTGGCCGGTTTCGTCCAGCGCCTTCACGATTTCTCCAACGGCCCAGTCTGTTTCGACCAGAAAATCGGCGTATTCGCTGATGCCGGTGATGCCGTTGAACTTGCCCCCCGGCGCGATCGGGGTGTGCGGCGACGGCATTGGGAAATAAAGGAAGAATGGCTGCTCCTTGCCCTTCCGGCCGCGAACATAATCCGCGCAGCGTTTGCCGTACTCGAGTAACACGGCTGAGAAGTCCCAGTCCGCCACCGACGGTCCGGCGTTGACGCCGACCATCGCGCCTTGTTTCATTTGTGCCGATAGAGTTCCCAAGAGGCGTTCATTCTCGCGCCACGCATAGGGTGGCCAGTTGGGTACGTCGTCGCCGTAATAATAGTCGAAGCCGTGGCTGTTCGGCCCGCCCTTGATCGGTTGGGTGAAGTCGATCTCGGCCAGTTTCTGCGTGACGCCGCCACCCTTCTTCGTCCAATGCCAGCCGAGATGCCATTTACCAATCATGCACGTGGCGTAGCCGTTGGCCATGAACAATTCCGGCAGCGTGAGGCGGGAGTCGGCGATGAGCGGACGCTCCCATTTGCCTACGATGCCGCGTTTGAGTCGGCTGCGCCAATTGTAACGGCCTGTCAGCAGCCCGTACCGCGTGGGCGAACAGACGCCGGACGTGGAGTGGGCGTCTGTGAAACTCATTCCTTCGTCCGCCAATCGATCAATGGTCGGGGTCTTGAGCCCCATTCTTGGATTGAATGCAGAAACGGAATCGATCCCCATGTCATCGCCGAGGATCACGATGACGTTCGGGTTGGTCTTGGCCGAGAGAGTGCCGGTGAGGAGCACCATCGAGATGGCCAGGGTGCGGGTGCGGTTCATTTTCGTTTGATGTTAATGGTTCGGCTCGGGAACGATGGGGAATGAATCTCGTGAATGGTGCCGTCCCGGCTTTCGACAACGAACACGCCGCCAATCCTAGCGGCGATTGTTTTCGTGGCACCCGGCGTCACGATGTGTGGGCGGCGGCTGCGTTGACCGCGTGGGGTGATGGGATAGACCCGGATTTCCGTGTCGATTTTGTTGGCGATGATCAGTGGAGCGGACTGGCGGCCGCGATTGGGATTCGAATGCACGGCCGGCACCATTTGCAGCGGGCGGCGCGGGTGGGTTTTTAACAGCCGCGCGGTGAGTGACTGCACCAGTTTCACCGGCGCGTTGTCGATGAGGTTCACCGTCTCGGAATGATCATTGCGATGGGCATACAACTCGCGGGCAGTCACTTTTCCGGTGCCGAACTCGCGCCATTCGACGAACCGATGGGTCGCCGTGCGCATGGCGTAGCCCATATACTCGGCGCCGTCGTGTCGGCGGTAATATTGGCTGTGTGCTACGCGGTCGATTTTGGCGGCGGGATTTTTCAGTAGCGGCAACAGGCTTTTGCCTTGTGCGAAGTCCGGCGTGGGGATGCCGGTCAGGTCACAGAGTGTTGGGAAGATATCGAGCAACTCCACCGGCGTGTCGGTCGATTGCCCGGCGGTGTTAAGGCCGGGCGCGGCAATGATGAACGGCACGCGCGTATCGATTTCGTAGTTGCTCATTTTGCCCCATCCGTTGTGTTCGCCCAGTTTCCAGCCGTGGTCGCTCCAAAGCACGATGACGGTGTTGTCGGTCAGCCCCTCCTCATCGAGCGCCGCCAACAGCCGTCCAATCTGTGCGTCCACATACGACACGCAGGCGTAGTATCCGTGCATAAGTCGGCGTGCCACCGCGTCGGTGACTCGTTGATCGTCCCACGGTTTCGGGAAGTCGATCAGATCCATGTAATGCGTCAACTCGTAGCTGTTGGATAGGGCGTACGGCGGCGTGTTCGGCGTCACCTCGCCGTTGGTGATGGCCGGCAGCATTTTTGGGTCGTAAAGATCCCAATATTTTTTTGGCGAAATCCATGCCAGGTGTGGCCGGATGAAGCCAAGCGCGAGGAAGAACGGTTTCTCCGCTTGGCCAAGCCGCCGGAGATCCTCGATGGCTAGGTTCGTTCGTGCGCCGTCAACCAGTTGGTCATCCTGAACTTTCGGCCCGGCCGTGGCCGGGCCACGGAGGTTGTTCTTCCGCCAGTCGTTGTCCGGCAGCTTGGCCTGCGCCTCCCGAATCCGCGCCTGCCAGCCTTCCGGGTAACCCCGTCGGAATTGAACGCGCCGGATTGGCTCGCTCCAAGACTGCGGGTCGGGGGTTGGATTGTGGAAAATCTTCCCGTGGCCCAACGCCGTGTAACCGTGCCGGCGCAGCCATTGAGGCAGCGTCACCGCGTTTGGCTTGGCCTCGCGGAAATGGATCGGCAGCGTCCACACCCCCAGCGTGTCCGGCCGCAACCCCGTCATCAGGCTGGCCCGCGATGGATTGCAAACGGCCACCTGGCAATGCGCCTGGCCAAACCGCACCCCGCGCTTGGCCAAGCGGTCGAGATTTGGCGTTATCGCAACCGTGTCGCCATAACACCCGATCGACGGTCGCAAATCGTCAACCGCGATGAAAAGGATATTGGGCTTTCCTGTTGCGGAAACCTGCAGCGCCAAGGCAAGGATCAGCCAAATATATTTCATCTTCTTATTTCTTTGTTCCGGTAAGAAGGGATGCCGACGGGTAGCCCGAATGAAGGCAAACGTGAGTTAATTCGTTACATGTCCATTCCAAACTCAAAGGATTAATAACAAATAATCATCGCCAGACGTCTTTAGCGCCGTTTCTGCAAAAAAACCAGTCTGATGACAAGCACTTGGTCTGAGGTGATGATTTTGAATTCAATACAATTAAGATAGTCTCGGTGGATTCTGGCAGGCGGCTCATCCAAATTGTGTGTAATTGGAGTTGGCGCGGAATATTGGTTTGATGGTTTTGGAACGGCAACTTTGAAGAACTAGCGATCAAGTTGAGCAGGGCGAGGCATCTTTTTTGTCGTTATTCTTGACGTTACGGGTGAGTTTGCAGCAGGTTCTCTTTACGATTCGATCATCGCCAGTTTTTATGCGTTATGTTTGATTTTTTGGCTGAAGAACAGGCCTCCATCTGCGGAGGTAGTCATCTGAAACGCAGAGAGTTTCTGCAGGTAGGGGCGCTTGGTGCGGCCGGGTTGTCACTTCCGCAGTTGCTGGCGGCCAAAGAGGCCGGAGCCGTCCGGCCGGGGCACGACAACCGCGCCTGCATCATGATCTTTAATCTCGGCGCACCCAGTCATGTTGATCTTTGGGACATGAAACCGGATGCGCCCAGAGAGATTCGCGGGCCGTTTAAACCAATCCGAACGAAGTCGCCGGACATCGACATCTCGGAGATCCTCCCCCGGCACGCAAAGGTTGCAGACAAGTTTTCACTCGTCCGAACGGTTCACCACGGTGGTGCGGCGGTGCATGACGCTGGCTGGCAGATCATGCAGACTGGCCGACGGTTCTCCGGTGGTATTCAAACACCGCACGCCGGCGCAGTGACCAGTTACCTGCTTGGCCGGAAGAGCGACCTTCCGCCCTTTGTCGTGCTGCCGGAATTGATGGGGCGCGGTGGCGGCAACTTGCCCAACGGTCAGGCCGGCGGTTTTCTCGGCAAGGCGCATGACCCGTTTGCGCTCAACGCCAACCCGGCGCAGAAGAATTTCAAGGTGCCCGATCTGTTGCCACCCGATCAAATCGGCGGCGCGCGGTTAGACCGCCGTCGCAAGATGCGTGACATTGTCGATGGTGCTGTGAAGAATTTTGAAGCCAGCGAAGACGCACGCCTGCTTAATGACAGCTTCCACTCCGCCTTCCGCATGATGACGAGTGAACAGGCTCGCGCTGCGTTTGACATTACCAAAGAGAAACCAGCCGTGCGGGAACGCTACGGCATGAACCGCTTCGGGCAATGCTGCCTGCTCGCCCGGCGCCTAGTCGAAAATGGCGTCCGCATGGTCACGATCAACAGCTTCCTCACCGTCTTCGATCAACTCTCGTGGGACATTCACGGCTCCAAGCCGTTCATCTCCGTCAAGCAGATGAAGGAACAGGTTGCCCCGATGTACGATCAGGGATACAGCGCATTGATCGAGGACCTGCACGAGCGTGGTCTGCTCGACGACACGATGGTGACCACGCTGTCGGAATTCGGCCGCACGCCCAAGGTCAACCCGGCCGGTGGACGCGACCACTGGCCGCAATGCTTCACCTGCTCCTTCGCCGGCGGCGGCGTGCAGGGCGGACGCGTGGTGGGCAAGAGTGACCCCATCGGCGGATTCCCGGCCGAGCGACCGGTGGAGCCGGGCGACGTCGTGGCGACGATATTCCACAGCCTTGGCCTCAACCCCGAGGCCACCCTCCCCGGGCCAAGCGGACGCCCGTTCCCGCTGGTCGATTTTGGCAACGACCCCATCAAGGAACTGTTTGCGTGAGAGCTCGGATCGCACTTGGCCAAGCGCTACTGCTCATCGCATTCGCCCTTCCGGTGGCTGCCGATGAGGAGCAAAAATTGAGTTTTCGGCACGATGTCTTGCCGGTGTTGTCCAAGATTGGTTGCAATGGCGGCGGATGCCATGGCGCGCTAGCCGGTAAGGGGGGATTTCGGCTCAGTCTTAACGCTTACGATCCGGCCACTGACCATTACAACATCACCCGGGAGAACCGGGGTCGACGCATCGAGTTTGCTGCACCGGCGAGCAGCCTGTTCGTCACCAAGCCAACGGCGGCAGCCCGGCACAAGGGCGGCAAGGTGGTACACGAAAACTCCGAAGCGTACCGGATCCTCACACGCTGGATCCAACAGGGCGCGCCCGGGCCAAGCGACAACGATCCGAAAATCGAGCATGTCGAGTTGACCCCTGTCCTGTCCCAATTAAAGAGAGACCAGGAGCAGCAGCTGAGTGTCCGCGCGTTTTTCAGTGATGGTACCGAGCGCGACGTCACCCGCTGGGCGCGGTTCGCCTCGACTGACGCGACCGTGGCCGAGGTGGACGAAGCCACCGGCTTGGCCAAGGTCATCGGCCACGGTGAAGGCGCCATCACCGCCTGGTACTCGGGGCAAATCGCGTTGGCCCGCATCACTTCCCCTTGGCCAAGCGCCATCCCGGATGAGGTTTACAGCCAAGCGCCCCGGCGCAATATCATCGACGACGCCGTGCTTGGCCAGTTGCGACGACTGAACCTCAAGCCGTCGCCGAGGAGTTCCGACAGCGAGTTCGTTCGTCGAGTCCACCTCGACGTCGTCGGCATGCTCCCAACCCCCGAAGTCACCCGGGCGTTCCTCGCTGATCCATCGGAGACCAAGCGCGATGCGTTGATCGAGTCGCTGCTCGCCCAGCCGGAGTTCGTCGATTACTGGACCTATCGGCTGTCTGACCTGTTTTTGATCAGCGGCCGCAAGCTCCGCCCGGACGCGCTCAAGTCGTATTATCAATGGCTTCGTGGCGAGATGGTAAAAGGTACCTCGTGGGATCAAATCGTGCGGCAGGTCATCTCGGCCCGGGGTGACACGATGAAAAACGGGGCCACGAACTTTTACTCCGTCCATCAGGATCCCGAGACAATGGCGGAGAACGTCAGCCAAGCGTTCATGAGTCTCTCGATCAACTGCGCCAAGTGCCACAATCATCCGTTGGAAAAATGGACCAACGACCAGTACTACTCATTTGCCAACCTGTTCGCGCGAGTACGGGCCAAGGGCTGGGGTGGCGATGCCCGAAACGGCAACGGAGCAAGAACACTTTTTATCGCCGATCGCGGCGACCTGATTCAGCCGCGCACCGGCAAGCCCCAACCGCCGGCACCGCTCGATGGCCAGGCGATCGAAAGCGACTCACCGGAAGACCGCCGCGAGGCGTTGGCCGACTGGCTGACTGCGCCCGAAAACCCCTACTTCACCCGCTCCATCGCGAATCGAGTCTGGGCCAACTTTTTCGGGCGCGGCATCGTGGAACCGGTGGACGACCTGCGCGTCTCCAACCCGGCCTCGAACGAGCCGTTGCTTGAGGAAATCTCAGCGCATCTCGTTGAGAATCGCTACGACCTCAAGGCGCTCATGCGGCTCATTTTGCAGAGCGAAACCTATCAGCGCACCAGCGAGCCGCTCCTGGAAAACATGGAGGATCAAAAATATTATTCACGCTACTACCCTCGCCGGTTGATGGCGGAAGTCCTGCAGGACGCCATCACCTCAGTCACGCGCATCTCGCCCAAATACGACAAGATCACACTCGCCGACGGCAGCACGCAGGGAACGAACTTTTACCGCGACGGAACGCGCGCGCTGCAATTGTTTGACTCCGCGGTGACGTCCTATTTTCTCAAAACCTTTGGACGAAATGAACGCGAAATCACCTGCGAATGCGAACGCTCCAACAAACCCAGTATGGTGCAGGTGCTTCATCTCTCCAACGGTGACACGCTCAACAAAAACCTCCGCAATGATCAAAGCTGTGTAAACGTCTTGATCCCCCAGAGTGACGAGGAGATCATCGAGGAAACCTATCTACTCTGTCTTTCCCGGCTGCCAAGTGATGGCGAACGAAAGCGACTTTCCGCGATGTTTGATGCCACTCCCAAGACGGAACGCCGGGCCGCCATCGAGGATTTGTTTTGGGCACTGATGACCAGCCGCGAATTCCTGTTCCAGCACTGAGCCATGAAATTCCTGAACACGCTTTTACTCTCCGTACTTGCTGTCTCCGTGTCTGGCGAGACGGTTGATTTTCATCGGGATATCGCGCCCATCCTTCGCGAGTACTGCGTCGGCTGCCACAACAACGACGACCTTGACGGCGAACTTTCCGTAGAGACATTTAAACTGCTGATGAAAGGCGGCGAAAACGGAACGCCCATCGAGCCCGGCGACCGAGCTGGGTCGCTGTTGGCCAAGGTTCTCACCAAGCGGGCCAAGCCATACATGCCTCCCCGCCGGGAACCGCAACTCTCCCCCGCACAGGTGAACACGCTCCTGCGCTGGATCGATCAAGGGGCAAAATCACCTGATAACGACCAGTCGATCCTGGCCAACCTAACGGTTCCCGAGGTTGAACCCGCTGGCGATGCACTCAGCCCTGTCACGGCAATGGCGCTCAGCAAAAATGGGCAACTGGCGGTCGGCCGTTACGGCAGGGTGCAGATAGGCGATCGGACATTTAGCGGCATCACCGGCAAAGTGAACGCAATCGCGATTTCTCCGGACAACAAAACATTGGCCGTAGCCGGAGGCACTCCGGGGCTCAACGGAGTCGCCACGCTGTTCGACCTTGAGTCCGGCAAAAAACTCCGAGATCTGACTGGGCACCGCGATGCCCTTTACGGTATCGCCTTCTCCCCGGACGGCAGCCAGTTAAGCACAGCCGGGTACGACCGAGTCATCCAACTTTGGAATCCTGAATCAGGCGAACGGCTCCGCACTCTAAAGGGACACAACGGAGCAGTTTACGGCATCGCTTTTAGCCCGGATGGACGCATCCTTGCCAGCGCCGGTGGAGACTCATCAGTCAAACTCTGGAACACCGCCGACGGCCAAAGGCTGGACACGTTTGGCCAGCCGACCGGCGAACAATTCCTCACCGCCTTCACACCCGACAGCCGGTTTGTAATCGCCGGCGGTGCGGACAAACAGATTCGTCTTTGGCGCTGGGTCAGTGGCGACAAAGCGGGGATCAACCCGCTCGAAAGGGTGCGGTTCGCGCACGAGGATGAGATTACCGATCTCGCGATCGACCCAAGTGGCACGCGTTTGGCGACGGCCTCCGCCGACCGGACGGTCAAGATTTGGTCGCTCCCCTCGCTCGAGCCGCTGCAAACGATCGGTGGCCAAACGGACGTGGCCTCGGCTCTTGTGTTCAGCGCCGATGGCCAAGCGCTGCATGTCGGCCGAATGGACGGCTCGACAGAAAAAATCGAACTCCGCTTGGCCAAGCGAACGGACTCTCTGGCAAAGGTGGATGCCAAGGCCAAGGCGATCGAGCCAAGCGAAGCCAAGCCGGTTGAATTGACCGAGAAGGAACCGAACAATCTCCCGGCCGAAGCAACACCGATCGCCCTGCCTGCTGTTGTGACTGGGATTATTCATGACAAACAAGGCGTCGATGCCGACCTGTTCCGTTTCAAAGCCAAGGCTGGTGAGGAGTGGGTGCTTGAGACCAACGCGGCACGTAGTAAGTCGCCAATCGACACAAAAATCGAGGTGCTCGATGCTGATGGCAACCCGATCGAGCGTGTACGCCTCAAGGCTGTACGTGAAAGCTGGCTGACATTTCGCGGCAAGGATTCCAACACTTCCAACGATTTTCGCCTGTTCAAATGGGATGAGATGACGCTCAACCAGTTGCTCTACGTAAACGGCGAGGTCGTCAAGCTCTGGCTATACCCGCGTGGACCGGACAGCGGCTACATCGTCTACCCAGGCAACGGCAACCGCCACGGGTACTTTGACACCACACCGCTGGCACATCCGCTTGGCCAACCGGCCTACATTGTCCAGCCCTTGGGCAAGGGCGAACCGGAGATCGCCAACGGCTTGCCGACATTCCCTGTCTACTATCAAAACGACGACGAAAGCCAGCGTCGACTGGGACGCGACTCCAAGCTCACCTTCACTGCTCCGGCGGATGGCGAGTATTTGGCAAGGGTCAGCGATGTGCGCGGATTCCAAGGTGGCGACTTCAAGTACACGCTCACTGTTCGACCGCGCCAACCGGATTTCAAGGTTAGCATCGGTGGCTTCTCTGACGGTGTGCCAAGGGGGAGTGGCCGTGAATTTAATTTCAGCGTCGAGCGGATTGACAATTTTGACGGCCCCATCCGGCTAGACATCAGCGGCGTACCCGCCGGGTTTCATGTCAGCACACCGATCATCGTCCAGGCGAATCAACAACGGGGGTTCGGCTCGATCTACGCGGATGCCGATGCTGCGATACCTGAGAATGATTTCGTGACAGTCACCGCCACGGCGACCGTTCGCGGAAAAAAAATCAGTCGTGAAATGGGCAAACTCACCAACGTCAAGCCGCTCGACGAGCCGAAGCTGCTTGTGCAGGTTACCAGCAACACCAGCGGCGCCGTTGAGACCGGAACGTTCGCCGAGCCGTTGGAATTCACCATTGCTCCCGGTGAAACCATCTCTGCCCGGGTGAAGGTAGAGCGCAACGGATTCAACGGGCGCATTGAGTTGGGCGGTCACGATGCGGGCCGCAACCTTCCGCACGGCGTCTACGTCGACAATATTGGGCTGAACGGGTTACTGATCGTCGAAGGACAAACCGAGCGGGAATTCTTCATCACCGCCGACGACTGGGTGCGGGAAACCACGGCGCACTTCCATATCAAGGCCAGCCCCGAGAAGGGCATCGTGTCCAACCCACTTATTCTACAGGTTAAAAACAAATGAAAAAAATTGATACGACACGAAGCTCTCGCTGGTTCATTAACCATCTGATGCGACTGGTTTTAGTTCGATCCAATTACGTGCTTGGCCAAGCGTTGTTAGCCTTTTTACTGCTAGGCCAAGCGAGTTATGCCGCTGAGAAAACCGCTCCGTTGTCGGACGGCCTGACCGTGGAGCAGATCATTGAACGTACTCGCGAAGCCTCCAAGAAAGAAGGGCAGGGTGATGTCGTTTTCAAGTTTTACCGCAAGGCATCGATTGACGAATTTGATGCCAAGGGCAATGTCGTCGAGAAAAACAGCAAGACTTACCGTGCCTACACCGACGATCGCGATCAAGAATTGCGCAAGGTCAACGGTCGCCCAGCCTCGAAGAGGGAGCGTTATCGCGAGTACAAAAAACATCAGGAACGCCAGCGCCGCTACCTCAACAAACGTAAGGGGAGCGACCCAAAAAAGCGCAATGAGAATTTGATAACGCGTAACGTCGATCTGTTCGAGGACAAGTTCGCGCCGAGGCTGGTTGGGGAGGAGAAGGTGAACGGCCGTGATGCCTATGTTATCTCCCTCAAGCCGAATAAAAAATACAAACATAAAAGCCGAATGGTGAACCGGATCATGGATCAATTGGACACCCGGATATGGGTAGACAAGGAGGAGTTTCAGATTTCACAACTCAGCACTAGACTGCTCAAGCCGGTGAATTTCCTTGGAGGACTTGCAGGGGCGATCAAGACTATCGATATTGCTGTCACGCAAAAGCGCTTGGCCAAGAACATGTGGGTCGACGAAAAAGTGAATGCCCACTTTGACGCTCGCATCGTGTGGAAGACCTACCAGTTCCGGATGGAGAGTCTCTCCACCGACTTCGAGCGCACAGAGCCCGAAGAGCCAGAGTCGTGATTATCACGCTTGGCCAAGCGCAATTCGCTATTTTTCAATGGCAGGCGCGTTGAATTGCTCGCGCAGGCGGTGAAATTCCTGAGTTAACTCCGCGCGCTTGGTGGCGTAGGCTGAGTCGGCGTGGACGCTGCGCATTTCGTTGGGATCCTTTTGCAGATCAAACAGGTTCCACTCGTCACCTTTGGGGAAGTAGATCAGTTTGTGATATGCGGTGCGCACGCCGAAGTGCTGAGGCACTCGGTGTTCGCCGTATTCATAGTAGGAATAGTACAATGACTTGCGCCAGTCCTTGGTCTGGCCCTTGAAGAGTGGCAAAAGTGAGCGGCCCTGTACCTCGGCGGGCGTCTTTAGACCAGCGGCATCAAGAAAGGTTGGCGCGTAGTCGATGTTTTGAATCAACTGTTCCGGCTTGGAATCGGGTGCAATCACGCCTGGCCAGCGCACGACGAAGGGCATNCGGAAGGATTCCTCAAACATCCAGCGCTTGTCGTACCAACCGTGTTCGCCGAGGAAGAAGCCTTGGTCGGACGAGTAAATGACGATCGTGTTATTCGACAGGCCGTTGTCGTCGAGATACTTGAGCATGCGGCCGACGCTTTCGTCGACGGCCTTCACGGTGCCGAGATAGTTACGCATGTAGCGGCGGTATTTCCAGCGTACGAGTTCCTTGTGGCTCATTTTGCTGCTGGCAAATTTCTTGAGAAAAGCCTTGTTGCGGGGCCCGAAGTGCGCGTCCCACTTGGCCTTTTGAGCGGGCGTCATGCGGTTGTACTCCGGCGTGCCGTAGCGATCCGGCTTGGGGAGTTTCACCTCGCCGCGTTCGTCCTTGCGCACCTTGGCGTCGTACGCCCAGTCAAAGTGACGGTCGATTTCCATCTCATTGCCGGCCAGCGTGGCGCTGCGGTTTTTGTAATCATCAAACAATGTCTCCGGCTCCGGAATCACCACGTCATCAAACACCCCCAAATGTCGCAGCGCCGGAGCAAAGGTACGGTGCGGTGCCTTGTGCTGGCACATCAGAAAGAACGGTTTCTGTTTCGCCTCACCCTTGCGGCTCTCAAGCCACGCGATCGCTTTGTCCGTGGTGAGGTCGGTCGCGTATCCCTCGAAGCGTTTGCGCGAATTGTCCTGCTGAATGAAGACCGGATTATAATAGCTGCCCTGTCCCGGCAGCACCTCCCAGTGGTCAAATCCCTGGGGCGTGGTGTTCAGGTGCCACTTGCCAATCACCGCCGTNTGATAGCCGCTNTTCTGAAGTTCCTTGGCTACGGTCCACTGATCAGGATTGAACTTGTTCCCGTTGCGCATGAAGCCGTTCTTGTGGCTGTGCTTACCGGTCAGGATCGTTGCCCGCGATGGCCCGCAGATGGAGTTGGCACAGAACGAATTCAGAAACACCGCTCCCTCCTTGGCCAAGCGATCGATGTGAGGTGTTGGTGCCACCTTNGCCAACGGCCCGCCATAGGCNGAGATNGCNTTNACNGCGTGGTCATCNGAAAACAGNAACAGGATGTTCGGTCGCTTTGCGGCCGATGCACCGGAAGCAAGCAACAGGAAAAAGAAAACGTGCCTCATCGGCGTCAACCTAACACCAAGCTTTCGTCGAAAGAACCGCAAACTCGTTCGACTTCTTTCTTTCCTCGAGATATGAATTTTTTTGNAAAACCGGGAAGCTTTTTCAGNACTTTGTCTGTGCGGACGAGCAGCAAATCCTGCTCCTTGACAATCACTGCCATTTGAATGTGATCTTCGCCACGACCAACGGGCAACGGTTAAATTCGGAGTTTGCCTTGTCCAAAAACCGCCGCATCGCCGGGTGCATCGGCAGGCCGCGTTAGTTCCNTGAGTGCTNTTAAAACAGNNCAAGCGCGAGGATGCCTGTTCGAATGTGTGTTTATCTTTCGAAAACTGCGAACACCGGATAATGGTCACTGATGGTTTCCAGCACCGCAGGCTCGCGGGCGACTCTGGCCAAAACACAGCGCTTGGCCAAGCTGGGAGTGGTGAGGATGAAATCGATACGCTCCAGAAATCCGCGCTGCAACTCCACCGTCCTGACATGCTCCAACACACGCGTGGGGTATGAGGCGAGCATCAGGCTCTGTGCGTAAGTAGGTTTCGGGTATTTTGTGTCGAACTGTACCCGCACCACATCGTGCAGCGGCGCCTCGAAAATGCGGTTCATGATCGGGAATGTGTATTTGCCGTTGACGATAAATCGGTCCTCCGGGCGTTTCTTCGCATCGCCNGGCGAGCGCCGACCCAGCAACGGTTGCTGATTGTCTAGCCACGCTTTGTCGCTGGACGCGTGCGCGTTGAAGTCGCCCATCAATATCACCTCGTGGCCCTCCTTGTGTAGCTTGGTGACAAGGGCATGCAATTGGTTCGCCTCGCTCATCTGCTGACGCACCCCGCCCGGCCAGAGATGGCACACGATCACATCCAACCCTGCCGTACGGCAGTGTAAATACCCATGCCAAAACCCCTTTTGGTGCCGCGCAACAACCTCGATCGGTGTGCGACTTGTCAGCCCGATGTTGTACCCGCCACTCTTCAGTGCTGCCGCATGCGGATGATGCCAGTCATTCGCCAACTTCTTCAGCTTGGCTTCGTTCCATCCGACCAATTCCTGCCAACCGGCAATGTCCGGTTTCACCGTGTTTACCCACTTCACTGCGGCCTCGTAGCTTTTGCCGTGGCGATGGCTGTTGAACACATTGTAATTCAGCACCTTCAATTTCTCCGCCCCGGTGGCTGTGAAAGAGAAAAACAAAAAGAGCGTATATCGAATCAAGGTTATTGGATTGTTGGGTGAAAACTTGGCGGTACGATCGGATTCCATCACGTTAGGATTTCGTGCGCCCCCTTGCCGTGGATGTCCGTGAGCCGGTAGTAGCGGCCCTGATGGCGGAAGGTCAGGCGCTCGTGGTCAATGCCTAGCTGGTTCAGGATGGTGGCCTGAAGGTCGTGCACGTGGACCGGGTTCTCGGTGACGTTTACGCTGTAGTCGTCCGTTTCGCCGTGGGTGACGCCGCCGCGCACGCCGCCGCCGGCGAGCCAGTAGGTGAAGCAGTTTGGGTGATGGTCACGTCCGTAAACCTCTCGAGTCAGTTTGCCCTGGCAATAAACGGTGCGGCCGAACTCGCCGCCCCAAATGACGAGCGTGTCGTCGAGCATGCCGCGCTGCTTGAGGTCGAGCAGGAGCGCGGCGGTGGGGCGGCCGGTGTCGCGGCACTGGGCCGGCACCTCCTTGGGGGCATTGTTGTGGGCATCCCACCCGCGGTGGTAAAGCTGGATGAATCGCACGCCGCGTTCTGCCAGCCGTCGGGCGAGCAGGCAGTTGTACGCGTACTTGCCAACCTTCGTGGCATCTGGGCCGTACTGGTCAAGAATGTGCCGTGGCTCATGCCGGAGGTCGATCAGTTCCGGCACGCTCATCTGCATTCGGAACGCCAGTTCGTACTGCGCGATACGAGTGGCGATAGCGGGATCATTGAAGCGGCTGGCCTGCTTTTGATTGAGCTTGTTCAGCGAATCAAGCATCCGACGACGCTGGGTACGCGTGACGCCGGACGGGTTGTACAGGTCGAGAATCGGGTCGCCTTGGCCGCGAAACTTCACGCCCTGAAACCGGCCCGGTAAAAAGCCCGCACCCCACAGCCGGTCATACAACGGTTGGCCAGCCTTGGCACGGCCGTTGGAGGTCAGCGCCACGAACGATGGCAGGTTGGCGTTGTCGCTGCCGAGGCCGTAACTCACCCAGGCACCCATGCTCGGTCGACCGGGAATGACCGAGCCGGTCTGGAACAGCATTGCGGCTGGGTCGTGGTTGATAGCTTCGGTGTGCATGCTCTTGATGACGCATACGTCGTCTATGCACTTGGCCAAGTGCGGCATGGCATCGCTCAGCCACGTTCCAGCTTGGCCATGCTGCGCAAACTTCAGCATACTGGGCGCACAGGGAAACGATTTTTGGCCGGAAGTCATCGTGGTTTTGCGCTCGGCCGGGTAAATGGATTCCGGCACCTCCTCGCCGAAGCGCTTGGCCAAGTGCGGCTTGTGGTCGAAGAGGTCGAGTTGTGATGGCCCGCCGGACTGGAATAGATAAATCACCCGCTTGGCCTTGGGCGCAAATTGGGGCGGGTCGGCCAGGCCGTCGATGGCATTGCGGCTGGCCGCTTGGCCATTGAGCATCGAACCAAGCGCGATGCTGCCCAAGCCAAGCGCTCCGCCCCTGAGAAAGGCGCGCCGGGTTTGTTGCATGTGATATTCGGCTAGTGGATTCATCTCAGTTCTGCATGACCGCTTCGTCGAGATTGAGTAGGGTGTTCGCCAACAGCGTGTAGGCGGCTAGTTGAGCGGTTGGCTGCTTGGAGTCACGCGGCTTCTCGCCCACGGAGAGGAGTCGCTTAGCCGCCTTGGGGTTCTTCTGAAAATCCTTCTGGTAAAACCAGAAATCGTTCATCAACAAATCGAGTTCCACCTCGCGCGGGGCGCGGCTGGTTACGCGCCGGAACGCCTCCGCCACGCGTTGGCGCGGCCCTTGGCCCTTCGGCCTCATCATCCGCTCGGCGAGGAACCGTGACGCCTCCACGAAGGTCTTGTTATTCATCATCGTCAATGCCTGCAGCGGCGTGGTGGTGAGGTCGTTGCGGACGGTACAGAACTCACGGGCGGCGGCGTTGAAGGTCATCATTGTGGGTGGTGGCACTGTCCGGCGCCAGTAGGTGTACATGCCGCGCCGGTAAAGTTTACCACCCTTGTCCTGCTTATAGCTTGCGTTGGAGATACTACGCCAAATGCCCGGCGGCATGTACGGCTTCACCGATGGCCCACCGATTTTTCCATTCAGCAAATCACTGGTAAACAGCGCCGCGTCGCGAATGGCATATGGCGTCAGACGCTTGCGCGGGCCACGGGCAAGCAGTCGGTTTTCGGGATCCCGTTTCAGCAATGTGGACGATGCTGATGAATTTTGCCGGTAGGTGGCGCTCGTGACGATTAGCCTGTGCATCGCCTTTATGTCCCACCTATGCCGGATGAACTCCGTAGCCAGCCAATCGAGTAGTGCCGGGTGACTTGGCAACTCTCCCTGGACGCCGAAATTTTCGCTCGTTTTCACGAGTCCCACCCCGAAGTAATGCTGCCACATGCGGTTAAGCGTGACGCGTGCGGTGAGCGGATGCGCGGGATCGACCAGCCACCGTGAGAGGCCAAGTCGGTTTCTCGGCCATCGATTTTTCCACGGCCCAAGCACGGGTGGCGTGGCTGCATGGAGTCGCTTTGACTTGTCCGGTTGGTCATACAGGCCGCGCTCGAGTCGATAGGTGGCGCGCGGCTTGGCCAACTCGTGCAGCACCATCACTGTGTTGGTTGCGCCCGGCTGTGGTCGCGGCACGGAGGTTTGTACAACCTTGATTTTCATCGGCTCTGGCACGACGAATTGGGCTTCCTTCCCGGACAAGNCCGGCCAGCTTTTTGGCACAGGTATGAACGGTGGACTGTTGCCGTTGTTCGGTCCGAGGCCGGCTTCGTCAATGCCGTTGAAGAAGGCGAACAAGCGGTAAAAATCGTTCTGCGCGATCGGGTCGTATTTGTGGTCGTGGCAGCGCGCGCAGTTGAGCGTGAGGCCGAGGAAGATCGTGCCCATTGTTTCCACGCGATCGGCAACGTACTCGACGATCCACTNGTCGGGGATCGAGCCGCCCTCGGAGTTGATGCGATGGTTGCGATTGAAGCCGGTGGCCACTTGCGTGAAAAAATTGCGGTCCGGCAACAGGTCGCCCGCCATTTGCTCGGTGACGAACCGGTCGAACGGCATGTTGTCGTTGAGTGCCCGGATCAGCCAATCGCGCCACACCCACATGTACCGGAGTCGGTCGTTTTGGTAGCCGTCGGTGTCGGCGTAGCGCGACGCTTCCATCCAGCCCAGCGCCATGTGCTCGCCGTAGCGTGGTGAGTCGAGCAGGCGATCGACTGCTTTTTCGTATGCGTCCGGAGAGGGGTCGGAGAGAAAGGCGTCGAGCTCGCCGGTGGTCGGTGGCAGGCCGGTGAGGTCGAACGAAACACGGCGCAGCAGTGTGGCCTTGTCAGCTTCCGGGGAGGGCGCGAGCTGCTCGCTCTCCAGCTTGGACAGGACGAAGTGGTCGATGCCGTTCCTTGGCCAAGCGTTGTCGTTCACCTTGGCCAAGCGCGGCCGCTTGGGAGGCACGAAAGCCCAGTGCCGGTCGTCGCTTGGCCAAGCGGCGCCGGCCCGGAGCCATTCCGCNAGCTTGGCTCGGTTATCAGCGGTCAATAGCCGGTTGGAGTCGGGAGGCGGCATGCGATCGTCCGGATCGTTCGTGGTAAGTCGACGGAGCATCTCGCCATCGCTCAAGAGGCCGGATTTTATTGTAGCGGAACGGTCATCCAGTCGCAGGCCGGCCTTGCGTGCCTTAAAATCGGGGCCGTGGCATTTGTAGCAGGCATCCGACAACACCGGCCGGATGTCACGCGCAAAGTCCAGTTCTGCCGCATTTGCCCATCCACACAGGAATACCAATGCCAGATTGGAGATTTTGCGTGCCAACTTCAGTCTGGGGGTTTGTAACAAGACGCTCATCGTTTGTCATGCATCTGTTGCCTTAAAGCAGGAGGGCACCGAATAGCCGCCTACAAGCGAAGCCCGTTGGCACTCCGGGAAACAGAACCCGGAGTTGTCGCACCCTTCGTTTTACGCCTTGGTAAAGACGGATCGCGCCCCGGTCTTGCTACTGTCGGCGAATTTCTCCTCCTCGATGCCCATGGAGTGGAGGATGCTGAGGAAGACATCGGACATTTGGGTTTTGCCGTTACGCAAGTATTGACCGTGCTTAAGGCCCATGTTGGCGCCGCCGGCGACGAGGGTGGGCAGGTTCTCCGGCAGGTGTGTGGTGCTTGCACCAGAACCATAAAGGACGACGGTATTATCGAGCACGTTGCCCTTGTTCTCCTTGTAGTCCTGCAGGCGCTTGAAGAAGTGCACGAGTTGCTCAGTGAGGAACTGGTCGTACTGGGCGAACTTCAGTTGGCCATCCTTATCCTGCGCGTGGGACAGGTTGTGGTGCGTGCGGTTGATGCCGAGTTTGACGGGGAATGTGTCGCTGATGCCCATGCCGTCCTCGCGGTTGAGCATGAAGGCGACGCTGCGGGTGATGTCCGCATCAAACGCGAGTGCGATGAGGTCGAACATGGTACGGTAGTATTCGCCGGGATCGCCCTCGGAATTGGCGTCTAGCTTGAGATGCGAGTGATCCTGTTTCTTTAGCGGGATATCGATCCACTTCTCGGAGGCGACAAGGCGTTCCTCGACTTCATTAAGCGAGGTAAGGTATTGGTCCATCTTCTCGCGGTCAGACTTGCCGAGGCTGCGGTTGAGCGACTTGGCCTGCTCAAGCACGGCGTCGACCAGCTTGATGCGGCGCTTGAGGTTTTTGCGCTGGGCTTCCATGGACGCGCGATCGGCCCGGAAGAGGCGATTGAAAATCTGGCGCGGATTGTTCTCCGCGGGGATCGGCTTGCCCGTGAGGCTGTAGGAGATGGTGCCGGTGCGCGAGAGAAAACCGACGCCGGCGTCAACGGACATCACGAGCGACGGCTGCCGGCAAAACTGTTTGGTGTGCTTGGCCACGACCTGGTCGAGCGCCACGCTGTTGTACACCTCGCGCTTGGGATCCTGTAATGGTGCGCCGGTGAGCCACATGTCCGAGCACACGTGCGGGTCGGACTTCGGGCCATTCGGGTGATACAGCCCGCCCATGAAACTCAACTGTTTGCGGAACGGCGCGAACGCCTCGGTCGATTTGCCGAACACGAACTGGCCGTCCTTCTCCGCGCGCGGAAACCAACTCCATTCATCGATGCCGTGCTTGGCGTGCGGCAGCGACATGCCGTTGGCCGTGTAAAGCGCGCAGAAACGGCGCGGCGTTGCTTCGGCTACCTCCTTGCCCATCGCTTCCAGCACCGGCAACGCCAGCGTGGCCCCGGCTGTGCCCTTCAGGAACGCACGTCGATCGAGTTTGAACGTTTGGCTCATGTTGCTTGGGGTGATTTCCGATGTTTATTTCGTTAAAAAAATGTCGCTTTTAATGACGAACCGAACCAGATCCTGCATTCGGTACCCGTTCCGGCGCAAATTAAGGCCCTCTTCTTCGAGAAACACAAGCTCGTTGTAGGTAAGAGTGCGGCCGGTTGCATAGGTGGCGAGGTGCTTGAGAATACTAAAGGCCACGCGGTCCATACGTGGGCCGGCGAGGTGGGCGCGCAGGGCGTTATAACCGTCCACCTCGGTGCCGTCAGGCAGCTTGACGCCGGTGCCATTGTAATCGGCACGTAAAAGTCCTCCGGCATTGAACTGTTCCAGCGGCAGGCCCCACGGATCAATGCCCGCGTGACAACTGGCACAGCCTTTGTGGTCGCGGTGCAGCGCGAGGCGTTCGCGCAGCGGCAGCTTGGGATCAATCTCCTCGATGCCCGGTACGTTAGGCGGTGGATCGGCCGGCGGCTCAGCGACAATCTTGCGCGCGAGCCACGCGCCGCGTTTCACGGCGTTGCCCTCGCGACCATCGGACAGTCCGGCAAGGATGCTCGTCTGCGCCAGCAAGCCGCCGAGGTGTTTGCGATGATGGGCGACGGGGGCGAAGTCGAAGCCACGCTCGGTTTTATCGCCAAGGTCGTAGTAGCTGGCGGTGACCTCGTTGGCCAAGATGAAGTCCGACTGGACCAGATTGCGGGCAGGGAGGTTTTCGAGTACGAGATGCTTTAGCAACTCCACCGGTTCGCGGCGCAGGTTCAGGCGCACATCGCGCGTGAGGGTCGGGTAGCGTTTTCGATCCATCTCGACCACGTCGAACTTCTCCAGGCTGAGCCACTGCGAGGCAAACTCGTCGGCAAACTGCCCGAAGCGTTCATCGTGAATCATGCGCCCGATCTCCGTGTCGAGCGAGGCGCGCAGTTTGTCGGCGGCCGCCAACTCCTGCAGGTNTGAGTCGGGCATGGTGTTCCAGAGAAAGTACGAGAGCTTCGAGGCCAACTCGTGCCCGGTGAGCGGCTCGGGTTTTGGCGTGTCGCTCTTCTCGATGAGGAACAGAAACTGTGGAGAGGTGAGCACGATTAGCAGGGTGTCCTTGATGCTCTGCGTAAAGTTCGGGCGGCCGGCGTACGATTCCTTCCACACCGCCATCAATGAGGCTTCCTCCACGTCGGTGATTGGCCGGCGGAACGCGCGGCCAGCAAACTCCCGCACAATCTCCCGTGCGTACACCGCCGGTTGATCCTCATTGGCTGAGTCAATGAAAATTCGCCGGTGCATGGCCGGCGGCCAACTCTCGTAATACGGCCCCTCAAACTCCACCGAGCGAATCCGCAACCTCGGTCGTTCGCGCCCATCGGTGTATTCGCTGCGGATACCAATCTCCCGTACACCCGCAAGGTAATTGTCGTTCTCCACCTGCACATCGTCGCTCGGATAATTGTTGATTGCCCCTTCAAATATATACTCGCGCACTTCCGTGTCCTTCACCGCCACCGGCCTTTGCACAGGCGAAAATGTACTGCCACAATCACGCCGCAGGCCAAGGTGCACGCCGAGCCACGGGGATCGCTTTTCGAATTTCGCAAAGCGCTTGGCCAAGTCGCTTTCGGCCGTAACCGGCGTCAACACGGCGCTATGTGGTCGCAACCCCCCGGTAAGACTCACACTCAACTCCGTTGAGCCGCCCGGCAAACGCAATATCGCGAAGGCAGCTTGAAGCCGTTTGGCCTCGAGTTCGCGCCCGCCAACGCTCAGTTTTAAATCCTCCTCCTTCACAGGCGGTGCCTTCACGAAATGCTGACCCGGCTCCAGCAAAGCCTTCAACTCAGCCGCGCCAAGCGCTCGACTGTAATATCGCACCTCATCGATCTCGCCCTTGAACTGCTGGGCATCGGGTACACGGCCGATGGTGAGATCGACTTTCGGGTTATCCAAGTCCGACGACTGGATTGTGCCGACACCCACTTCGTAGCCGTTGACGTACAGTTGGGTATTATTTTCCCCACGCCGCACCACGGCCGCGACGTGATGCCATTGGTTTGCGCGGATGACACCCGGGCGGGAGGCCACGGAGCCGTTGGGCTGGTTCATCGCATTGGAGGTTTCCAATCGGAGCACACCCTTATTGTCTGGCATATCGAACACCCAGCCATGCGTCCAACCATATCCTCCGAGCACCACGATTCCAGCTTGCCTGAGTTGCGTTGGCCGAATCCAAGCCGACACGGTGAACTCACCTGTTCCCACATCCATCAATTTGTCACGAGGAACTACCACCGCATCGCCGTTGCCATCCAGGGAGACCGCTTGGCCGTCTTTACCGATCGGCGACTTCACAAACTTTGCGTCCCCCACCAACGCACCGGTGAGTTCCTTGCGCTTGGGCAAACTGTCTGCGTTGCCGTTAAGCCCCCAAAAGCCGACGAGTTTCTCGTCCAAACGCGAGGCGTCCGCGACGACCGCTTGGCCAAGCGATGGCTGCAAATGAACATCCACCTGATAAACCCCGGGCTTCGGAATGTTAACCTTTTGCCGTTTGGCCAAGCCGGTCACGGTCAGTGCCGTCTCCGATGGCTCTGCAGTCGAACTGCCATGCGGTAACAGCAACGCATCGTCATACTTGGCCGCCCCCACACGCACGCGAAATCGGCCGTGNTTTGGCAACTCTCGCAGCGAGATTTTGAAATTCGCCCGCGGCCCGTAGGTGCTCTCCACCTGCCACATCTCCGCGCTTGGAATCGCCTGCCGCAACAGCAACCCGTCGGCTGCCACCTGATACGCCTTGCCGAGCGGATAGCCCGGCGTGCCTCGCATGCAGGCAAACACCGCATGATAAAGACTATCGTACTCTCGCCAGCCGCGCACCGTGTCGTTGCCCCGATAACCCTCGTTGAACCGCCACTGCGTGCGCATCTTGAAGGGTAAAAACGCGAACGACTTGTTCGGCAGTGGCTGGGTCACAACAAAACTATCGTTCGGCAGCAAATGGCTGTTGGCCCCGAGGATCAACTTGTCCGGAGACGGCTTGGGGTTGATTCCTTCGCCAATTTCGATTCGAAACAACTGAATCTCCGGCTTTAACTTGTCATTGACGATGACCAAATCCAGAGCCTTCTCCGCGATGTCAAAATAACTTTCCAATAACAACGGTGAGAGCAGCATCGACTGCCCGTTGTTCACGAACCCATCCTTCGACATCCCGTCTGGCGGAAGCACCCCAGTGAGTTCTTCTTCAATACCCAGTAAATCCCGCAGCGTGTTACGGTACTGTGCCACCGTCAGCCGCCGAGCCCCGCCGTTCTTTGGCCGCACGCGCGTGCGCGTCATTGTCAACGCTTCGTCAATCCACGCCACCATTGCCGCCCGTTGCGCTTTGGAAGGCTGCACCTCATCCTCCGGCGGCATTTCTTCCTCGGCCAACTGCTTACGGATCATCTCCCAATGTCGCACCTCCTTGTCCGGCACTGAACCATCCATATAATCCACGCGAATACCGGCTTTCGACTTTTTCTCGCCGTGGCAATCAAAGCAGTATTTACGCAGAAGCGGCTGAATTTCCCCAAGAAAATCTTCCTTAACCAACCCCGGCTCCTTTGCCGAAGCAGCAATGGTTGTCATGAGTAAAATTGGCCACAAACGAAACATTAATTGATGTGCCAAAGTCTCCCCTCTTTGAAGCACCTTGGCAAGCATGTGCGGTGCTATTACAGAACAATGATCAACTAATTTGCAAAGACCTGCCAACACATCTACAAATCCCCCATGCGGATTCTTTTTGCTTTGTTGGTGGCGTGTGTTGGTTTGCGAGCGGCGGAGCGGCCCAGTCAGCCAAATGTACTTTGGATTACGGCCGAGGATATGAGTCCGGTGCTGGGTTGCTATGGCGATGAGTTTGCCACTACGCCAAATATTGATCGCTTGGCCAAGGAGAGCGTGCGGTACACGAAGGCGTTTGCGAGCGCCCCGGTGTGTTCGCCTTCACGGTCGTGTTTGATCACCGGGTGTTATCCGACTTCGTTGTCTACGCAGCAGATGCGGTCGGGTTTTGCGATTCCCAAAAGCATGCGTGGGTTTCCGGCGTTGCTCAGGGCGCGCGGGTACTACACCACCAACAACGTTAAGACGGATTACAACACGGGAAACTACGCAGACATTATCAAGGCCTCGTGGAATGAGAGTAGCGCCATCGCGCATTGGCGCATGCGGTCGGACAAGGCGCAGCCGTTTTTCAGTGTATTTAATCTGATGACCTCGCACCAGAGCCGGTCGATGGTGTGGCCGTACACACGGTTCAAGGAGGAGGTGCAAAGCACGCTGTCGCCGGGTGACATTCATGACCCGGACAAGGTGCCCGTGCCGCCGTATTATCCGGATACGCCGTTGATCCGGCGTGAGCTGGCGCGCTTTTACGATTGCGTGACGGCGATGGATCTACAGGTGGGCACGATCCTCAAGCAACTCGAAGAGGACGGTCTCGCAGAAAATACGATCGTGTTCTTTTACAGCGATCACGGTAGTGGCATGCCCCGCCACAAGCGCGCCCTGCTCGACAGCGGCATGCACGTGCCTCTCATCATTCGTTTCCCCAAGAAATGGCAGCACCTCGCCCCCAGCAAACCGGGCAGTACCACCGACCGCCTCGTCAGTTTCGTCGATTATGCGCCCACTGTGCTANACCTACTCGGCCAGCCGATCCCCAAGGCCATGCAGGGCGAGCCCTTCCTAGGCCCCAACGCTGCCGCGCCGCGCCGCTACGTCTACGGCCACCGCGATCGCGTCGATGAAGTGCGCGACCTCGCCCGCTCAGTACGCGATGCGCGTTACCTGTACATCCGCAACTACATGCCGCACCTCGGCTACAACCAACCCACCGCCTGGCCCGACAGCGGCGAGATCCGCCACGAGTTTTATCGCTTGGCGATGCGAGAGAAAATGACTGACGCTCAAAGGCACTTCGCGGGCCCCACCCGACCGGTCGAGGAACTGTACGACTGCCAAACCGACCCGCAGAACCTGAACAATCTGGCACGCTCACGAAAGCACCGGAATGTGCTGGATCGTTTGCGTGCTGAGCATATTCGGCACATCACCGACACAGCCGACCTTGGTTTCCTGCCCGAAAGCGAGGCTTGGAAACTGTTTGACAAGCACACCGGCTGGGAGCTTGGCCAAGCGGGCAGGGTGCCATTGGACAGCATCCATCAAGCCGCCGCCCAAGTGGGCTTAGCCAGTGAGAGAGAGTTTTTGAGTCATCTGGAATCAGCCAATCCGACAATTCGTTATTGGGGAGCGATCGGTCTGGCTGTGAGGCCGAAAATCTCCGGCTTGGCCAAGCGCGTATTGCGACGGAAACTCAATGACCCGTCGATGGCGGCGCGGATCGAGATGGCCAACGCTCTAGCGACACATGGCGATCTCGCCAACGCGCTTCCGCCGCTGATGAACGCGACGCAACACGAAAACCTCATCGTCGTGACTCACGCGGTCCGCACGATCGAACTGTTGGGCGTCCCGGCAGCAGGGGCAAAAAATGCAATGGCGTTAACCCTCAGGCGTGCCAATAAAATCCGTCCCCCGGACACGCCGGCGACAGTAGTGCTCCCCGGCGACAAAGACCTCGCCATGTTCGTCGCCTTCTCCTGTCGCGCGTTTTTGGAACGGTTGAAAAAGTAAGCACCTGCTTGGCCAAGCGCTTGGCTTTAGCGGTCGCCGATGGGCTGGTACTTNAGGTCGTCGGGGCCTTCGTACACTCCGCTTGGGCGGATGAGGCGGTTGTCGGCCAGTTGCTCGAGTACGTGGGCGGTCCAGCTGGACGTGCGGGCGATCGCGAAGAGCGGGGTGAACAGATTCGCCTGAGCCGCGCTTGACGGTTCGTCCTATTTTGAGGTGGTCGTGATTTTTACGCGACCGAGTTGGACGCGGTCCCTGTCAGTCCAGGTGATCCACAGGTGGTTGCCGCTAATGACGGAGCGGGGCATGCCGCTGGTGCGGCCGGCGTCGATGGAGGTGAGGGTGGTCCGGCGGATTTTTTTTCCGGCGTGGGAAACCTGGGCGAGTTGAAGGATGGCTTCGGTTTTGTTTTGCCCAATCCAGACGGTGAAGCTGGCGTCCTTGGTGCAGACGGTGCAGCAGCGACCGATGGGGTTGTGGGCGTCGAGCACGAGGTCTTGGCCTGAGTTGAGGTTGCCGTTGGCCAAGCGGAGAATAACCTGCGGCATATTGTGGACAGCCGTGTAGCGGCTCAGGGCAAAGTGGCGGCCGTGGATGGCAAGGCTGGCACCGTTGACGGGGCAGGCGGGGAAAATCCAGTTGTCGGCATGGATGAGCGCGGGAGGCGTCCAGCCGGAGGCGGTGCGCCGGGTGAAGGCGATGTCGCGGATTTGCTTGGGCGAACGGTCGCGGTAAACGACGATTGGGCCTTCGGGAGATGGCACGGCAGCGGTGGGGCAGCAGGTGCAGACATCGTCATCGAGCACGCGTTCGTCCTTGATTTTGTCGCCTGTTAGCAAGGCGGTTCGGAGCGCCATCTTGCCGCCTTCCTTAGCCATCGCGCGGCCGTCCAACCAAAAGGCGCGCAGGTGTTTTTCGTCGGGGGCGAATGAGACAAAGCCATGCTCGGTGGGGCTGGTGTCTTTGTGCAGCCAACCCATTGGATGACAGGTCTTGCCGCGGTCAGTGGAGCGCGTGATGCGGATGCCGTAGGCGTAGGTTTGGCTGCTGATGCGTTCGAGCCAGTGCGCGTACAGATCGCCCGAGGGCGCCTCGATAACCGACGGGATATCGGCCCAGTTGGCGAACATTTGTTTGGAGGTGGCGATGGTTCGGGCTTCGCCGAAGGATTTTCCGTTCCAAAGGGCAACACGAAAACGGGCTGACTTGTCGGCGTGACGCTCGATCCAACTCAGGGCAAAACCGTCACCGACGACACACAGGTTGGGTGCCAATGAATTAGCGGCGGCGGGGATGCGAATCGACTCGAGCGCCGGCGACGAGTCCCCCCGCGCGGCGCCAGTCGCCATCGAAACGGCGCAAAGGCTCAGTAATAAAGTGCGACAAAATAGCATGGACAGACTGGTGCGCCCGGAGAATAAGGCGCTGCCGCCGGATTATCGAATCCGAAAGTTCATCGGATGCAACATCCACGTTTTCATGACCTTTGGTTCGGTCTTGCTGGGGCGGGCGTGGCGTAGCAGGAATTCGATGGACCGGGTGTCGATGCCCAGCGCGTTGAGCTTGGCAAGTTGACGCGGCAAGTCGGTGAAAATGACTTCATCGTCGTCGCCCAGTAGCCCGGAAAGGTCGAGGCCCGTGCGCGCCTTGGGCAGGTGCTTGATTTCCACCTCTTCGTCCACGCCCAGCTTGGCCTTTGCGCGGACCGCCTTGAGGCTGGCGTGAAGGCCGCCAAGGTGATCCACCAACCCGAGTGCCTTGGCCTGTGCACCGGTCCACACGCGGCCGCCGGCCAGTGACTTGAGCTTCTCGACGGGCACACCGCGCGCTTGGCTCACGCGATTCAGGAACAGGTCGTACGTGGCGTCCACATGAACCTGCAGTTTGGCCAATTCCTCGTCGGACCACGGCTTGCCGAGTTGCAGTTGGCGTGCGGCTTCGTCGATGGCCACGGTTTCCATGTTCACTCCCACTCGACGCAATAGCGAATCGAACTCGATCGACATGCCGAACACCCCGATCGATCCGGTGATGGTGTCGGCGTCGGCAAAAATCGGCGCATCCAGACAGGCCACGAGGTAACCGCCGGATGCGGCCACGCCGGCCATCGAAAAGACAACCGGTTTCTGTTCGGCCAACTTGTCGAGCGCCACGCGGATGTTTTCGCTGGCAGTGGCACTGCCGCCGGGTGAATCAATACGCACCACAACGGCCTTCACCTGCTCATCCCCGCGCAGGTCGTCGAGTGCCTTCACCGTGGGACCGTCAACAATCTGGCCGGAACTGGGCTTGTGGCCGTCAACAATTTCGCCGTTGAGATGAAACACCACCACCGTCGGTTTAATCTGCTTGGCGGTTTTGTTGCCGCCGCCGGCCAACGCCTTGAAAATATCTGATAAGCCGAACGACTTGGGCTTGGGCTTTTTCGGTTCAGTCCATTCCACTGTGCCACCCACGGCCTTGGCCACCGACTCGCGCATGCGTCCCGGATCCACCAGTTTGTCCAGCAACCCGTTTTTCTGCGCAGCGGCCGGTTGCATCAACCGGTTTTGCTGCAGTTGCCGTACGACCTCACTCGAGAGTTTGCGGCCTGCGGCGATCTGCGCCACCGAGGCGTCGTTCATCGAGGTGAGCAGTTTCTCGTAATGCTTCCGCAGGTGCACGGACATCGACGCGCGCGTGTACGGCTCCACCGCACCCTTGAAATCACCCGCACGGATGGCCGTCACGTTCACGCCCAGCAGGTTGAAGAGATCCTTGAAAAACGTGTGGCTCATCGTGGCCGATGGGATGTCGACCATGCCGTCCTTGGCCATGTAAATCTCATCGCACATCGACGCCACGCACAGCACCGGCGTGTCCATTGACCCCACCCACGCGAAGGTGCGGATGCCGGCTTCCTTCAGTCCGGCGATGCGCCGGCTGAAATCGTGAATGTTCACCCGTCCCAACGAAAAAGGCTGCGACAGGTCGAGCACAAAGGCATCGACTTCCCCCGCCTTGGCCAGGCNGTCGATGTGGTCCGCCAGTTTGAAGTACGATTTCGAACCCAGGCCGCCGCCCATCACCAGCGAGGTGAGGTCCAGCGACATGCCGGTGGGACGCTCCGAGTACAGTCCACGCAAGGTGAGGTGGTGGATCACCTTGGTTTCCGGATCGGTCTTCTTTTCAGCCTTGGTGTCCTCGGTCTCCGCCAGCGCCGGGGCATGGCCCAAGTGCAACAGCCCTAAAGCCAAGGCGATTAATACGGCAATTCGGGTGTGAGTGCGTTTATTGATTTTCATGGGATTGATTTTTGAAGGAAACGTTCTGTCAGCCGTATGAATATCATAACGCAAATGGTTACAGTCCCGCATCCGCGATGAGACAAAATAATTATCCCGCCGCGCCATGGCCAGCGCATTGTCGACTCACAAAACCATTGCCACCCAAGCACCCGCTTGGCCAAGCGCTCGGGCCTAGCGGTCGCCGATGGGCTGGTACTTGAGGTCGTCGGGGCCTTCGTAGACTCCGCTTGGGCGGATGAGGCGGTTGTCGGCCAGTTGCTCGAGTACGTGGGCGGTCCAGCCGGAAGTGCGGGCGATCGCGAAGAGCGGGGTGAACAGGTCGGTCGGGATGCCGAGCGAGTAGTAGACCGTGGCGGAGTAGAAATCGACGTTGGGGTAGAGGTTCTTTTCGCGGATCATGATCTCGGCGATGCGCTCGCTCATGTCGAGCCACTTGGTTTCGCCGAGCTTGCCGCTGAGCTGCTGTGCCATGCGCTGCAGGTGTGGCGCGCGCGGGTCGAGCACCTTGTAGACGCGGTGGCCGATGCCCATGATTTTCTTTTTGTTCTTCAGGCAGTCGGCGACGTAGTCGTCCACCTTGTCGACGCTGCCAATCTCCTGCAGCATCTTGATCACGCCCTCGTTCGCGCCGCCGTGCAGCGGCCCCTTGAGCGTGCCGATGGCGGAGGTGATGGCGGAGTACATGCCGCTGAGCGTGGCGATGGTGACGCGAGACGAGAAGGTCGAGGCGTTCATGCCATGATCGGCGTGCAGGATGTAGCACATGTCGATGGTCTTTTCCTTTTCCTCGATCGGTTTTTCGCCGTCGATGAGGTAGAGGAAGTTTGCCGCCTCGCCAAGGGTCGGATCGGAATCGGGCAATGGCTTGTCCTGCCGGGCCAGATGAAAGTAGGCGGTGATGACCGGTACCTGCGCGATGAGTTTGATGGCCCGCTCGGCCTGATCCTCAATGGAGTCCTGCGACTCGGGCTGCTCGTAGCAGGCGAGGGCGGACACCACGGTGCGGATGGCGCGCATCGGCGAGGCTTCCTTTGGCAGGTTCCGTATCAGGTCCACGACGCCACCGGGCAGTTCGCGTGCGGCGGCCAGCTCCGCCTTGAGCCCGTCCAGTTCGGTCTGGTTCGGCAGTTTGCCGCGATGGAGAAGGTGCACGACTTCCTCGTAGGTCGCTTTGCCGGCCAGCTCGTTGATGTTGTAGCCGCGGTAGATTAGCTCCCCGTCGAGGCCGCGGACGCTGCTGAGTTTTGTCGTGGCGGCGACGACGCCCTCCAAGCCCTTGGCAGGCGCATTTTTTTCTTTGTCACTCATCTTGTGAAATCGATTGAATTCCCCTTGGGCGGGTTGGGAAACTTAATGTAAACCGGTTTTCGGTGCAACGGTTTTTTCGGGGCCAATTGGCCAAGCGGTCATTTTCCCCGGTAAACGCACCGGGCGGTGCAGGTTTCCGCCACTTCCACGGCGGTTAACAGCGGCAGGTTGGGCTTCAAGCGCTCCCAAATCCACACCGCGAGATTCTCGCTGGTGGGATTCTCGAGGCCGTCGATCTCGTTGAGATAATGATGGTCAAGCTGCTCCCAGAGCGGCTTGAACGCCGCCGTGATGTCGGCGTAATCGATCACCCAGCCGAGCGTGGAATCACAGTCGCCCTCCACGACAATCTCCGCCTTGAAGCTGTGGCCGTGCAGGCGCCGGCATTTGTGATCCTCAGGCAGGTGCGGGAGCAGGTGGGCGGCTTCAAATTGAAATATTTTCCTGAGTTCCATGAGTCGTTTACGCGGTCTCGAGATCACTCCAGCGAATCAGCTCGCCCAACGGCGGTCGGCCGTCGTGCCGCCAGGCCAGCGGCGGACGCTGCATCTGGCCAAGCGGACAAATCCGCGGCACGCCCCATTGAGCCAGCGGCACTGCCAATTCCCTCATGCGCGCCTCGCTGGCGGCGATGCCGACGGTGGACACCGACTCGCGGATCGGCTCCAGAACGTGCAGCGCCTCCTCGAGCTGCTCGATCGGCTTGACGTAGATGAACCGGTTGAGCGGCGAGGCCTGGAATTGTTTCTCGTCCTCGTACACCACGGTCCAGTCGGTTGACTCTTCGCTCTCCCAAAGCAGCGCGCCGACATTGTTGGCCGAGCGGATCTTGTAAAAGCGCCGGGCCGTGGAGATCGCCGCCGCTTCCTCCGTCGAGATCGGCCCCCGCGGCATCGTCTCGTTGCGCGCCTCTAGTTCCTCCGCGAGCATCTCTGCGAAGCGCTCTGGCTTGAGGCTGCCAAATTGCTCGACGTAGATCACGTGCGGCGACAGGCAGCCGTGTTGGTTCCATGCGACGACATCGTCGACCGCGCGCGAGAGGATCGCCTGCGTACCCATCACCTCGCAGGCCAGTTTCTCCACATAGCCAAAACTGACGCGATGCCCGTAGCCGACCAGCCGCTTGGCCAACGGCAGTCGTTGGCGGGTGGCGAGGATCGTCTCGTCGCTGCCGCTGGCCATCACGCAGTCGGCCTCGGCAACCAGCGCCGACTCGAGCGGCTCGCTGCCGCCCTTCCACTCGGCGATTTCGAGCGACGCCGCCAATCCCGGCTCGACGGTGTGCAGCGAGTGCCCAAAGAGGCGCGGCAGCAGTGACTTGCCGGAGGCGCACTTGACGAACTGCGCCGAGCGCAGCAGGAGCCCGAACGCGATTGACTGGAACACCGGCACCGGCAGGTTGCCCGGCGCGATGTGCGCGAGCAGTTGCGGGCCGTGGATCATCGAGAGCGTCTGGTTCGGCTGGCTGGCGAACGACTGCAGGCGGGTGGCGTCGCCGAATTCCTGCGCCAGCAGCATGAAGAATTTCTCCTGCGTCCAGTCGGCGAAACAGGCGTCCAGCCCGGCGGCGAGCACCTCGGGCGGGAAGCCGGTTTCCTCCGGGCCGGCGGCAAGGGCGATTTTTCGCAGCTCGTAATCGGGCGAGCGCCACAGGCCGGCGACCTCGGTGAGCTTCGCGATGATCGGCTCGTTGCCGACTTGCGCGAGGTAGTCGTTGCGGTTGTGGCGCAGCGTCTGGCACGCCTCCGTGACCAGCGTGGCGGTCAGTTCCGCGCCCGGCTTGTCGGCCAAAAAATAGTCCAGCGAAGTTTCAGGCATGGTTAAAGTTCATCAGCGAACAGCCGCGCGGCTCCGCCAGTCCGGCCCGGCCGAGCAGTTCAAATCCGTCCTCATGGCGCTTGGCCAGGTCTTCCGTCTGGAGACTGAGCACCGAGCCGGCGTTGGCCAGGTCGGTGACCTGCAACAGCCCCGCTTGGCCAAGCGCGGCCTCCCGCATTGTCTCCGGGGAGACGACTCGGGCGCGTGCCCACGGCGGAAACCGAAACAGGCGGGGAGCGGCGTTCGCTTGGCCCAGTGTGCCGTCATACGCCTGCGAACTCAATTCGCACATGCCGTATTCGGAGAGGGTGCGCCGCGCCGGGATGCCGAGTCTGTCGGTGATGACCCGATGCAGTTCAGCCTTGGACACGTCGCGCGCGCGGCCCTTGTAGCCCCCGGTCTCCATCGCCGCCGAGCCGCTTGGCAGTTGGAACTCCAGCGCGTTGTTGTCGAGTTGATCCAGCAGGTGCACGAACGAAAACGCGGTGCCGAGAATCGTGACCGGTTCGTTTTGCGTGGCGCAGTCATGCAGAAAGTCGACAACCGCCTGGGCATCGAGCCGCCATTGGCCGTCGGCGGCGAAGCAGCGATCGCGCTTGGCCAAGCGCTTGGCCACGGCATCCATCATGTGCGCCAGCGACGACTCCGGCGCTTGGCCAAGCGTGGGCAACAAAAACAACAGCCGGTTCGGCGAGTCGTCGATCAGGTGCCGGGCAAACCAGTGCCAAAGCGAGGCGTGATACAGCGCGAGGGTGGAACGGTTGTGATAGTGACGGCTGCGGTTGGTTTGAGTTGTGCCGCTAGAGCGGAAGACCGTTTCGCGTTTGGCCTCCGGCAGCACGGTCAGGTCGAGCGACTTGAATGCGCGCGTCGGCACTGCCGGGATGTCGCGCCAGTCGGTGACGGTTCCCGGCGTGCGGCCTTCCCCCCGGCACAGGTTGGCGTACGGGGTGTTGTGCGCGAATTGAAACGCGAACAGGCCAAGCGCGAGTTCGTTGAACCCGCCTGTGCGCGGGTCGTCGACGCAGCGCCGAATGAACGCGCGGACGGCGTCGCAGGCTTCGTCCAGTGATGAAAAGGATGTCATGCGGTTTTGGGGGCGCGGTCGCGCCGGGCTGGTTTTCCGCCACAGCCAAGGGCGGGAAAGTACGGTCAAGCCGGCGGCTTGGCAACAAATGGTTTTGTCACCGGGGCGGGCCTGTGGTTTGCTCTCGCCGATGAAGGGAAGCGCAGTTTTATTGTCGGTGGCGGCGGTGCTGATTGGCTGTGGCGGCGGTTCGCCGCAGGACGAGTCGGCTGCGGCGGATGCGCCCAAGCCGGCACAACCGGACAACGTCACCGTCACGCCAGTGGCCAAGGGGGATCCGCCCGGGCCGAAGATTCAACAGCCGGGCAAGCTGACGCTTGGCCAGCAACCCAAGGCGGGTCAGCCCGAGGCCAAGCCGACTCCCGCTCCAGAGTCGACCGCCAAGCCGCAATCCACTGAAACCGTCGCGCCGAAGGAGTCCGCAAAGCCAGCCAAGGTGGAGGGCGAGGGCAATTTGACGNGGGANAACGGCNANTACCTCGCNGNGGGTTCNCCGTTCNANGGNCAGTTTGTCGATCANCANGACANCGGCAACAAAGTCNGTCGAGGGGCACNTTCGTCNANGGCAAACAGCAGGGNNTCTGGACCTNTTNNCACGAGAACGGNNANCGGTTNCGNACCGGTCAACTACGTCGANGGCCGGGCCGANGGNCAATGGANNATNTGGCGNGNNGANGGCAGCAAGTGGTCGGAGCAAACNTACGTCAACGGCCAGTTGAACGGTGTCGAGACGCGCTGGCATCCCAACGGTCAAAAACAGTCCGAGGCCACCTGGCAGGGTGGCAAAACCGTCTCCAAGCAGGAATGGGACGAGCGCGGCTTGCCCAGGCAGTAGCCGCGCTGTTTCCCGGATTGCCGGGACGCGGTGGAGGAGCCAGTCCGGCGGTCGAGCGAACCCGGCGCGGGGCGCGGCTGGTGCAGAACGGCTCGGTGCTCAGTGAGNTGCTCGCGTCACCCGGGGCGACCGACAGCGTGTTCGATGTCTTGGCGGCCTGCGTTCACCAATTTTCGCCGACCGGCCGGGTGGGCCTGCTGGGTTTCGCCGGGGGAGGGATGATTGCTCCGCTCCGCGCGATGGGCGGCAGACAAAACATCGCCGGCGTGGATCTGGACCGCGCAGGCTACGATCTCTTTTTCGACTTGAGTTCCGGGTGGATGGGGGAGGTGCGGTTCGCGCAGGCGGACGCGGCCGGGTGGCTGCGCTCGGAGCGAGGCCGGTTTGATTTGTTGGTGGAGGATTTATCCGTCGGCCGGGATGGTGATGTGTTCAAGCCGGATGTCTCCGTCGACACGCTGCCGGCGTTGATCNGCTCGAGACTGAAACCGGGGGGGCTTGCNGTNTTCAACCTGCTGCCACCGGACAATCAATCGTGGTCGGGGATGATGGCCAAGGTCTGTGAACCGTTCGGGTACGGCGTGCAGATTTCGTTCGAGAGCTTTTACAACCGGGTGATGGTGCTGGGCGACAAGGCGNTTCCCCCGGCGCGCACGGTGTCGCGGTCGCTGCGCGCCGCGCTGGGCGGGATTGGGTCGGAAATGGAAAGGGATATCAGCGTGCGCTCGTTGCGCTTGGCCAAGCGATGAAACCGCGCGGCGACAGGGCGTTTACGCTGATCGAGTTGTTGGTGGTGATCGCCATCATCGCGTTGCTTGCGGGCATGCTTCTGCCGGTTCTGGGCAAGGCCAAGGCGAAGTCGAAATCGATCCAGTGCGCGTCCAACATGCGGCAGATCGGCATGGGCGTCATGATGCACGCCGACGAACTCGACGGCGCACTCCCGATCGCTACGAACTTTGCCCAGCCGGAACTGTCGCCGAATCGCATCTGGGTGACGGCACTGGAACGGTTCCTCGGCAGTAGTGAGGTGTTTCTATGCCCGTCTGCGCCCGGGGCTCGGTTTGGCGGGGATTGGGCCAACCGCAGTTGGCACCCGATCGGGTACAACGGGTCGATGTCATACGACCCACGAGGGGTGGAGGGCGCGACGAACAAGCCGAAACTGGTGTCCGTGCCGGAGCCAAGCCTGGCCGTGTTGTTTGCCGACACGCCAAGCGGGCCAAGGGAAAAGAAGTATCGTGGATACGTCTTTAGCCCGAGGAACGGCAAACAGAACCGGTTCGATTCCCGGCGCTCCACGCCGTTGGTCTCCGATCGCGATCTCGTCGCGGAGATGAGCGGCAAACTGCCCAGCCAACTCAAGCCGGTGCTGGCGCGGCACGGGGCCAACGGCGATGACACGGGCCGGAGCAACCTCATGATGGCCGATGGCCGCGTGGACGCGCAGTCAGCCGCGTCTATCCTGCGGCAGGATGCGGGAGCCAACCTCGTGTGGGACTTTACTGGGAAGTGAGCCGATGAACCGGCCGCTTGGCCAAGCGGCCGGGTNAGTGGGTGCGGACGTGACCGTATTTGCCGTTACGGCGGGTGCGTGTTTCCTGAAACCGGGGCGTGTAGATTGTTTTGCTGTTGGCCTGACTCAGGTACATGCTCATCAGGCGCGAGGAGGACAGAGGCGGGCGCCGGGTGGAAAACAAACGGCTGCAGGCGGAAACAAAAGTGTAAACGATTCTCTTCACGAATCCGGTTACGTCAACCCGACGAATCTACTCCATGGCCGGAGCCTTTCCAAGTGAAATATGTTCACAGCGCTCTTTTGTTATTCACAGTACCCCGGCGGCTGTGAATACGCGGTGAATGGCCGGGGAGTTTGCGGGGTGATTCGCGTGGATAACCGTGACAATCAACCTCCGGCAATGGTCACGCCGGATGAGGTTCCGATGCGGGTGGCCCCGGCCTCGATCATCGCGAGCGCGGTTTCCCGGTCGCGGATGCCGCCGGATGCCTTCACGCCGGCCCGTTGGTTCACAGTCTCGCGCATGAGCCGGACATGCTCGACTGTCGCCCCGCCGGGCCCGAAGCCGGTGCTTGTCTTGACGAAGTGCGCTTCGGCTTCGACCGCCAATCGGCAGGCCGTAGCGATTTGTTCGTCGCTGAAATGGCCGGTTTCGATGATGACTTTCACCCGCCGATCGTCCGCCGCCTCGATGACATCCCGGATTTCCCGGACAATATACCGGTGATCGCCATCGATGAACCGACCGAGGTTCATTACCATGTCAATCTCGTGGGCGCCATTGTCCACGGCCGCCTCGGTTTCATAACGCTTTGAGTCAGAATCACTTGCGCCAAACGGAAAGCCGACCACGGTGGCGATGGTCACATCCGAATCGGCCAGATAGTTCCACGCATGTTGCACCCAGCAGCCGTTGATGCATACCGCAAATAATTGGTGATCAATTGCTTCGGAGCACAGTTTTTCGATGTCCCCGGCAGTGGCGTTGGGGCTGAGTAGGGTGTGGTCGATGTACGCGCTGAGTGGGGATTCCGGTTGATCAGCCATCGATCAACCCGGGAGGAGGTCGCTGACCATGTCCCGCTCCTCCTTCAGTTCATTCACCGTGGCGTCGAGTTTGCCTTGGCTGAAGCCATCGAGTTGGACGCCCTGTACGATGTCAAACTGCCCGGCGACGTTGCGAACCGGGAAGGAGGAGATCAGCCCCTCATCGACCCCATAGCTACCATCGGAGCAGAGGCAGACGCTGTGGAAATCCCCGCCGGCAGTCGGGTTGATAATGGAGCCGACCGAATCGACCACCGCGTTGGCCGCGCTGGCCGCGCTCGAGGCGCCGCGCGCCTTGATGATTGCTGCGCCACGCTGCTGCACGGTCTTGAGAAAATCGCCTTCGAGCCAGTCGCGGTCGCTGATCGTGTCCGCTGCGGCTTGGCCATTGATCTTGGCGTTCGTGAAGTCCGGGTACTGCGTGGCGGAGTGGTTGCCCCAGACCGCCATGTTGGATACCGCAGTCACGTCGACGCCGGCCTTCTGCGCGAGCTGCGTCTTGGCGCGGTTCTCGTCGAGGCGCGTCATGGCGAACCACCGATCACGCGGCACATCCGGCGCGTTGTTCATGGCGATGAGGCAGTTGGTGTTGCACGGGTTGCCGACGACGAGGGTGCGGACATCGCTGGCACCGTTGTTTTGGATCGCCTGGCCCTGGCCGGTGAAAATCTTGCCGTTGATGCCGAGCAGGTCGCCGCGTTCCATGCCCTGTTTGCGGGGCACGCTGCCGACGAGTAGCGCCCAGTTGACCCCATTGAACCCGGCGTTCAGGTCGGCCGTGGCCACGGTGCCCTTGAGCAGCGGGAAGGCGCAATCGTCCAGCTCCATGCAGACGCCCTCGAGGGCGGGCAGGGCCGGCTCGATCTCGATCAAATGAAGAATCACCGGCTGGCTGGGGCCGAACATCTGGCCGGAGGCAATCCGGAACAACAAGGCATAACCGATCTGACCGGCCGCACCGGTCACCGCAACTCGAAGGGGTTCTTTACTCATAAAAAAAAGCGGCGGACAGCATACAGGACAACGCCCGCCTCGGCAAGTGTTTCCGCTAGGCCAAGCCCTTGGCCATTGTGGTAAACAGATTTCGGATTGCATGTTCCCGGTGGGCGGATAGGCTTTCCGAAGCCAAAGATGAGAAAACTGTTCAGCTTGTTCGCTGTAATTATCGCGGCCGGGTGTGGTCGCGAAACCGCACCACCACCACAGCCTGCCGAGTCACCGACCGCCGAGCCGGTGGTAGTCCAACCGGTGGCCAAGGTCATCCAGCAGGAGCCGCCTCCTCCGTCACCGGGAATTTCAATCTGGGACGCGGCACGCGACGGCAATGTTGAGGCGGTGCGCGGTCAGATCGACGCCGGGTTCAACCTAAACGACCCGGATGCGGAAGACCCGCTCAAGCCAACGCCGCTGCATTGCGCTGTTTCGTCCGGTCACCAGTCGGTCGCGGAACTGCTTGTGGCCGAGGGCGCGACCATCAATGCCAAGCGCGCCGACGGATTGACCGCGCTCGACATCGTGCTGAAGAACGATCCCGAGACCAGCGACGAGGAACGGTCTGTCCGGAAGGCGATCGCCGGAATGCTGGTTCGCAACGGGGCCACGGCGGCCAAGCACAAGTGACGCGGCGACGACCCATGAGCAGTCCGATCGCCGTGCGGTTTGCGATGGCGATTCTTTGCACGATTGCGTTCGGCGTAACTGCCACCGCGAATGAACCACTGCGCGTGGCCACGTTCGACGTCGATGCCACCCCGCCGCTTGGGCACATGATGGCATACGACCCGGTGGTGCGGCTGGACGCGATGACGCTGCGATGCCGTGGCGTCGTGCTGCTTGGCCAAGCGGAGCCNATCGTGTTGTGCGCCGTCGACTGGCTGGGTATTGCCAACGAGGCGCACGACGTGTTTCGCGAGCGCTTGGCCAAGGCCGCCGGCACGACACCCGAGCGTGTCGCCGTGCATACGCTGCACCAGCACGATGCGCCGACCTGCGATTTCACTGCGGAGCGGCTGCTCAAGCAGGCCAAGGCCAGGCACCTCGGCCGGCTTTACGGCGATTTTTGCCGTCGAACCTTGGCCAAGGCGGCCGCCGCGGTGGAAGCCTCGCTGGCCAAGGCCAAGCCGGTGACCCATTGCGGCTGGGGCGTGGCGAAGGTGAAACGGGTCGCCTCCAACCGCCGCATCTTCGGGCCGGACGGCAAGGTGCGCGCCGTGCGATACACGAGCTGCGCGGATCCCAAGTTGCGAGCCGAACCGGAGGGGGTGATCGATCCCGAGCTGTCGATGCTGACATTCTGGAACGACGACACGCCGCTGGCGGTGCTGAGCTATTACGCCTGCCATCCGCAAAGCTACTACCGCGTTGGCATTCCGAGCCCGGACTTCCCCGGCATCGCGCGGTTCATGCGCCAGCAATCGGTGTCATCGGCGCTGCACGTTCACTTCAACGGCGCGGGCGGCAACATCGGCGCCGGCAAATACAACGACGGCTCTCACAAAAACCGGGTGGTGTTGGCCCAGCGCTTGGCCGACGGAATGAAGCAGGCCTTCGACAGCACACACAAGTTTACCGTTCAGCCAAGCGACCTCCGCTGGAGCGTCGTGCCGGTGGCATTGCCGTTGGCCAAACATCTGGACGAAGCCAAGCTAAAGGCCGACTTGGCCAAGGGCTCGGTGCCGCCGCTCGCCGTGCCGGCGGCGGAGCGCTTGGCCTTTATGCAGCGAAGTCGCTCCGGCCACAAAACCGAACTCACCCAACTGGCCATTGGAGACGTGCGGGTGCTGCACATGCCGGGTGAATTGTTCGTCGAGTACCAGTTGGCCGCCAAGCGGATGCGCCCGAAACTCAATGTCGCGATGGCTGCCTACGGCGATTACGGGCCGTTTTACATCGGCACCGAGCGCGCCTATTTCGAGGGCGGCTACGAGACCCAGCCGCGCTCCTCCAACGTCGGCCCCGAGGTGGAGACGGTGCTGATGAATGGCATCCGCAAACTGCTCTCGGGGAATTGAACGCAGATAAAAAGTTACTCGACCCGGCCGGCGACGAGGGAGTCGACCACGGCGGGGTCGGCGAGGGTGCTCGTGTCACCGAGGTTGCCGGTGTCGCCCTCGGCGATCTTGCGCAGGATGCGTCGCATGATCTTGCCGCTACGGGTCTTGGGTAGACCGGGGGTAAACTGTATTTTCTCCGGCGAAGCGTGCGGGCCGATGTCAGCGCGAACCTGTTTCACGATCTCGCTGGCCGTCGTGTCGGTGACTTCCTCTCCGGTCTTGAGCGTGACGTAGGCGTAAATGGCGTTGCCCTTGATGTCGTGCTCGTAGCCGACGACTGCCGCCTCGGCCACGGCCGGGTGGCCGCCGATGGCACCCTCGATCTCGGCGGTGCCTAGGTTGTGGCCGCTGACGATGATCACGTCATCGACGCGGCCGGTGATCCAGTAGTAGCCGTCCTCGTCGCGCCGACAGCCGTCCCCGCTGAAATACTTGCCGGGGAACCGTGCAAAGTAGGTGTCGAAAAATCGTTGATGATCCCCGTACACGCCGCGCATCTGGCCGGGCCACGTCTCAAGCATGCAGAGGTTGCCGGAGACGCCGTTGCCGTCGATGATGTTGCCCTCGTCATCGACCAGTGCCGGCTTGACGCCGAAAAAGGGCAGAGTCGCCGAGCCGGGCTTGGTGGGCGTGGCACCCGGCAGCGGTGAAATGAGAATGCCGCCGGTCTCGGTTTGCCACCACGTGTCGACGATGGGGCATTTTCCCTTGCCGACGACCTTGTGGTACCACGTCCATTCGGGCGACTTGATCGGTTCGCCGACAGTGCCAAGCAGGCGCAGGCTGGAGAGGTCGTGTGCGCTTGGCCAAGCGTCGCCTTCCTTCATCAAGGCGCGTAGGGCGGTGGGGGCTGTGTAAAAAATGTTCACCTTGTGCTTGGCCACGATCTCCCAAAAACGGCCAAAGTCCGGGTAGTTCGGCACGCCTTCGTACATCATCGTGATGGCGCGGTTGGCCATCGGCCCGTAGACGATGTAGGTGTGCCCGGTGATCCAGCCGATGTCGGCCGTGCACCAGTAGACGTCTCCGGGGTGGTAGTCGAAAATGTAGTGGTGCGTCGTGGCGGCGTAGGTGAGGTAGCCGCCGGTGGTGTGCAGCACACCCTTCGGTTTGCCGGTGCTGCCGGAGGTGTACAGGATGAAAAGTGGATCCTCGGCATCCATCGGCTCGGCCGGGCAGACGGGGTCGGCTGCCTCGCAGGCCTCGTGCCACCAGACGTCGCGTCCGTCGGTCATGTTGACCTCGGTGCCGGTGCGCTGAACGACGAGAATTTTCTCGATGGACGGTGTGCTTTCGACGGCCTTGTCGGCGTTGGCCTTCATCGGGATGTCGAGCTTGGTGCCGCGCACGCCGGTGTCCTGCGTGATGATGGCCTTGCACTCGGAGTCGTTGATGCGTGTGACGAGGCTGTCCGCGCTGAACGCACCGAAGACGATCGAGTGCACCGCGCCGATCCGCGCGCAGGCGAGCATCGCGATGGTCAACTCCGGGATCATCTGCATGTAGATGCAAACGCGGTCGCCTTTTTCGATACCCAAGTCTTTCAGCGCATTGGCGGCCTTCTGCACCTCGACCTGCAGTTGTGCGTAGGTGTAGGTGCGGTTTTCGTTCGGGTCGTTGCCTTCCCAAATGAGGGCGGTGTCGTCGCCGTGGCCATCGTCCACGTGGCGGTCGATGCAGTTGTAGCAGGCGTTGAGTTTGCCACCGATGAACCATTGGATCTCCGCTTTGGAATAATCGGACTTATGCAGCGTGTGCCATTTTTCGTTCCAATGCAGGCGCTCGGCATGTTCAGTCCAGAATCCGTCCGGGTCGTTGATCGATCGGTCGTATATTTCGCGGTACTGCTCAAGGGAGGAGATGTGCGCGTTGGCCGAGGTCTCGGCGCTTGGCGGGAAGACGTTTGTTTTGGAGTCGTTGCTCATGGTTCAAATCGGGTCGGGGAGTTTATGAAAGCCAAGCGCCGGGTCAACGCCGGAGCTTGCGATCGTAAAACTGAAAATCCTTCGGCGGCCGAATCGGCATGGTCAGGCCGTCCATCTCACCCAGCTCGGTGAACAGTTGGTTTTTGAGTTTTTCGGCCAGTTCAGCGAAGGCCGGAACGCGAATCAGATTGTGCCGTTCGTGTGGGTCCGACGGCAGGTGGTACAGCCCGTTTTTGTCCCAAACCCCGTGATAATAGACGTATTTGTATCGGTCGGTGCGAATGGCCAGCGTGGTCGGCGTGGCGGGGAAATTCCATTCCCAATGGTATTCGTATAGGAAATGCTCGCGCCAGCCATCCGCCGCTTGGCCAAGCAGCAGCGGCAGCAGCGAGCGGCCGGACATCTCCGGCGTGCCGCTTGGCTGGGCGACCCCCATGCCTTGCAACACCGTCTGCGCCACGTCGAGATTGAGCGCCATTTGGCCAATGGTCGTGCCGGGTTTGATCCGGCCTGGCGCGTAGGCGAGCATCGGGATGCGGATCGACTCCTCGAACGCATCGCGCTTGTCGTAAAAACCGTGTTCGCCCAGCGCGAAGCCGTTGTCGCCGAGGTATAGCACGAGCGTGTCCTTGGCCAAGCCGGACGCGTCGAGGTAATCCAAAATGCGGCCGACGTTCTCGTCGAGCCCGTGCACCGTCTCGGCAAAGCGCCGGTACAGCCCGGGCAGTGACGGCACCGGGTCGTTGTCCAGCGGGCCGGTCTCCATGTGGTCGATACCGTGGATGCCGTAGCGCCGTTCGCGCACCCAGTTTGGCTGTGTCTCATAGTTGCGCTCGGTCAAAGACATGGTTTGCGGTCGGGGCACGTCAAACTTGTCGTACCGGCCGTGATGCCGCTTGGCCGGTTGGAAGGGGTAGTGCACCGCCTTGAAGCCGACCTGTAGAAAGAACCGTTCCCCTCCAGCTTGCTTCAGGTAGTCGAGCGCAAGATCGGCAGTGACATCGGCGTTGTAGCCGTCGAACTTTTTTCGTTTGCCGTTGATGTTGAACTCGGGGTCAAAGTAGACGCCCTGGCCCTTGAAGCTGGCCCAATGGCCGAAGCCCTTGCGCGGCGAGTCGTCGTCGTGACCCATGTGCCACTTGCCGACGTATGCGGTGCGGATGCCGGCGGCCTGCAGGTACTCCGGAAAAAACCGGGTGCCCTCCGGCACGGCGCGTTGGTTGTCGACCACCTTGTGCCGGTGCATGTATTGGCCGGTGAGAATGGTGGCGCGGCTGGGCGAACAGAGCGAGGTGGTGACAAAGGCGTTGGCCAGATGCGCCCCCTCGCGGGCCATGCGGTCGAGGTTCGGAGTCTCGAGAAAATCCGGCCCATCGGGGTGGAAGCCGAGGAAGTCGTACCGGTGATCATCGCTCAGGATGAGCACGACATTCTTAAACGCCGGCTTGGCCGAGGCCGCTTGGCCAAGCGGCAGTAAGGCTGCAATGGCCAGGCCAAGCGCTTGGCCAAGGCGGAGGGCGGGTGCGAGTCGGGTTGCGGTGTCACGCATGCGGTGGATATTAACGTGCCGGCGTCGCGGTGGAAACCCTGCAGCGCCGCCTGCGGGATTGATTCCGGCGGGGCTTGCCGTAGGCTCCGGCCGTGCCGGGCAGGGTGCCGGTGTCATGTCATGGAAATGGTTGAACTGGACGGGTTGAGTGTGGTCGTGGATCGGGTGTTGCACCAGCCGGACATGGCCACGCCGGAGGATCGGCCGCACTGCTTTGCCTACTTCATCACCATCCGCAACGACTCCGAAAGCACCGTCACCATCAAGGGCCGCAAGTGGGTGGTTCACGAGGCGGACGGCAACAAGACGGTGGTCGAGGGCGATGGGGTCGTGGGGATGTTCCCGGAGTTGGCCCCGGGCGAGTCGTTCGACTACCACAGCTTTCACCTGTTCGCCGGCGACTGGGCGGTGGCGACAGGCAGCTACATTGGCGTGGACGAAAACGGGCGGAGCGTGATCACGCGCATCCCGGAGTTCCGCATGGACGTGCCGCCGCAAACGTAGCGGTCGGCTCAGGCCAGGCGCTTGGCCAAGTCACCCCTCACGCGCTGGAGCGTCGCCGTCCAGCCCGCTTCACCGGGGCGCTGCCGATACAGCCGAATGTCCGGATACCACGGGCTGCCGGATCGGTTCAGCTGCCAGCGCCAGTCGGGCACGGCGGTCACGAGCACCCACGCCGGCTTGCCGAGCGCCCCGGCGAGGTGTGCCACGGCGGTGTCGACTGTGATCACGAGGTCGATTTGTTGAATGACCGCGGCCGTCGCGGCGCAATCACTCAATTGGCCGTCGAGCGAACTGACACCGGAGTCGCGGCAGTCGTCCGCCCTTGGCCCGACTTGCAGGCTGAAATAATCGACGCCGTCCACCCCGGTGAGTGCGGCGAACGATTCCCAGTCGATGGAGCGGGAGGCGTCTTTTGTGTGATGGGGATTCCCGGCCCAAGCCACTCCGACCCGGAGTCGACCGGAGTCGGGCAGGGTGGCGGGGTCGTTGGCGGTGAGGTAAGGTCGATCGCCAAGCAGGTTGGACTCGTCCAGGCCAAGCCGCTCCCCGAGCGAGAGCAGCGGCAGGTGGAGGTCGAAGTCATCCGGGGCATCGCCCTCGGCAACGATTTCGATCGTCGGGAACGATTGCCGCAGGAGGGTGATCAGCGCCGGTTGGCATTTAAAAACGAGTTCGCCGCAGAGCGACCGCACCTGCGGCAGGAACCGGCTGAACATGATCGTGTCGCCGAGGCCCTGCTCGAAGTGGACAAGCAGTTTTTTGTCGGCGATCGATTCGCCTCTCCAAAGGGTATCGGGTGGGTAATATTCGCGAGTGCCGGTTCGAAACCGGTAGCCGAAATCGATCCAGCCCTGCTGGAACTGCCCCTGCAAAAGCCGCACTTCGGCGCGGTTGCGGTGGGCGGCGGCGTCTTCAGGGTGGCGCTCGATCACGCTGGAGAAAAACGCCTCAGCCCCCGCGAGGTCGAGCCTGGCCAAGCAGATCGAGCCCAGTTCCACCCCGGCGAGCGGATGGCCCGGCTCGATGGCAAGCGCCTGCTCGAATGCCTCGACGGCCTTGCCCGCTTGGCCAAGTTGTTGGTGGCATTGGCCAAGGTTGTGCCAGGTTCCGGCGTGGGTCGGGTTGAGCTTGGCGGCTTGTTGAAAGGCGTTTAGCGCTTGGCCCGGTTCGTTCTTTCGATGCCACGACAGGCCAAGCTCGTGGTGCATTTCGTCGTTGTCCGGCGCGGCGGCGGCGGCGTTCACGAAACAGGCGTGCGCCCATTCAGGCTGCTCCCGCTCCAGCCAGGTGCGGCCGATGGAGACCCAGGTGAGAGCTGTGTCGTTGGGATTGCCCGAGAGGGTCTCGGCGGTGCGGATGATGCTCGAGACGGCGTTGGACAGTTGCGCCGGCAGCCGGTCAAGCCAGGCGGCCTTGGCTTCGGCGTCGAGCAGCAGCGCCCAGTGCAGGAGGCTCTTTTGTGCTCCCTCGGTTTCGTTCGCCTCGAGATACTCCGCCGCCTTGTCCCAAAGTTCGTCGGGGGTCGGGCTGGNGGCGTGGTCTAGCATTAGCCCGTGATCGAGAGGGTGCGCTTGGCCAAGCGCGGCGTCACTGCGGCCACTGGCCCTCGACAATCGGCTGGGTGACCAGCTTGGCCGGGTCGATGACGACGTGCTTGATGTTCGTGCGGTTGTGCGTGTAGGTGACATGCACATTGCCGTCGCTGGTCTGGATGACGGCAGGGTAGGAGTATTCGCCCGGCTGGTTCTCCAGCACGAGGGCGGCTTCCCACGCCCTGCCGTCCCGCGAGACGGAGACGTTGAGTGGCGAGCGTCCGCGCCGGGTGTGGTTGTAGACGAGCAGGGCGCGGCCGTCGGCCAGCACGGTGCCGTCGGCCCCGGCGTTGGGGTTGGGCAGCTGGGTGCGTTTCATGCGTGTCCATTTCTGGCCGTTGTCGGTCGACCAGCAGTCGGTGAGCCGGCCGGACTTGGTGCGGCAAAGCGCCTGGATCGAGCCGTCCGGGTAGGCGAGCAGGGTGGGCTGGATGGCGGCAAAGTCGAGCGGGGAGTTGAGCGGCTTGGNCTTGTTCCAGTACCGGTTCTGCACGTAGCGCTCCATCTGGACACGCCAGCCGGCNTCCTCGAGGCTGGAGCCGCAAAGCAGGGTGCCGTTGGCCAACTCGATCGGCTTGTTTTTCACCGGGCCGACGTAGCCTTTTGGTAGGCGGATCGGCTTGTCCCAGGTCTGGCCGTCATCATTCGATTTTTTCATCATGCCCCACCATTGCCTCGGGTTGGGGCCGACCTTGTAGAAGAGCAGCAGCGTGCCGCTGGATTGCCGGAACAACACCGGGTTCCAGCACGGGTACTGAATGCGCCTGGCGGTGTCGACACCGTCGGCGGTCGGCTTGGGGGCGGACCAGCCGCTGCCTTCGTTGCGGGAGGTCCAGATGACCACGTCGTANGCGCCTTCGTCCGCACCGCCGAACCAGGCGGTNACGATGCCGCCCTCGATCTCCGCGATGGTCGAGGCGTGCACGCCGGCGACTGGCATTTTCTCGGCGATCATCTCGCTGCCGTACATGCCGGCCTGCTGCTTGAGGGTGGAGGCTACGTCAATATCCACCGTCTTGGCCGCCGGTTCCGTCGGTGCGGGCTGAACCGGCTTGGCGTCGGCTTCCTGTGGGACCGCCGAGCCGGGCAGGGCCAGAAACGTGGCTGCCACGGCCAGCCCAGTCGCATATTTGAAGTTACAAATCATAATCGATCTTGGAGTGCAGAACCCCCGTTATTGTTCAAAGCAAACGCGCCTCCTTGCACGGGCGTCAATGCTGCCAAAGAACGGCCCAGCGTCAATTCAGAAAAACCCATTCCGGCCCCGAAAAGCAAAAAAGTTGGCCAAACCGCCGTTCACAAGCAAGAATGCGCCGCTTTTTTTACCGGATGAGCAGCAAGAAAAACAACGAGTCAAGCGTCAGCAGGGAGGTGGTGGTGCAAAACCAGCTTGGCCTCCACGCCCGCCCGGCGTCGATGTTCGTCAAGAAGGCAACCNGTTTCGAGAGCGAGATACTCGTTGAAAAGGACGGAGAGGAGATCAACGGCAAAAGCATCATGGGTCTGATGATGCTGGCCGCCGGCCCAGGCACGACCCTCACCGTCACGGCTAAAGGCAGCGACGCCGCCGAGGCACTCAATGAGCTGGAGGAACTCGTCAATCGCAATTTTGAGGAGGAGTAACCCGGACCGTCCCATGGCCGAGAACGATTTTGACATCCGGTACGTTGCCAACCTAGCGCGGATCACTCTGTCGCCGGAGGAGGAGACCAAGCTTGGCACCCAACTTGGCGACATCCTCGGCTACGTAAAAAAATTGGAAGAGCTCGACGTCGAGGGGGTCGAGCCGATGGCCCACGCCGTGCCGCTGGCCAACGTCCTCCGCGCCGACGAGGTGCGGCCATCCATCACCAACGAAGAGGCCTTGGCCAACGCGCCCAAGCAGGNCAACGGCCTGTTCATCGTGCCGAAGATCGTCGAGTGATGTTGCACGAACTCACCCTGTCCGNCCTCACGGCCAAGCTCGCGGCCGGCGAGGTTTCCGCGCGCGAGGCGATGCAGGCCTGCCTCGACCGCNTCGACGCCGTCGACGACCGGGTCAACGCCTTCATCAGCCTCGACCGCGACGACGCGCTTGGCCAAGCGGACGCCGCCGATGAGCGCTTGGCCAAGGGCGACACCCACGNCGCCAAGCCGCTGCTCGGCGTGCCGATTTCGCTCAAGGATATTTTTTGCGCCAAGGGTCAGCCGGTCAATTGCTCGTCGAAAATTCTNGNCGACTTCCGCTCGCCTTACGATGCCACGGTGGTNCGCANGCTTCGCGACGCCGGNGCGGTNCTGTTTGGCCGGGTGAACATGGACGAGTTTGCAATGGGCAGCTCGACGGAAAACTCGGCGTTCGGGCGCAGCCACAACCCGTGGGACTTGGAGCGCGTGCCGGGCGGCTCAAGCGGGGGTAGCGCGGCTGCAGTCGCGGCGCAGGAATGTTTCGCCAGCATCGGCACCGACACCGGTGGCTCGCTCCGCCAACCGGCGTCGCTGTGCGGCTGCGTCGGGCTNAAGCCGACNTACGGGCGCGTNTCGCGTTACGGCGTNGTGGCGTTNGCCTCGTCGCTNGACCAGGTTGGCCCGATGGCCAGGGACGTGCGTGACTCAGCGGTGCTGCTCGGTGCGATGGCCGGCCACGATCCGCACGACTCGACCAGCGTCCCGGCGGAAGTGCCGGACTACGCTGCCGGGCTTGGCTGCGACCTGAAGGGGGTCAAGCTTGGCCTGCCGACGGAATACCTCGCCGACGGCATCGACCCGGAAGTGCGCGCGGCTTTCGACGCGGCGGTGAAACAGTGCGAGGCACTCGGCGCGGAGATCCGCGAGGTCGGCATGCCACACACCGAGTATGGAGTGGCCACCTATTACATCGTGGCCACCGCCGAGGCCAGCGCGAACCTGGCGCGTTTCGACGGNATCCGCTACGGCAAACGCGTCGACGGCGATGACCCNTTTNCACTCTACTGCAACACTCGCGGGCAGGGNTTCGGCGAGGAGGTCAAGCGGCGCATCATCCTCGGCACNTACGTGCTGAGCAGCGGCTATTACGATGCCTATTATTTGCGGGCGCAAAAAGTGCGTACGCTCATCAAGCGCGACTTCGAGCAGGCGTTCGAGACGGTGGACGCGTTGATCACGCCGACCATGNCAANNCCGGCNTTCANGGCTGGNGAAAAAACNGATGACCCGCTGNANATGTATTTGTCNGATATTTTCACGATTTCCTGCAATCTGGCCGGTACGTGCGGGATTAGTTTGCCGTGCGGGTTCACGAGCGACCCGAAGCTGCCGATCGGCCTACAGCTACTCGGTAAGCCATTTGGCGAGAGTGAGTTGCTTCGCATCGCCCATGCCTACGAACAGGCCACATCGTGGCACACGGAAAGGGCCCCGCTCTGATGGAATACGAGGCCGTCATCGGGTTGGAAACCCATTGCCAACTCAAGACCCAGTCGAANATGTTCTGTGGCTGCGCCAACGAGTTNGGCGCGGAGCCGAACACNAACGTCTGTCCGGTCTGCCTCGGTATGCCGGGCGTGTTGCCGGTGCCCAACGAGCGAGCGCTGCAACTCACCGCGCTGACCGGCTACCTGCTCCACTGCGAAGTNCCGGGCTTCGCCAAGTTTGACCGCAAAAACTATTTTTATCCTGACGTCTGCAAGGATTACCAGATCACGCAGTTCGACTACCCATCGACGACGACCGGGTATGTGGACTTTGAGTTTGGCGGCGGCATCGAGCGGGTGAGAATCACACGGGCGCACCTCGAGGAGGACGTCGGCAAGAACAACCATTTCGACCAGCACAGCGGCGTCGATTTTAACCGCGCCGGTGTGCCGCTGCTCGAGATCGTTTCCGAGCCGGACCTGNGCAGCGCCGACATGGCTTACGAATATCTCAACGCGCTNAAGGACATCCTGATTTACGGCGGCATCAGCGACTGCGACATGGAGAAGGGCATGGTGCGTTGCGATGTTAACATCAGCGTGCGCCCGAAAGGCACCGAGGCACTCGGCGTGAAGGTGGAGATTAAAAACATGAACACCTTCAGCGGCGTGCGGCGTGCAATCAATTACGAGGTGCCAAGGCAGATCGAGACTCTCGAGGCTGGTGGGACGCTAGTGCAGGAGACGCGCCGGTGGGACGACGTCGCCGGCATCACAGAGAGCATGCGCACGAAGGAGCACGCCCACGATTATCGCTATTTCCCCGAGCCGGATTTGATGCCGCTCCGGCCCAGTGACGAATGGCTGGCCGAGGTGCGTTCTAAGGTCGTTGAACTGCCCCTCGCCCGCAAGCAGCGGTTTGTGAATGATTACGGCATCCCGGCGCAGGACGCCGACGTGTTCGTTGGCAACGTGTCGCTCGGCGGTTTTTTCGAGCAGGCGGTCGGGGGGGCGGACAACCCCAAGGCCATCGCCAACTGGGTTATCAACAATCTGCAGGCGCGCTTGGTCGAAAGCGACACATCGGTCGACGAGTTGAAATTCGGCCCGGAAGCCATTCGCGAGCTGGTCGCGATCATCGACTCCGGCACCATCAGCAGCACGGGTGGGCAGGAGGTGTTCGCGGAGCTGTTCGAGAAAGGTGGCTCGCCGGCGGAAATCGTCGAGGCCAAGGGCTTGGCCCAGGTCAGCGACAGCGGCGAACTGGAGCAGTGGTGCCGCGAGGCGATCGACGCCAACCCCGGCCCGGCGGACGACTTCCGCAACGGCAAGGAAAACGCGATCAACTTCCTCAAGGGTCAGGTCATGAAAGCCAGCCGGGGCAAGGCCAATCCGCAGGTCGTTGGCGAGACCTTGGCCAAGCTGCTGAAGAACTGATCTTGGAGGGGCGAGTTCCACCTCGTCCCTCCCGTGCCCAAGTGTAACCTTGCCTGTCCGGCCATTGCATGGTAAGCTGTTTGAACACTTTTACATGATGACACAGGAATTGAAGACGTGGACGCGCTGGGGCATAGCTGCGCTGGCGATGATCGGGGCCGCTTGGCCAAGTGCAACCGCGCGGGAGACGGCGCTCGACCGTTACGTGGCCAAGCCGGACCCGGCATACGAGTACCGCTTGGTTTCGAGCATCGAGGGGNANGGTGTCACCATCCATGTCCTCGAGATGACCTCGCAGCAGTTCCTGACCGAGGCGGATGTAGATCGGACGATGTGGAAGCATTGGTTGACCATCGCCCGGCCGCACCGGCTCAAGCATGATACCAGCCTCATGCTAATCGGCGGCGGCAGAAACGGCGGGGAGGCGCCGGACGAGGTCGACGACATCATGAGCAGCATCGCTGTCAAGACCGGCTCGGTGGTCACCGGGCTGGGCATGATTCCAAACCAGTCGCTGCGGTTTGCCGGCGACGACCGCGACCGCACCGAGGATGCGCTCATCGCCTACACGTGGGACAAGTACCTGCGCACCGGCGACGACCGCTGGCCGGCCCGCCTACCGATGACCAAGGCGGTCGTGCGCGCGATGGACACCGTCACCGATTTTTCGGCCAAGCCGGAGGGCGGCGGGGTGGTTGTGGACAAGTTCGTGGCGGCCGGCGGCTCGAAGCGCGGCTGGACGACCTGGAGCGTGGCGGCGGTGGACAAGCGCGTTGTCGCGATCGTGCCGATCGTCATCGACATGCTCAACGTCGTCCCTTCGTTCAAGCACCATTATCGCGCCTACGGGTTTTACGCCCCGGCGGTGGGCGATTACACGGAGATGGGCATCATGGGGTGGCAGGAGACACCGGAGTACGAGCGCCTGCTCAAGATTGTGGAACCGTACGAATACCTCGAGCGATACACGTTGCCCAAGTACCTGATCAACGCCTGCGGCGACCAGTTTTTCCTGCCGGACTCGTGGAAATTCTATTACAAGAATCTGCTGGGCCAAAAGCATCTGCGCTACGTCCCCAACGCCGGGCATTCGCTCGACGGCTCGGACGCGGTCTACAGTCTCGCCGCCTATTACAACGCCATTTTGAACAAGACCAAGCTGCCGGAGTACGACTGGGCCGTGCAGGAGGATGGCTCGATCAAAGTGACGACCGAGGTGCGTCCGAAGGAAGTGCTCCTTTGGCAATGTACCAACGCGGAGACTCGCGATTTCCGCATCGAGACCACCGGCAAAACCTGGAAGAGCAGCCGGCTGCGCCCGGCGAAGCGCGGCACGTACGTCGGCAGGGTGCCCGAGCCGNAGAAGGGGTGGACGGCGTTCATGGTGGAACTGACCTACGCCGAGCCGATCCAGCGTGATCCGTCCACCCGGCGNGGCGGCCGGCTTGGCCAAGCGACCGGCCGCGTCGGCGCGCCGTTCAAGTTCACCACCGGCGTGAACGTGCTGCCGGAGAGGATGCCGTTCGAGTTCAAGCCGATGCCGATCCCCAAGCGGTAACGCTTGGCCAAGCGGCTTGGGCGCTCACCCCTTCACGCGGACAAGTTTCATGATGCGGCCGTCCACGTTCCAGTCCTGCACGTACAGGTTGCCGTCGGCGTCCCAGCCGGAGCCGTGCGTGCCGCTGAAAACGCCCTCGATCCAGTCGGCCTGCTTCACGCCGTAGTTTCGTCCCAGCTTGGGATCCGGGTTGTGCCCAAGCACCGCCATGATGGTGTTGCTTTTGTCGAGGATCACGACGCGGCCGTGCAGATCCGGCACGGAGACGTAGTCGCCCTGAACCGAGACGGAGGTCGGCATGCCCAGCCCGCCGATGACCTCGTTGATGTACACTCCCTCGAGGCTGTAGTGGAGCAGGCGGCCCTTCGGCTGGTGGTTGCGGTCGCAGATCAGCAGGCGAGGCGGGTCGTACCGGGTGTCGAGCGTCATGCCGTGCGCGGTGTTGAACTGGCGCGGCCCGTTGCCCTTGGCCCCGAACTGCTTCAGGTATTTGCCGGCTTTGTCGAAAATGAAGATGATGTTGCTCGCATAGCCGTCGGCGAGAAAAATGCGGCCGTCGCTGGACACCGTGATGGCAGTTGGGCTGAACTTGGCAAGTTCNAGTCNGGACTCCTTCGGGAAGGGCAGCCGGAGCGTGACTTGGCCGTCTGCGGCGTTGAACTTGATTCCCTCCGCATTGGCATTGCGTGCGCCGTAGAGGTACTCGGTGCCCCCCTCGTCGCGGATCTCAATGTCGTGCAGTTTCGTATACGGCTCACCGAGGAACTCACGGATGACTTTGCCATCCGGCGAAAAGGCGATCACTCCCTTGTCGGCGCTGGTGTAGATCGTGCCGTCCTTGCCGACGATCACGCCGCCGTGCGTCGGGCCGATGGCCGATTTGCCATCTGCGGTGAGTCCCCAGCCGGGCACCGTGTCAAACGTCATCAAGCCGGTTCCCATGCGGACAGGCTGTTGTTTTTGTGATTCGTCGCTGTCGCCTTCGCCGTGGTGATGTTCGCCCTCGCCATGTCCGTGGTCGTGGTTGTGGTTGTGGTTGTGGTTGTGCGAATGTTCACCGGTACAGCCGATCAGAAACAGGGAGGCGGTGAGTAGTGTCAAGAGAGATTTCATAGCGCGGGCAGTATGGCGACGTCGGGTGTGGCTGGCAAGCGGCGGGAATGCCGCACCTCACTCTTCCCGGGGCCACTTCCGGAAGGGAAGGGTGGGCGGTTGGTGGCTTTCCTCGCGGAATTTTTTCCACTTGGCCCGCTGATCCAGTTTTTCCTCCCAAGTCGCGCAACCCGGGGCGCAGATGAAGACCCAAAGGAGGGCGAGTCGTTGCAAAAGCCAGTTTGATTTCATTCCATCGCGAAGACAGGGCCGGTCTATTTGCCTTCCGCTTTCAGTTCCCTTCGGGTTTTGCCGCCGTGTTTGCGGAGGAGGGCTGCGGTGTCTTCATCCCTGAACCGATCCATCGCTGTCAGGCCATCCTCGTCTTTCGCATTCACATCGGCACCTGCGGCCAACTGCTGCTCTATTGCCTCGAGGTTGCCGCTTGCAGCCGCATTCAGCAATGCGCGGTTTGCTTCGGCGATCGGTTCTTCGGGCGCTGGTTCAGGTTCGGCAACCGGTTCGTCGGGTGCTGTTTCGACTTTTGCAACCGGTTCAACGGGCATTGCTTCAGCGGGAGGCGGTGCCGACTGCACCGGCTCGATAGCCACCGGTTCGGTCGACGAGTTTTCCGGCGACTGCGGCTCCTTTCCGCATCCCACCAGAACGAGGGCCGCGGCGAACGTGACGAGTATCGACCTCATGGCGGGGCAATCGTTGTGCCAACGGTCGCTGACTTCAAGCAGTTATATCGATGTACGAAGAAAATCGAACCCGTGATCTCTCATTTTTGCAGGATCATTCGCACGCAGACCGGGTTGGAGAGTTGGATCTCGTTGCCGGTGAACGTGAGCTTGCCGGTGCCCTGGTTGATGCGGAACACGGCGACGTTGTTCGAGTGCTGGTTGGCTGCGAGCAGGAATTGGCCGGTGGGATCGATGCCAAAGTTGCGGGGGATTTCCCCCCGGGTCGGCTCGTGGCCAAGCGCAGTCAGCTTGCCGGTCTTTTCGTCAATCCGGAAGATGGCGATGCTGTTGTGGCCGCGGTTGGAGCCGTACAGGAACCGGCCGCTCGGGTGGACGAGCACCTCGGCGGTGCTGTTGCCGTCGACCGGGTGGGGCACGGTGGAGATGGTCTGCAGAGTCTGCAGCCGCCCGCGCTTGGCCCGGTAGCGGAAGGCGGTGACGGTCTGCTTCAGTTCGTTGATCACGTAGGCGAACTTGCCGCCCGGGTGAAAACCGAAGTGGCGCGGCCCGGAGCCGGGTTCGAGCTTGGCGCCGCCAAACTTGGTCTCGGCGATCGCGCCGGTTTTTTCGTCAAAGCGAAACACGAGCACCTTGTCGATGCCGAGGTCGGGCGCGAAGGCGAACTGGTTGTTTGGCCCAACGTGAATCGCGTGGGCGTGCGGCGCCTTTTGGCGCGGCGTGACGCTGGAGCCCTTGTGCTTGATCTGCGACACCACCGCGCCGACGGTGCCGTCCTCCTTGATTGGCAACACCGAGGTGCTGCCGCCGCCGTAGTGGGCGACGAGCACAAACTTGCCGGTGGCATCGATGGTGAGGTGGCACGGGCCGGTGTCGCCGGACGGTTGCTGGTTGAGCCGGGTCAGCTTGCCGCCCGGCACATCCAACGCGAAAGCCGTCACGCCGCCGCTGCGCTTGCCGTCGAACGTGCTGACCTCGTTGACGGTGTACAGGTAGCGACCGCTTGGGTGAATCTTGAGGAACGACGGGTTTTTCAAGCCGTCCACGGCGCTGAGTTTCTTCAACGAACCGCTTTTCAGGTTGAGTTGGAACAGGTGAACGCTCTCCCGGTCGGGGGCCGAGTAGCTGCCAAAACAGACCAGCGCCGTGGTCGGCGCGGCGGTCGCTTGGCCAAGCGCCATGGCGAGGCCAAGCGCGGTGAGAGGCGTCGTCCGGAAAAGTGTACGGAGTGTCATGCGCCCGATGAGACGGAAACCAGGCGGCGTTGGCAAGCTGTTTTGCGTTTCATTGCCGTGCCGGGGCTGCTACGAATGGCGAGACGTGAAACTGATTTCGCGCATCATCCTTTATCCTCTTTGCGTGTATGCCGCCGTTTGGTGCTGGAACGGCTTCCGCGACCGGTATGAGAATATGCAACTCGACCGGTTCGGCGTGGAACTGGAAGACCGTGAAGAGGCGCCGGTCGAGGGCGATGGCGGCGAAACCGGCGGCTCGGACACCGCTTACGACCTTGAGGAGGTCAATCGCATGCTGACCAACTCGGTATCGGCCAAGACCGAAGGGCAAAGCCCCAAGAAGCCCGAACCGCCGGCAAAGGCCGGAAACACAAACCAAGTTGAAAATGCCGGGGAGCCGGAAAAAAAAGGCGGGATGATGACTTATTTCAGCGGGATGTTGGCGGCGCTGATTGTGTTTGCGCTGCTCGTGGCGCGGGATGTCAGCCACATCGTCGGGGAACGGGTCGGTGGCAGTTACGTGACCAAAAGCACCAAGTCGCGCAAGGCGGACATGTACGAGGAGGCCGAGTCGATCTGGGCGAACGGGGCGTTTGTGGATGCGATTGAATCATTTCGCGGGTACCTCAGGGTTTTCCCGGGCGAGTATCACGTCCACAAGCGTATTGCCGAGATTTACGAGAAGGATCTATTCAGCTTCCGAGCTGCGGCGATGGAGTACGAGGAGATGCTGGAGTTGGACATCCCGACATCGCGATGGGGCTGGGTCGCCATCCATCTCTGCAACCTTTACTCGGGGAAACTGGGTGATTCAGACCGTGCGCTCGCGCTTTTGCATCGCGTGGCCGATGAGTGCGGCGACACTCCGCCGGCGGTGAAGGCACGCGAGCGTTTGGCCAAGATCGACGCTGCGTAAACCGGCTTGGCCAAGCGGCTACGGCTTGGCCGTATTTTTCTCCTTAGGTTCCGGTGACCGCAATTCTGCGCCCGGTTTGGCCCCGGCGGCGGTGAGCATCTTTCGGGCAGCCTCACCCCTTGGCATCCACGCATAATCGAGCGGCGACTTGCCATCGTTGTCCAGCGCGTTGACATCCGCCTTCTGCCCGAGCAGCCAGTCGATCGCGTTGGTTCGGCCGCCCCAGGCCGCGTAGTGCAGCGCAGTCTGGCCGTTATCCGCATTGCGATTCGTCACCGACTGCCCTTGGCCAAGGTATTGCTGCACCGCCGCGAGATCGCCGAGTTGTGCCGCGTGAAACAGGTTGGTCGCCGCAACCGCCTCGACGGCGCTTGAGGCACCGTCCGTGGGCGGATTACGAATCTCCCCGCCGCAACCGGCCGCCAGGCCAAGCGCAACGAGGGGGAGCAGGGGGGCGCGCCGCATTATTTCAGCGCGTCCTCGATCGCGTCATCCAGCCCGGCCATCGGGTGCCCGTGCCAGGCCACCTCGCCGTCCTTCACGACGAACGCATGGGGGATGCCGCCGATTTTGTATTTCCCCATATACTCCTTTTTGACACCGCCGTCGATGGCCACCGTGTAGGCCATCTTGTCGCCCATCTTCTCGACGAACGGCTCGACAGTGCCGAGTTTTTCATCGCTGACCCCGATAATCTTGACCCCGCGGTCCGCGAATTTTTCCTGAACCTCAGTCAGGTGCGGGATGCTGGTGCGGCACGGCGGACACCACGTGGCCCAGAACTCCAGCACGTGCACGCCGCTGGAGATGTCCACTGGGTCGCCTTTCACCCAGTGGGCCACGGCCATGGCCGACGCAGGAGCCACCGACGATTGCGGTTCAGATTCCGATGAGTTGTCCCCTGCGGAGCAACCGGTCAATAACACGGAAGCCGTGAACAGGGCCGACGATGTACAAAAAAACGGAATTGTTTTCACGCCGTCAACCTGCCCCAGCCCCTGCACCCGTGCAAGTCTTTTTTTGCAAAAAGTTTGTAACGCCGGGGTGGGTCGGCTAGCCTGCCGCGCATGAAATCATTGCTGCTCGGCGCTGCATGCGTCGCATTGGTTTTCGTTTTCGGTTGCGGTTCCCAGCCCGGCGACTCGTCCGGAGGCGGCCTGTCGATCGTGGTCATCCCGAAGGGCACGACGCATGAATTCTGGAAGTCGATCCATGCCGGCGCGAAAAAGGCGGAGCAGGAACTCAGCGCCGCCGGTCAGCCGGTGAAGATCATCTGGAAGGGGCCGCTCAAGGAGGACGACCGCGACGAACAGATCAAGGTGGTTGAAAACTTCATTGCCCGCGAGGTGGACGGCATGGTGCTGGCGCCGCTGGACGACAAGGCACTCATCCGCCCGGTCGAGACCGCCGCCAACGCCGACATCCCGGTGGTGATCATCGACTCCGGGTTGCAATCGGAAAAATACGCCAGCTTCGTCGCCACGGACAACTATCTCGGCGGCCGGATGGGCGGCGCGCACCTCGGCAAACTACTCGGTGGCAATGGCAATGTGCTGTTGCTGCGCTACGCCGTTGGTTCAGCCAGCACGACCAAGCGCGAGAACGGGTTCCTCGACGAGTTGAAGGAAAACTTCCCCGGCATCAAGGTGCTGTCGTCAGACCAGTATGCGGGGGCGACACGCGATCTCGCCTACACCGCTTCGCAGAACCTGCTGAGCCGTTACGGCAACGAGGTGAACGGCGTGTTTTGCCCGAACGAATCGGTGAGCGTCTCGATGACCAAGGCGTTGCGCGACATCGGCAAGGCAGGAGGCGAGGTGAAGGTGATCGGTTTCGACACCAGCGTCCAGTCGTTGCGCGACCTCGAGTCGGGCGACGTGCAGGGGTTGGTCGTGCAAAATCCGGTTAAGATGGGCTACCTCGGCGTAATGACATTGGTCGATCATCTCGACGGCAAGCCGGTGGCCAAGCGCATCGACACCGGCGTGGTGCTGGTTACCCGCGAAAACATGACCGAGCCGGACATGCAGGCCCTCCTCAATCCGCCCCTCGAGAAATACCTCGGCACCGGCAATTGACCGCCGATGCCCGTTGATGACTCCAGCGCACTCGAGCCGCGGTTGCGGGTTGAGCGGGTGGCCAAGCGCTTTGGCACGACGGTGGCGCTCGACGGCGTCAGCCTCGAGGTTGCGTCCGGCGAGGTCCACGCGCTTATCGGCGAAAACGGTGCCGGCAAAAGTACGCTGATGAAGGTGCTCAGCGGCGCGCACCGCCCGGATGCCGGCAGCCTCACGCTAGACGGCCAGCCATTTGAGCCAAGCGATCCACTGCACGCCCACAACTGCGGCGTGGCAATGATTTATCAGGAACTGAACCTCGCGCCCGACTTGTCGGTGGAGGAAAACATCCTGCTGGGCCGCGAGCCGGCGGCGCTTGGCTGGCTCCGGCGCGGCGAGCGTCGCCGCCTGGCCAAGCGCGCGCTGGAAGAGATCGGCCAGCCACAGATGCCGCTCGATACCCCGGTTCGCTCGCTCACCATCGCGCAGCAGCAGTTGGTCGAGATCGCCCGTGCGCTGGTCGGCGAGCCGCGCGTGCTCATCATGGACGAGCCGACGAGCAGCTTGACGCAGGTCGATACCGAGAACCTGTTCGGCGTGATCGAGCGCATGAGCCGGCGCGGAGTGAGCGTTATTTACATCAGCCATTTCCTCGAGGAATGCCAGCGCGTGGCCAGCCGCTTCACGGTTTTGCGCGATGGCCGCAGCGTCGGCTCCGGCGCGATGTCCGGGACGGCCTTGGACTCGATCATCCAGCTCATGGTCGGCCGAACGGTCGATGAAATCTACCCGCGCACGAGCCGGGCCGCCGGGGAGCCGGTGCTGGAGTTGTGCGGCGTCGCCGGCTTGGCCAAGCCGAGTCGGGTCGACCTGACGCTGCGCGCCGGGGAGATCGTCGGGCTGTTCGGGCTGGTCGGCGCCGGGCGTACGGAGACGCTGCGGGCGGTGTTCGGCCTAGACCGCTTGGCCAACGGCATCGTGAAAATTTTTTCGCACGAGGCCACCCGCTCGACCCCTGCCAAGCGCTTGGCCAACGGCGTCGGCCTGCTCAGCGAAGACCGAAAGGAGGAGGGGCTGCTGCTTGGCCGCAGCATCGCCGACAACCTGACGATGACGAGGCTGGGCCCGGGGACGCATTTGGGCATCGTGAACGGAACAGCGCAGGCGGCCGCCGCCGGGAAGTGGATGGCCAAGCTTGACGTGAAAGCCTCGGACGCCGCGCAGCCAGTGGGCGAGTTGTCGGGCGGCAATCAGCAGAAGATTGCGCTCGGCCGATTGCTGCATCACGAGGCGGATATCCTGCTGCTCGACGAGCCGACGCGCGGCATCGACGTTGGCAGCAAGGCGCAGATTTATCGCCTGATGAACGAACTTGCCGCTCAGGGCAAGGCGCTGGTGTTCGTCAGTTCGTACCTGCCGGAACTGCTCGGCGTCTGCGACCGCATCGGCGTGATGTTCCGCGGCGAACTGTCGGAGGTGCGCCCGGTCGCGGACTGGAGTGAGGCGGAGATCATCCGAGCCGCCGTCGGGCAGGCGGATGCGGGGGAGGCGGCATGAAGCTGGCCCAGCTTGGCAGCCGCGATTTTTTGAAGGCCGTTCGGCCATTCGTCGGGCTGTTCGTTGTGCTGTTGCTGTTTGCGGTGGATGCCGAGTTGCGGTCGCTGTTTTTCAAGGGCGGCAACTTCAAGACGATTTTGACGCAGACGGTCATCGTGGCCATCGGCGCGATGGGGATGACGCTGGTGATCGTGAGCGGTGGCATCGATCTTAGCGCCGGGTCGCTTGTCGCCCTGTGCAGCGTGGTGACGGCGAAACTGATCGAGCACGGCCACGGTTTTGCGGCGGTCCTCGCGTTGACGGTGCTGGTCGGCGGGCTGGCCGGCCTTGCCAACGGCGGCATTATCACGGCATTCCGGATGATGCCGTTCATCGTCACGCTTGGGATGATGGGGATCGCGCGCGGCCTCTCCAAGTGGCTCGCCAACAACCAAACCGTCAACCCGGATGAACCGCTCGAGTCGGTCAACCGGCTGATGGACAACAGCCAGTCGCCGCTCACGTTTTTCCCGCTGCCGGACGGCGTGTGGCTGGCGCTGGGCCTGGCGGTGTTGATGACCGTGGTGCTGCGCTCGACGGTGTTTGGCCGGTACGTGTTCGCCATCGGCTCGAACGAGGACACCGCGCGGCTGTGCGGCATTCGCGTGAACGCCAACAAGATCGCGATCTACGCTCTGGCCGGCGCGTTCTTCGGGTTGGCCGGCGTGATGCAGTTTTCGCGCCTGACGCAGGGCGATCCCTCGGTGGCCATCGGGCTGGAACTGCAGATCATCGCCGCGGTGGTCATCGGCGGCGCGAGTCTGAGCGGCGGCGCGGGCAGCATTCCCGGCTCGGTGATCGGAGCGTTCATGATGGCCTGCCTCGCCAACGGCTCCGGCATCAAGGATTGGCCCAACTACATGCAGGAAATCATCATCGGCGTGGTGATCATCGTCGCCGTCGGCATGGACAAGGTGGAGCCGATGCTGCAGCGATTCTTCCGGCGCGGAAAATAGGACGCCGACCCCCGCGCTTGGCCAAGCGGCCGGGGCGGTTTACGATGCACCCTTTCGGTGGCCAAGGGGTTCATAAAGATAGCCGGGGCAAGGGAGCATAATCTCAAGAATCTGTCGCTTGAGATTCCGCGAGACAAGCTGGTGGTGATCACCGGGCCAAGCGGCTCCGGCAAGTCGTCGCTGGCGTTCGACACGCTGTTCGCCGAGGGGCAGCGCAAATACGTCGAGACGCTCTCGTCGTACGCGCGGCAGTTTTTGGATCAACTTCAAAAGCCGGACGTTGACCACATCGAGGGACTCTCGCCGGCGATCGCCATCGAGCAGCGATCCTCCGGCGGCAACCCGCGTTCGACCATCGCCACGACGACCGAGATTTACGACTACCTGCGGCTGCTGTTTGCCAACGTCGGCCAGGCGCATTGCCCGGAGAGCGGCGAGCCGATCTCGCGCCTCAGCACGAGCGACATCATCGAGCAACTGCTCGCCCTGCCGGAGGAGACGCGCGTAATGCTGCTCGCGCCGGTGGTCGACAAACAGAAGGGCGAGTTCCGCGATGTGCTGGAAAAACTGGCCCGCGAGGGGTTCGTCCGGGCGCGGATCGACGGCGAACTGGCAGAACTCGAGGCCAACTCGCGTTTCAAGCTCGATCCCAAAAAGAAGCACTCGATCGAGGTCGTGGTCGACCGGCTCGTCGTCAGCGACAAGGCGCGCGGCCGGTTGGCCGACTCGGTTGAGACTTGCCTCAAGTGGGGCGAGGGCAAACTGATCGCGCTGCACCAGACGCCCGATCTCGACCGGTCGCAATGGCGCGAGAGCCGCCTGTCAAACCGGCTGACCAGCCCGGCCACCGGCAAGAGCTACGAGCCGATGACGCCCCGGCATTTTTCATTCAACTCGCCATACGGCGCCTGCCCGGCCTGCTCCGGGCTGGGCCAGCGGCCGGTGTTCGACGAAGGCCTGATGGTCAGCGACCCGGACAAGTCGCTGGAGGAGGGCGTCATCCTGCCATGGACGAAGGGCGGCGCCCGGATGGTGGCCCACTACAATGGGCTGCTGAAAAATCTGGCGCGTCATTACGGGGTGGACATGGCCAAGCCGTACCGGCGCTTGGCCAAGCGGTTCAAGGAGGCGCTGTTCCACGGCTCGGGCGACGAGGTGATCGAGTTTCAACTGACTCGGGCCGGCAAACGAACGACGACCACCAAGCCGTTCGACGGCATTCTGGCGAACCTAAACCGGCTGTACGACGAGACGAGCAGCGAGACGACAAGGCGGCGGCTCCGGGCGTTCATGAGTCCACAAACGTGCGAGTCGTGCGGGGGGCAGCGGCTCCGCGAGGTCGTGCTGGCGGTGACGCTGCGCAGCGCAATCCAGCCGGTAGGCGACCGGCGTTTTGGCGGCCTGTCGGTCATGGACGTCTGCCAACTGTCAATCGACGAGGCGGTGCGGTTTTTCGACGGACTCGAGCTGGACGAGATGGGCCAAAAAATCGCCGCCGACGTGGTGCGCGAGATCACGTCGCGGCTTGGTTTTTTGCAGGATGTCGGGCTGGGCTACCTCACGCTCAACCGCACGAGCGGCACGCTCAGCGGCGGCGAGGCGCAGCGCATCCGCCTCGCCACGCAGATCGGCGCGGGGCTGGTGGGCGTGCTGTACATTCTCGACGAGCCGAGCATCGGCCTGCACGCGCGTGACAACGAGCAGTTGCTATCCACGCTTGAGGGCCTGCGCGATCTGGGCAACACCGTGCTGGTGGTCGAGCATGATGAGGAGACGATCCGCCGGGCCGATCACGTCATCGACATGGGGCCGGGCGCCGGCCTGCATGGCGGCGAGGTTGTGGCGGCCGGGCCGCTGGACCGCGTGCTTGCCCACAAGCAATCGCTGACAGCGAAATACTTGCGCGGCGACTACAAGATTGACGTGCCGGCCAGGCGCATTGGCCCGAACGTGGCGCGCGGTTTTCTCGAGGTGATCGGCGCGTCGGAGAACAACCTGCGGGACGTTCACTTGAAGCTGCCGCTGGGCACATTCACCTGCGTGACCGGAGTCAGCGGCTCGGGCAAAAGCACGCTGGTGGATGATGTGCTGCGGCGTGCGCTGTTCCGCAAATTTTACAACTCGAAGGACCGGCCGGGCGCGTTCAAGGCGCTGCGCGGTGAGGAGGCGCTGGGGCGGGTGATCGTCGTCGACCAGTCGCCGATCGGCCGCACGCCGCGCAGCAATCCGGCGACGTACACCGGCATCTTTAACCAGATCCGCGACCTGTTCGCCGGGTTGCCGGCGTCGAAGATTCGAGGGTACGGGGCAAGCCGGTTCAGCTTCAACGTCAAGGGCGGCCGCTGCGAGAAATGCCAGGGCGGCGGCGTGCTCAAGATCGAGATGAACTTCCTGCCGCCCATCTACGTGACCTGCGAGTCGTGCAACGGCCGGCGCTACAACCGCGAGACTCTCGAGATCCATTACAAGGGTCGCAACATCGCCGACGTGCTCGACATGACCGTCGACGAGGCGATGACGTTCTTTCGCGCTTTCCCGAAAATTTGCGACCCGTGCGCGACCCTCTCCGACGTCGGGCTGGGTTATCTCAAACTTGGCCAGCAGGGCACCACGCTCAGCGGCGGCGAGGCCCAGCGGGTGAAACTGGCGACCGAGTTGACCAAGCAGTCGCGAGACCACGCGCTGTTCATCCTCGACGAGCCGACGACCGGGCTGCACTTCCACGATGTCGCCCGGTTGCTCGACGTGCTGGCGCGGCTGCGCGACGCGAACAACACGCTGCTGGTCATCGAGCACAACATGGACGTCATCAAGTCGGCCGATTGGGTGATTGATTTGGGGCCGGAGGGGGGCGACGATGGCGGCCGGATCGTGGCCGAGGGGCCGCCCGAGCGGGTGGCCGCCGCGAACGGCAGCCACACCGGCCGTTTTCTCGCGTCCGGGCTTGGCATGAATCATTTGATAAAGAAACCGTGAACCACAACGTGCTGGCAAAATGGAGCTGGGTTTTCGCGCTGGCGCTGGCCGTGCCGGCGGCGCTTGGCCAGGCGGACGACCCGCAGGCCAAGGCCCGGGCCAAGTTGGCGTTCGACGTGGCCAAGCGATACTTCCGCGACGGCATGTTCGCCACGGCGGTCGAGCGGCTGGATGCCTTTGGCCAAGCGCATCCCGGCTCGCCGCACCGTGCTGAGGCGGCGTTGCTGGAGGGGCAGGCCCGGTTCCAGCTTGGCGAGTACGAGACCGTTGCCACCGAGCTGTCAGCCGGGCTGCCAACCGCCGGGGCGTGGTCGGACCGTTACCTGTACTGGATCGGCGAGGCGCAGTTTGCGCTGGGGCGTTTCGGGGAGGCGGCGGCCCGTTACGGCCAAGTGATCGAGAAACACCCCGGCTCGGCGCGGGCCTTGACGGCGGCGCTTGGCCAAGCGCAGTCGCTCAACAAGCTGGGCAAACTGCGGGAGTGCATCGCCGCGCTCGAGCCGGCGGACGGGCCGTTCCAGCGCGCGGCCAGCGCACGGCCGGGCGATCCGCTGATCGTCGACGGCCGGCTGCTACTGGCCAACGCCTACTTTAAACTTGGCGAACTCGGCGCGGCGCGACTGCTTCTCGAGAACCTGCCGGACACCGGCCTGTCGCCGGAGCGTTTTTGGCGCAAACACCACATGCTGGCTTCGGTCTACCTCGCTGATGCCAGTCTGAAGCTCGCACTGAGCGGTGCGACCAACCTGGTGCAACTGGCCAAGGGCATCGCCGACCCGGTTTACGCCGCGCGGTCAGTCGATTTTCACGGCGACGTCCTGCGGAGCATGAGCCAGCCGGACGGTGCCGTCGCCTTGTACGAGCGAAACCTGGCCACCAACGTCCCGCCCGACTGGCGTCGCACGGCGTTGCTGAAAATTGTCGATCTTTACGTCGAGGAAAACCGGCTGACCAACGCTGTGCAGCGTCTGGAGCGCCTGTTCATCCGGCACCCCGGTGACCCGGCGACCGGGCTGGCGCACCTCACGCTGGGCGAGCTGCTGCTGCGGCAGTTTTACGGGCTGCCGGATGCGAGCCGCCTCCAGTCCACCAACCTGCTCAGCCAGGCGCTGGGGCATTTCGATGTCATCCTGCAGGGCGGCACCGAGCCGGACCTGATGGGCAAATCGTGGCTTGGGCGTGGCTGGGCGCTTTGGGAATGGGGCCGCCTTTCCGGAAAGGGATTTCAGTTGAGCCTCGCGCAGCAGGCCTACTCGAATGCCGTCCGCCGGCTGCCGCGATCGCGGGAACAGGCCGTGGCACAATTCAAGGTGGCCGACTGCCTGTTCCATCGGGAGAAGCACGACGCGGCGGCGAGCTCGTATTGGGCGGCGATCGGTATCGCCACCAACACGGTCGGGTTCCAAAACCAACTCGTCGACCAGGCGCTGTACCAGATCGTGCGCAGCGGCGTCGAGCAGCACGATCTGCCCGGCGCCAGCCGGGCCGTGGGCCATCTCATCGACTGGTTCCCGGATCGGTTTTACAGCGACCGCGCCGTGCTGATCTACGGGCAGGCGCTCAACCGGGAGGGGCGCCCGGCTGAGTCGCGCACTGTGCTGGCCTCCTTCGCCAAGGTGTTCCCCAAATCCACCCTGTTGCCCGAGGCGCAACTGGCGGTGGCGCGGACGCATGTCATGGACGGCAGCTGGGTGTCGTCGCTCCTGGAGTACGACCGCTGGGTGACCAACTATCCGGTGCACCCGGCATTGCCCCAGGCGGAGTTCGACCGCGCCTGGCTTAACCACCAGGCCGGCAACCCGGCGCGTGCGTTCCAGTTGTTCACCAATTACGTGGTGCGTTTCCCGACTCATCCGCTCGCGCCAGTGGCGCAAAAATGGATCGCCGACCGCCAGTTTCAATCCGGCAAATTCACCGAGGCCGAGCACGGCTATCGCCGCCTGTTCGAGAACACCAACCTGCTGGCCAACGCACCCGGCATGGAGTGGGAGGCGCGGCTCAGTGCCGGCCGCTCGGCGTTCTTCCGGCAGGAACACGCTGCCGCCGAACTGCTGCTGGCCTCGGTGGTCAACGCCACCAACGCGCCCATCGCCGACCAGGCGCGCGCCGAGTTTTACCTGGGCGACGTGGCCGCCGACCAGACCGCGCGCACACCGACAAACCTGCTCGACGCGCTGCCGCATTACCAGCGCGTGGCCGACGAGTTCACCGACAGCCCGCTGCATTCCATGGCATGGGGCCGCGTCGGCGATTGTCATCTGCAGTTGACCAATCTAACCAAGGCGGCCGAGGCGTACCGGGTCGTGGCCGGGCAGTGGGGCACCTACGTGGCCACGCGCAGCCAGGCGGCCCTTGGGCTGGCGCGCGTGCTCGACGAGCAGGCCAAGCGCACCGGCGACACGGCGGAGCGCGAAAAACTGCTGCAACAATCCCTCAAGCAATGCATGGACATCATCTTCGGTGGCAACCTCCTTACCGCCGACGAGAAGGCGGATCCGTTCTGGGTAAAGGAGGCCGGCCTGATGGCCGGGCGCTTGGCCAAGCGGCTTGGCCAAGCGGAGCAGGAGCGGAAAGTTTACTCCCGCCTGACCACCGAGTTGCCCAACATGCCGCTGTGGCGGGTCAGGCTCGACGCCCTCGAGGCCAAGCCGGGCGCGTCCGCGAAACCGTGATGCTGGGCCTGACCGACTTGGCCGCCATCGCCGCGGAACACGCCGCCGACCTCGACGCCGAAGTGCGCCCGTTCGACCTTGCCGGGCAACTCCGCTTTCCCTCCGCCCAGCCGGCGATCATGGGCGTAATCAACCTGTCTGCCGACTCGTGGTACCGCGAAAGCATCCGCACCACCGTTGAGTCGGCGGTCGAGTGCGGACTCGAGCTGCGAGGGCAGGGGGCCGACATCATCGACATCGGCGCGGAATCGACGCTTGGCCAGGCGCGGAGAGTCGCCGCCGCCGAGCAGCAGCAGCAACTCCTGCCGGTGATCAAGCAACTCGCCGCCGAGGGCGTCATCGTCTCCGCCGAGACGTACGATGCCGCCGTGGCCAAGGCCTGTCTCGAGGCCGGGGCCAAGGTGTTGAACCTCACCGGCACAGCCGACAGCGAGGCCATTTATCGGCTCGCCGCCGAGCACGATGCCGCGGTGATCATCTGCTACGTCGCCGGGGAGTACGTCCGCGATGTCGGCGACATCCCGCTCGACGACGATCCCATCCCGCGCATGGCCGAATACTTCACACGCGAGATCGAGACGGCCGAACGCTGCGGCTTGACCAACGGCTTCGTCGATCCCGGGCTCGGTTTTTACTACGCAAATCTGCAGGACAGTTCGGTGCGGATACGGCACCAGATGAAAACATTCCTGAACGCCTTTCGACTGCGCCGGCTCGGCTGGCCGGTCTGCAACGCGCTGCCGCACGCCGTCGAATGTTTCGGCGACGAAGTGCGGTGTGCCGAGCCGTTCTTCTCCGTGCTCGCTGCGCTCGGAAAAACCGACCTGTTCCGCACCCACGAAGTGCCCCGCATCCGCGCCGTGCTCAAGACGCTGGGCACTTACTGAGCCGGTGGTGCGCCGCCGGGGAAGGTGTGGGTGAGCGGGGTGGCGAGTCGGATGCCGTGCGCCTTTTGCAACTCGAAGGCGGCTTGTTTCACGGCGTTGCGGGCATTGATAATCTCGTGCTCGGCCGTGAGGTTGTACAGCAGGCGCCATGTCACGGCGTGATCACCGTTTTCGATCAGCCGGATGACGCCCTCCCGGTCGGGGTTGATGGCGGCGGTTAATTTGCAGGCTGTCTTCCAGACGTCGAGCAGATACACCTCCACCTTGTCCGCGCCAGTGTCGTAACCGATGTTGAACTCCACATGGTCGTAGATGCCCTTGCGGGAATCCGTGGTGAGGATCTCGACCTGCCGGTTCAACAGCAGCGAGTTGGGGATGGTGATGTTGTGGTTGCGAATCAGGTCACGCAGCAGCGTCAGCGTGGTCCGCGTCTCGATCACGATCGCGAGGATGTTTTCGTCCGGGATGCAAATGACGTCGCCGCGCTCGACGTTGCCGTTGCTGATGACGATGATGCCGCTGATGAAATCCTTCAGCCAGTAATCCTTCGTCGTGAAGACCAGCACGGCGAGCGCCCCGAGGAAACTGGTCGTCTGCAGCCAGCTTTCGAGCTTCCAGATGTTGAGGAAGATCAGCCCCGCGACGATTCCGAGCAGCAGCAGCGCGATCAGCCTAAGGTTGTTGGACGTGTACGACTCGACATAGATGGCCGTGCCTTCGACCTCCCGTTTGCGACCGTATTTCTTGAGGATCAGCGCGTGGGTAAATTGCCAGGTCAGGTACATCAGCAGTACCAACAGCCCGGTGTGACTGATATTGGAACCTAGTTGAAACTGGAAGGCCACGGCGAAAAAGTAGGTCAGGAACAAGGCGGCGTTGATGAGCCGCAGAAGGCGCAGCCGGTACGGGGCCGCGCCGATCGTGTGCACGCTCAGGTGGTTGATGATCTGCCTACCGAAAATCAGGATCAGCAGGTTGATGGTGAACGTGATGTAATGGATCGACTCGAGGGTGGTGAAGTACGCCAGCAACCCCTCCAGCAGCCCGCCGGACTCCTTGATGGAGTCGACCACATTGCGGACAAGGTTTGTGGATGCTGTTGTGTTGGTTTCCTCCATGGTCGGTGACGGTTACTCGGTGGGGATAAGCCGGATTCGGCGGACGTCCATGATTGCACCTGTGGCCTTGCGGATCGGCTTGAGCCAGAAACGATGCCCGCCTTTGGCCAAGCGGACGGTGCCGATTCTTCGCGGCACGAAATTCTGGAAATGGCCGGTGTCTTTCACGGTGAACTCCCGTCTCTCTCCCGCGACCTCGTACGCGACCGTGCTGCCGCTGTGCCCCGTACCGCAACCCTGATGAATTTCGACGTCAAACCGTCCGGCAAGCGCCACGGTGAAGTCCCAGCAGACCCGGTCGGTGACGTTCACCCAGTAGCCGACGGTGTTTTTGTGCGGTTTGGTTTCGTACTGCAGCTTGGTGCCGTGGATCGTCGCGTCGCGCGCGTGCAACAATAACGAGCGGTCGAGTGCCTGGGCAATTGGCTCCCCCTCCGGCGCGGGCCGCAGGATTAGCGCCCGCACCCTTGGCGACTGGCCACGAAACTTGAGGCTGATCTGCTCCATACCGGGCTGAACAAAAAAGACCTTCCCCAGCGTGACATTGCGGAAGCGGTTGGCCGCGCCGGTGGTCTCCAATTCGGTCGGGATGCGGAACGAACTGATGTTCGGCACCGCAGTGCTTTTGCCTTTGGCCAAGCTGTAGACAAGTTCCACCCAATACTTGCCGGGACGCGAGGCGGGGTACTCCCACGCGTGCGCTTGGCCAAGCGGATCGCCGGTTGGCTTCAGGAGGATACGGCCGTCCGGCAGTTGCGGCGTGTCGCCGAAGCGATCTTTTTTCGTGACGTACTTTTTGTCGACATGGGTATTGAGGCCTGTATCGGTGATGCTGAACTCGAGGTGCTGGAGCTTCAACCCATCCTCGATGAACACATTCGCGATACGATCCAGCGAGCCCGCAGCGGCGGCCGCCACGCCGATTGTGAGCAACACGAAAATGGGGGTCAGTCGATTCACTTGGCTTTTGTGAGTTTTGCTGACTTGCGGAGGGGGCGCGGGCCGATCCAGCGGGTGTTGTATTGCTTGATCCAGCCGTCGTCGAGCTTGGGGCGGGGCTCGCGGCCGTAGCGTTGACTGTCCATCCCGTGCCACGGCAGCGGTTCCACGGTCCAGCCTTGGGCGACGTGAAAATCGGCGTCTTTGTCCCAGCCGCTGGTGAACAGGAAGAAGTGGCGCGTGGTGCCGGGCCGCTGGGTGGGCAGACGGGCCGCGTTAAAGTCGAGCGTCAACTCGTCGCCGGCGGCGATGAGTGCGAGTTGGTTGTCCTTGGCGGCGACGAGTTCGTCGACCGCGCCGTAGCGGGTGACCCAGCCGGAGGGGGTCAGGCGCCAATCGGGCGTGTCGCGGGTTTGGTCGTGGATCGGGGTCAGCGGCAGGTGCGCGGGCAAATCCTCCTTCGCGCCGTAGCCGTGCCAATGCAAATCGGTCGCGGTTGGGTGCGTTTCGGCAACGTCGGGCAACGCCGCTTTTTCAAACAGGGCGATCCGGTTCCAATGAATCTCGAATGCCATCGACAGTCGAAGCCGCTTGGCACCGCTTGGCAATTTGCCGGCCAAGTCCACGACGATCGTCTTTGTTTTACCGACCGGCGCGCCGACGATAACGTCGACGTTTTGCCAGGCACCATCGGCGAGTTGCGCCTCGAGGGTGGGGAACGGGAACGGCAACCCGTCGTGGTGCGAGGCGGCAATATTGGCCATGCCGCCGCCGAAATGCAGCCAGCCGGTCAGCGCCAGCGCCAGCGGGGCGCGTGTGTCGAGCGGACCGAAGTCGAGTTCAACCGAATACCGCTTGGCCAAGCCGCGCAACTGCGGCAGCCGCAGTTCGATCGGCGAGACCCATTGGTCGTCGTTGGCCTGCAACGCGGAGGTGACGTCTAGCCCGTCACTGCGCCGTGCCTGCCGGAGGGGGGTGCGCTTGGCCAAGGCGGCCAGACCGGCCGGCGGGAAGGGGCCGGAGGGGCGCAGCTTGGTCGTGGGGTGGACTTCCGANCCGGGTGGCACGTCAACGGTGAGCAACTTGGCTTCGTCGAGGTACAGGATTTCCCGCAGTTCCTCGGTGATCTGCAGCCGGTAACGGCCGTCGAGCGGTTTGAAGTTCGTCTCGTCACCGATCCAGACGATCTCGTCCGGGTCGGCGTCGATGTAGATGCCATCGGCCACCGGCAGGCCAAGCGGCGATGCGCCGAGCAGGTCGGTGACAAAGCGGTGCCGTTCGCCGTCCCAAGCGTAGAGGTAGGGGCAGGATCCGGTCGGCAAAATCAACTCGGTGAGGGTGACGATCTCGTCCCGCTTGACCTGCACGTCGAGGTTGAACAGCGAAAGGTCGAACCATCGCGCGTTGAGGGATTGAAGCATCTCGTTTTGGCCGATGCCGATCTCGATCGGCAGCGACTGGACGGTGCGCTTGAGCCGCAGGCCGGGGGCGGTGGTCTCGATTTGGATGCCGATGCCGCTGGCGTTGGATCGGTTTCCGTACAGCCGAACCTTGAGTTGACGGTTGGCGTTGCCGCCGTCGTTGCGGAGGTATTTCAGGCCGTCATCGTGGGCGAGCAGAAGATCGGAGTCGCCGTCGCGGTCGATGTCGGCGGCGGCGAGTTGGCTTACCTGCCCGGAGAGCGTATCGAGGCCAAGCGCGGTGGTCGTGTCGGCAAAGCCGGCGCTGCCGCGGTTGCGGAACGCCTGNACGCCGTCGCCGGTGGCGAGGAGGTCGAGCCAGCCGTCGTTGTCGTAGTCGAGCAGTTGAATCGCCGTCATGCCGTCGGCCAGCGGGACCGTTCGTTTTTCCTCGAGCCCGTTGAAGATGATCTCGAGTTGCCCGTTTGCCAGCGTGACGAGGTCGGTGCGCAGGTCGTTGTTGANGTCGCCGGTGGCCAGCGAGGTGGCGGCCGGCAGGGCGGGCAGGGTATTCGTCGGCGAGTGGGCCGCGCCCCGGTTTTTTTGTAGGAACATCGGCGTCTCGCCGGCGCGCGCGATGAACAGGTCAAGCATATCGTCGTTGTTCCAGTCGTCCATGAAGAGCTTGAGCGCGCCGGTGATCTGAGTCGGGATGCCGGAGGTTTTTGTGATGTCCTTGAAATAAACGCTGCCGAGGTTGCGGAACACTTTGAGACCGGCGTCGCCCGGTTGGATGGCGAGCAGGTCGAGTTTGCCGGTGGAATCGATGTCGGCGATGATCCCGTCGACCGCCTTGAGCGAGGCGATCTTGGAGAACTTGGAGAGGTCGCGGGCGAGGCCGTTGGTGGCGAACCGATAGGCGTGCGAGCCTTGGTCGCCGAGCATCAGCACGTCGTCGAACCGGTCGTTGTTCAGGTCGCCGACGAGGCAGCGCGAGTAGCGTGCGCCGTCGATGGCCGGGAACTCGAAGCCGACCGGCGTGAAGACGCCGTTTGTGTTGAGCAGCGTGCGGAAGATGTTGGTACGCGTGTTCACGAACAGGCTATTGTTGCCGTCGCGGTTGAAGTCGATCACGCCGAACGGCCCGGCGTAATTAGCCGCATTGCCGGCGAACGCATTCGCCGTGTCATCGACGAATTTTACCTCGATTCCAACCAAAGAAGGCTGGTCGAGCTTAAACGGAATTTTGATCTCGGTGTAGATGCACGCCTCCCAGGCGGCCTGACCTTGAGGCATTTGTTTGCCGTCGATGCGTTGCTGATGCAATTCCAGGGCGACTTTGGCTTCATCGGGTTGGCCGGCTTGCATGAGTGCCTGACTCCACGAGTAGGCTGCACCGAGATGTTCCTCCTCGTATGTAGCCACCTCCTCAAGATAGAGAATAGCGTCTTCAAAGTTGCCCACAGCCAGCTTGGACTTGCCGAGTAGATAGCCAACCGCACTAACTGTGTTGTCGATGTCGTAAGCTTGTTGCAACGCCTGAATTGCGTTCGTTGTTTGGTTTAGGCGCAGATGCGCGCAACCGATGAGAAAATGCCCGGCTCCGATGTTATTGTCGATGGCCAATGCTTCCTCGGCGTACTTGATGACGTCCTCGGATTTATTGGCCAGTCGGTACGCGTTGGCCAAGTTGATCAGTAGGTCAGTCTCAGTTGGCTTGTGCTGTAGAGCCAGGGAGAAGGCGTCAATGGCTTTTTGGGCTTCGCCAGAGTCGTAATAGGTTTTACCTGCATTTAGCAAGTGATCGACATCGATATCACTTTTACTTGGATCAGTAGTGATCCATGTGAAAATCACCGGGGCCAGTACCACAAGTACGATAAGCAGCAAATACTTCGCATTTGAAGTGGCTTGGCTCGATCCGGAATCCGCGGTCATGTCCAAAAAATAGTCGCCATTGTCGTCTGAACCAAGTGGAAATTGCTAGCTAAATTATTTGCCATAAAAACCTTGTCTGTATATTTTGAATCAAGCGAATTGTGGCAGTAAATACTTTCAAATAACAAATCGCTTGGCTTATCAATTGCTTTTGAGTCATGCTCCGTTCTTTTGCAATTCGACCCAATGAAAGAATCCAAGTCTGAAGGTTATCAGTCAACATCTCCAAAGGATGAACTGGAGGAAATGGTTCATGAGGACGATACTGTAATTGGACACGCAATTAAGTGGTCGGTGTTTACAGTCCTATCCCTAGTTATCGTCGGTTACTTGACATTCGTTCTGTTGAAGCCCCAAGAAAAACGGTTGGATCCGATAGAAACCAAGCTTGTTGCACCGGAGCAACGGGAAATTCCTGGTGAGGATTTTGTGCCAAAGGTTAAGTTTACTGATATTACGACTGTGTCAGGGATCGATTTTGTGCACAATAATGGGGCTACTGGGGACAAGCTACTGCCTGAGTCAATGGGGAGTGGGGTTGCTTTTTTTGATTTTGATGGTGATGGAGATCAAGACTTGTTTTTTGTTAACGGCATTTGGTGGCCTTGGGACATCGAAAAAAAACCAGAACTCGAATTGACCACTGCGGCGTTGTATCGAAATAATGGAAAGGGTGAATTTGAAGATGTTACACAGAGGTCGNGTCTCGATGTGGGGCTTTATGGGATGGGGGTGGCAATTGGAGACTACGATAACGATGCTCTCCCGGATATCTATTTAACGGCGGTCGGAACGAATCGATTATTCCGCAATCTTGGTAATGGCAAATTTATTGATGTGACACAACAAGCAGGAGTTGCTGGGGATGATGAAGAATGGAGTACTAGTGCAGCATTTGCCGACATCGACAATGATGGGGATCTAGATCTGTTTGTTTGCAACTATGTCCGGTGGTCGCGAGAGATTGACTTCGAGGTGAATTACACGCTCGTTGGGGTTGGGCGTGCCTACGGTCCGCCGACGAATTTTGAGGGTACTTTTCCCTATCTTTTCAGGAACGAGGGTGATGGAAAGTTTACAGACATTTCGGAATCCGCAGGGGTGCAGGTTCGCTCAAGTGCTACAAAGGTGCCTATGGCCAAGTCACTGGGTGTGTCACCGGTAGATATCGACGGCGATGGTTGGCTGGATTTTGTGGTTGCTAACGATACGGTGCACAACTTTGTATTCAGGAACAATAAGGACGGATCATTCAAAGAGATGGGCGGCATCAGTGGAATTGGTTTTGATAATAATGGCATGGTTCGTGGAGCCATGGGGATCGATGCTGCACGGTTTAGGAATGACGATTCGTTGGGCATTGGTATTGGCAACTTCGCCAACGAAATGACCGCACTGTATGTTTCCACGCCGAACAACCAGCTTTTATTCACCGACGATACCATTATCGAGGGGGTGGGGCCGGATAGCCGTCTGCTGCTCAAATTCGGTTTATTTTTCTTCGACTACGACCTTGACGGCTGGCTTGATCTGCTGACTGCGAACGGCCATCTCGAGGAGGAGATCACCAAGGTGCAGAAGAGCCAGTCATATGCACAGCCGGCGCAGTTGTATTGGAACTGTGGCGGTATTCCGGCCAAGGGCGGGTTTGCCACGGTAAGTAGCGCTAAGGCTGGGGCTGACCTATTCAAGCCGATCGTAGGTCGAGGCTCCGCGTTTGCTGACATCGATGGAGATGGGGATCTGGACGTTGCCTTCACGCAGCTTCACGGCAAGCCATTGCTACTCCGTAACGATCAGGCGCTAGGCAACCATTGGCTTCGGGTAAAGTTAACAGGCAGGATTGCCAACCGGGACGGTATAGGCGCGGTAATTAAGCTCAAGTCCGGCGATGTCACGCAGTGGCGTCTGGTCACGGCGGCACGGAGCTACCTTTCGCAGTCCGAGACGATTGCCACGTTTGGCATAGGCACAGATGTCAGGGACGTGGAATTGACAGTNCTTTGGCCGGGGGGGGGGACAGGTGGTGTCGGTCTCCAAGTTCAACACCACACTGGTGGTGGAACAGGATTAATCCTGATGGCCTGCAGTGAGTTGTTCAGCCAGTGCCTGGCCTAGGTTTGAACTTCCCCAAAACCGTTGGTAAATTCAACGTCCCTCTGTGCTGGATGTTTCCTCGACAGCGAAATTTAGCCCGGGTGCGTCAGGACGTTGTAGCGGGTAGATCACGATTGCTTGCGCGGCATGATCCGCGGCAGGATCGCGGCGTCTGGCTGCGGCTACGGCCTTATCTCGAGCATTGTCGTCCGGTCGGTATTTTTCATGCAATCGACGATGTATCGCCACTTTTTTCTCATCCCCAAGCTGTGAGTAGATGAGCGAGAGGCTGTAGTGGGCCGTGAGGTTTTCCGGGTCGAAATTCAGCGTCTGCTCGAATCGGGAAATGGCACGTTGCAAAAATGCGTTGCGCCGAGTCTCGTCCGTGCGCTCGAGCTTGGATCGCTCAAACAGCGTTTGGCCAAGCTCGTTAAGTGCGACATAGTCCTGAGAAAAATCGAAGCCGCGCTCAACTTGCTCCCGTGAGCGGTCCTCAATGAGGCTGCGAAAGTTCTCGATCGCCTTGTCGAGAAATCCGTTTTGCTTGTTCACGATGCCGTTAAACCACAAAACAGTCCAAGGCGGCGCAGGGGGGGTGGCTTCGACGGCGCGGCCAAGTGCCTCGACCGCTTCGTCCAGCCTGCCCTCCTTGACATAGACACGGGCAAGGTTTAGCGGCCCGCTGGATTGGCCAAGCGCCTCGACCTGCCGGAAAGCAGCCTCGGCCTGGATTAGTTCACCCTTTTCGCTGCCTTGATTGCCCTTGAGTAGCAAACCGATGCCATAGTCATTCCACCGCTGCCACTCCGGTTTGCCAGAGGGTGGGGCGGTGTTCTCCACATTGCCAACAGGGAAGGTGACTTTGTCGCTTGAGATGATCGAAATCGGCAGGTCGTTTGTCGGCTTATCAGGGAACACATACTCCATATACCTCGTGTCAAACTTGCGATACCGCAGGCTGGCCTCGACATCAATCGGACCGCTGGCCTCGTGCGGCACCTCGAACAGATAATGCACCACCTGCCCAGTGCCGGGCGGCATTTGGTTGTTGTAAAGAGGCGTAACGATGTCCTGTGCGTTACGTCGGTCAATGCGGTTCCCATCCTTATCGAGCATGTACACATTGACGAAGTGTGACCACGGATCAACCTCGTTTTTCGCTCCCAATCCGCCGCTGCGTCCGATGGTTTTGCCTCCGCTACTCATTGATACATCCACCCAGATTTCATTTGAGTCGGTGGTGCCCTGGGAGAATAGGTGGCCAACCTTCATTGTTCTCAGCACAACCTCGAGAAGGTATTTTTTGCCAGGCTGCAACGCCGGCACCGCAGGACGGATTGGGGCAATGAGTTCGCCGTCCACAACGCCTCCCTCCCTGAGGCCGAAAATATCAATGACCACTGAATCTTTCCGAAATTCCTCATGTTTCGTGACGATATCTGGTTCATTACGAAGATGAGCAATCGCCGTATTGGCAGAGGGAAACAGGTGATCGTGTATCTGCAGGCCCTTTTCCTTGCCGTCAAAAAAATCTGCCCCGAATTCCTCCGACGGTTTCAGCGGCAGGTGGCAGTTGTTGCAGTTTTCCTCGGCCTTGAGCGGATAATAAAAACTGCGCGCCCCGTGGCCGGACACGCCGCTGAGGTGATAGTTGTCGTAATGGTTTTGCCCTCGCATCCACTCTTTGTAGTGGTTCAAGGCATACGGCAGGCTCACCTTGTGGCAGACAGAGCAAAACTCCGCTGTCTTGTGCAGCGGTTTCAGAAAGGTCTTATTGTGAAACTCCGGCTTGGCCTTAACCAGTTGCCGATTGATGAACTGCAACACAGCGCTGCCGCTCTTGGCGAACGGGTAGTGGATTGGTTCCTCGATTGTGTAATCGGCGTTGCCTCGGGTTGAGTTCACATGCGTGATCGCATGACAAACGGTACAGGTGATGCCTGCATGCGCCGTGTCGTGGTTGCGCATATCGAAGTCGGGATCATCAAATGCACCGCTGAAAAACGGCACGGGATCATGGCAGCCGGCACAAAATCGGGAAGCCTGCACATTGCCGTCGCGCTCGAGCAAAACTCGGCGTGTCTCCGAGATGCTAAAAAAATACGGCTCATTGTTGAACGAGCTAAAGTGATGTACGCTGTGAAACCAACCCTCGTAGACATCTGGATGACACTCCTTGCAATACTCATCCATCATCAGCGTGTCGGCAGGGATGAAGTTTCCGGAAGCTGTCCGCGCTAATGACGGTTCGAAATATTCCACGCCCTCTTTTGGGCCCACGACATTCCACTTTCGAGGGTCCTGTGTATGCAGGGAAACCATGATGACCACTATTGCCCCGACCGCAAAGGCCCAACTTGCCCCGGCCTTCCACTTAATTTTCGGGCCTGCCAGACGGTGCAGGATATACAGCCACACCGCCATAAACGGCGTGATGACGTGTGCCCAGTACATTACCGTTCGTACGTCTGGATTATTGATTTCAAATCCTTCCACTCGCATGAGTGCCAGCCCGCTGAACAGCAAAATCAGACTGATGGCAAACAATGCATACCCGACTGAGGCTGCACGCTTTTTTGGGCGATCCCATGCATTTTTAATATGAAAAATGCCAAATACAATAACCGGCAAAATGATCAGCAATCCCAGCACCAAATGCCCGAGAAACATCAACTGGTAAAAATAATTCTCGTACGTTTCTCCGCTAAGCCACTCAAGAAATGTGATGCTGGATAAATAGGCGGAGTTTGCTCCAAGCAAGGCAAACAGGGCCAAGATACCAAACAGTAAGACCCGCAGTCGTGGACCTACAACTCGAATGTATCTCTTTTTACGAGACGAGGAACCTTTAGGGTTCATGGCTTAAGGCTGGGCAGTAAAGCATCAACGAGTTGGTAACATACCCCAATTTTTTGTAGCATAACCCCGGCCGGGCTTGCTGGTGAGGCAAGTGAAGAGCACCGGCCAGCACTGTAGTAGCGAGCAGTAGTAGGAATTTCGTCGAGAATTGAGCCCGACAGGTGTCGGAATCATCTGTCATGCACGGCAGGGTAACGGTTGGTGCCGTCTTGACCAAGGTGAAATCCGCGCCTAGATTGGATCCGTTCACGTGACCATGGGATTGCTCTCTCATAAAGCCTACCCCCGCTTGCCCAAGCGCTTAGCCAGGGGATTCACACTGATCGAGCTGCTGGTGGTGATCGCCATCATCGCGATTCTTGCCAGCCTGTTATTGCCGGCGTTGGCCAAGGCGAAGGCCAAGGCCGGCCAGTCCGCTTGCCTGAACAATTGCAAGCAGATCGGCGTGGCTGTGACGATGTACATTGCCGAATACGACAACCGGATTCCGTTCTGTCGAAACTGGGGCCGAGCCTGGGGCGGGGATCATGCGCTGCGCAGCGATCAGGTCTGGATGCCGCAACTGCTCGAGCCGTACATCGGGAAGAACACCGGCGCGCCTGATCCGAAGCAGCGCGGCGAATCGAAAACAACTCGTTCCGTTTTCGCCTGCCCCGTGGCCATGAAGACCTCAGATGCGGGCATGCGGTCGAGGTTCCGCAACAACAACAACGTGACCTACGTCTGGAACCACATTTATCTCACCAAGAGCCGGAACAGCTACGAGGTGAGCCGGCCGGTGAGTGGCCGCCGGGCCGGGGATTGCGTCAGCCCATCCATCGCCGTGCTGACCTGGGAGATGCCTTACTGGGACTACAAGCAGATGCCCCACAAGCGGGGCATCATGCTGAGCTACGTCGACGGCCACGCAGCACGCATGAGTGGCTCGCCCAAGGAACACGACTGGTGGGCCTACCACAGCCGCGACGGCTGGGAGGAGGGCGACTACACCTGCGGCAACGCACACTGACACCGGCGGCTCACGCCGACATCGGGAAGGGCAGCGGCTAGCGTGGATCGAGCACTTTTTCCACCGGCACACGGCTTAGCTCCGCAAACTTTGGCAGGCCGCCCTTGGTTGGCAGATCCAGCCGTCCCCGAACGAGCGGCGCGGCGTAACGGATGAACTGCTCGTTGGGGAGCCAGCCGTCCTCACTGATCCATTCGCGCGGCACGGTGCGCTCCACCAGTGCGATGTCGCCGAGCGGATGCAGGCCGGTGCTGTACTGGTACGGGTCGTCCGAGCGGCGGTCAATGGTGACCATGAAGCCGCTCTTGCCTTCCACGGCAGCCCGGACGGCAGCCCGGCCGCAGGCGACCGCTTCGTCGACATCCTGTTGGCTGGCAAAATGCGCGGCGGCGCGCTGGGCATAGCCGAGTTTCACCGTGCGTGTCTTGAGTTCGAGCTTGCCGTGGACGATTTCGNCAAGCGCCTCGGCCGCGCCAGAGAGTACCGGATGTCCGAACGAGTCGAGCCGTGTCTTGTCCGCACCGAGTTCATTTCCATCCATGTTCTTGATCCCTTCGCCGACGACCACGATGCAGTAACCAAGCTGGTCAACGGTCTCCTTCACCTTGGTGAGGAACGCCTCCTCGTTGAGCGGGATTTCCGGCATCAGGATGATGTGCGGCCCGTCGGTCGGTTTGCGCTTGGCCAGGACGGTGCCNGCCGCGAGCCAGCCGGCGGCCCGGCCCATGACCTCGATNATGCAGCAGGAGCCGTCGTCGGTGGCCATGCTGGCGACGTCCTGTGCGACCTCCATCACGGTCGTGGCGTTGTACTTGGCCGCGCTGCCGTAGCCGGGCGTATGGTCGGTGTGGGGCAGGTCGTTGTCGATGGTCTTGGGCACGCCGATGCATCGCATCGGGAAGCCCCGCTTGATAGCCTCGTGATGCAGCTTGTTGTTGGTATCCTGCGAATCGTTGCCGCCGGCGTAGAAAAAATAGCGGATGTTGTGCGCCTTGAAGACATCGAACAATCGGTCCATGTCCCGGGCGGCTTGCTCGGGGTCTTTCTTGAATTGAATCTTGTAGCGGCAAGTACCCAGCGCNGCGGCGGGGGTGTGCTTGAGTTCCTCGATCGTGCGCGCTTTCTCNTCGTTCANGTCGATCAGGTTCTCGTGAAGGATNCCGAAGATGCCGTTGAGCCCGCCGTAAATCTCCTCGATCTGTTCCGGGTGTTTGCCGGCCTCCTGNATGACGCCGGCCACGCTNGCGTTGATNACCGCGGTGGGGCCGCCGGATTGGCCGACCAACAGGTTGCCNACGAGGTTGTGGTCGGTCGGGGCAACCGGCGTTTCCGGCTCGGCGTTCAGNTCGTGGATCAGCGGTTCGCCGGNGTTGGCCGGATTGTTTGTTGTCGTGTGTTGGTCTTCCGGTTCTGACATATGCGATGGGTTCGATTGCAGTGTTTCTGCAAAAAGGGGCGGGACTGTGCCTGTCGCCCGGTGGCCTGTCAAAGCCAATTGCCACCGGTGGATCTCGCCGTTCCGGCTGTTCTGGCCGGTTAATCGGTCAGTTGTGCTAGGGGATTGTCCCGGCTTGACAGGGGGAACGCCACCCGCGCGCCGCCCTGCCGGTGCGACTCGAACAGCGCCACGATCATCTCGGTCGCCGTTCGTGCGTCATGGATGCTGGCCTCCGGGTCGCGATCCTCCTCCACGGCGTCAATGAGGTCGCGTATGGCCAATATGTTGCCGGCATGCAGGCCGCCGTCCTTGAGCGTCTCCGCTTGGCCAAGGCCGTTCGAACTGATGGGGATCCACTGTTTGCCCGTGCGCGCCGGCGACCAAGAGCCGTCCGGGAGCAGGCTGGCGCTTGGCAGGTAGCCGGTGGTCATCTTGATGACGCCTTTGCTGCCAAAAATCGTCAGGCCAAAACGATTTGGATTTCCAGCGGCGCGGCGGACGGACCGGAAGTGGGCCGTCACCTCATTCGGCAGCGCGTACGTCGCACCGACATGGTCACCGGCCAACGGGCCGATACCTTCGTTGCCCGGCTGGACGTGCCTTGCCGCGACCGGTTCACCGTCCTGCCGAGCGTAGCCCTGGCACCAGAGCGGATCGCCGGCGAGGTGATGTGTGAGGTCGAACACGTGTGTGCCTAGCACCCAAAGGTCCTCACCGCCGCCGCGGTGGTCTTCCTTGCCATGGAGCTGGTACTCGAGCGGCAGGCCGATCCGGCCTTCGGAGATGAGTTGCCGGACTTGTTCGAGGATCGGGCTGTACCGCGTCTGGTGAGCGACGGCGCACTTGACGTCGTTCTTTTCACAGGCGGCGATCATCTCATCGGCCTCGCGAAGCGTGCGGCAGAGCGGTTTCTCCTGGTAGATGCCGCGCACGCCCGCCCCGGCCGCAGCCACGAGCATGTCGTGGTGCTGATCGAGCCAGCGCGGGCAGATGCTCACGAAATCAAGCGTTTCCTTATCGAGCATCTGCCGGTAATCGGCGTAGCCCTTGGGATCGCCCAGGCGCTTCACCGCCTTGGCCAAGCCGGCGGGGTTGTCGTCCGCCACGGCCACAACCTCTGCGTTCGGGAACTCCCGCCACACCGTGTCCAGTCCGTGCCCGTAATTGCCGCGTCCTGTGCTGCCAATCACGCCGACTCGATAGTTCGTTGCCATAATGAAGGAAATGCTTGGCCGCGAATATGCTCTCCGCTTGGCCAAGCGGCAAGGCAATTGGCCCGGCGCGGGCTTCGACCTTTCCCGGCGCTTGGCCATCGGGTAGCCTGCCGTCCGCGCGAATGAAGCTGCCGTTTGAACTGGCGCTGGCGCTGCGGTATTTGCGGCCCAAGCGCACGTTTGTCTCCGTCATCACCCTGATCTCGATCATCGGGGTGACGCTCGGCGTGGCGGTGCTGATCGTCGTCATGAGCGTCATGACTGGCTTCGGCGAACAGTTGCGTGAGCGTCTGCTCAACTTTAACGCGCACATCAAGGTGGCTGTGAATGGCAAGCCGATGGCGGACTATCGCAGGGTGCGCGACACCGTGCTCCTCAACGAGGCTGTCGCCGCTGCGGCACCGTTCATCATCGGCCCGGTACTGGTGGAGACCCAGCCGGATGGGGAAGAAAGTCCCCAAGTATTCACGCCGTGGGTTCGGGGCGTGAACCCTGTGCTGGAGGAATCTGTCAGTTCGCTGACCTCGACCAACAGCATCATCGATGGTGTGTTCGACGTGGACGGGGGATTCGTAGTGGGGTTGCAGATGCGCACCATGCTGAATCTGCATGTGGGCGATTTCCTGGCGGTGCATTCGGCGCGCAGTTTTCATGAGTTCCGCGCCGCGCAGGAGGACGGTCGGGAGGCGGTGCTGCTGCCGGACGATTACGAGGTGCGGGGGGTGATGGATGCTGGCCTTTACGAATACAACGAAAAATTTGTACTGACCTCGCTCCAGGACGCGCAGGAATTGTTTGGCCTCGGCGATGCGGTGCACGGGCTGGGGGTGAAACTGCACGATCCAACTCGCGCCGGGTCGGTGCGGCAGCAACTGCTGGACGCCCTTTCGCCGGGGTATGTGGTGACCACTTGGGAGGATGAAAACACGCAAATCCTTGAAGCGCTGAAGGTGGAGCGCAACGTGATGTTTTTCCTGCTGTTTTTCGTGATGATCGTGGCGGCGTTCGGCATCACCAGCTCGCAGATCACGTTTGTCGTGCAGCGCACGCCGGAGATCGGGACGCTCAAGGCTCTGGGCGCCACCGGCGGGCAGATCATGCAGGTGTTCTTTGCGCAAAGTTTCGTCGTGGCGGTACTCGGCTTGACACTGGGCTTTGGTTTGGGCCTGTTGGCGCTCGAGTACCGGAATGAGTTCCTCCTGCTGTTGCGCGACATGACCGGTTTGGAGATATTTCCGGCGAGCATCTACGGCTGGCAGGAGCTGCCGTCGAAAATCGTGCCCGGCGACCTCATCCGGATTGCGGCCGGCTCGCTCTTCATCTGCCTGTTGGCCGGTGTGATCCCGGCTTGGAACGCTGGCCGGCTAAAGCCCGTGGAGGCCTTTCGCCATGAGTGACGCGATCCTGTCAGCGTGCGGATTGCACAAGTCGTACGACCTCGGCCGACGTAAGGTGGAGGTGCTGCACGGCGTGAGCCTCGACATCGCGGTCGGCGACTTCCTTTCTCTGCAGGGGGCGTCCGGTGCCGGCAAGAGCACGCTGTTGCACCTGCTCGGTGGGCTGGACGAGCCCAGCGCCGGCGAGGTGTTGGCCGACGGCCAACCGGTGTTCGGCATGGGCACGGCGCGCTTGGCCAAGTGGCGGAACCGCGAGGTGGGGTTCGTCTTTCAGTCGTATCACCTGCTGCCGGAGTTTGACGCGCTGGAGAATGTCACCCTCCCGGCGCGCATGGCGCACACCGGCGCGGCCGCCGCCGTGGAGCGGGGCAGGGAACTGCTCGACCGTGTCGGCTTGGCCAAGCGCGCACACCATCTGCCGACGGAACTTTCCGGCGGGGAGCAACAGCGCGTGGCCTTGGCCCGGGCGTTGATCAACCGGCCGCGCATCCTGTTTGCCGACGAGCCGACCGGCAATCTCGACTCCAAGTCCGGCGGCGGCGTGCTCGACCTGCTCTGCGAATTGCAGCGGGAGGCCAAGTTGACGACGGTCATTGCCACTCACGACGACCGCGTCGCCGCCCGCGCACACAAAACCGTTCGCCTAGTCGACGGCCGGATCGCCTAAAGCAGGCCAAGCGACTCGTCGAGCAGACCGTAGAGCGACTGCATCGTCTCCTCGGTTTCGTCGCCCATGCTCGAGAGGCGGAAGGTTTTGCCCTTGATTTTGCCGTAGCCGCCATCGATCAGGACGCCGCGTTCCTTCATCAACCCCTGCAGCTTGGCCACGTCGATTTCGCGCCCGCCCGGCTTGGCCCCATTGTTCACGCAGGTCAGCGTCTGCGACTCGTATCCGGCCTCCGGAAATAGCGTAAAACCGTGCCCATCGGCCCAGTCACGGGTCATCTGGGCCAGCCTGGCGTGCCGCGCGAAGCGGGCGTCCAACCCCTCCGCCATGATGTCCTCCAGTTTCGACTTCAGCGCGTAAATGTGTCCGATACTCGGCGTGCTTGGCGTCATCCGTTTCTCGGCATTTTTCTGGAACTCCAGAAGGTCAAAGTAGTAGCCGCGGTCGTGGATCGTCGCGGCGCGGTCGAGCGCTGACTGCGAGGCAGTGAACACGCTCAACCCTGGTGGCAGCGCGAACGCCTTCTGCGTGCCGGCCAGCAANAGGTCGATGCCGAGTTGGTCGAAATCGATCTTCACACCGGTCATCGAGCTGACGCTGTCGACGATGAACATCACGTCTGGGTACTTCTCCTTCAGCGCGGCGATCTCGGCGAGCGGGCTCATCACGCCGGTGGAGGTCTCGTTGTGCACNAGCGTGACNGCATCAAACTTGCCGGTGGCCAGGCGCTCGTCGATTTGTTCCGGAAGGATGGGCGAGCCCCACTCCACCTGCAACGCCTCGACCTCCTTGCCGCAGCGCTTGGCCACGTCGAACCACTTGTCGGAGAAGGCGCCCTTCATGCAGTTGAGCACGCGCTTGGCCACGAGGTTGCGGACCGCGCCCTCCATGATGCCCCAGGCCGATGCCGTGCCGAGGTACACCAGCCGCTCCGTGTAGAGCAGAGACTGCAGCAGTGGCATCACGGCCGTGTACAGGTCTTTGAAATCCTGGCTGCGATGCCCGATCATCGGCGTGCGAAACGCCTCAAACGTCTTGTCGCTGACTTCGATCGGTCCCGGTATGTGCAGTTTCAAGTGCCCCATGAAGCGCGTGAACCTATTCCGTTGCCCCCGCCGGTGGCAAGCGGCCAGTCGGCTTGCGCGGTGAAAACACCGTTTGCGTTTCAATTGACTTGCCGCTTGGCACGGCTTTTCACACAATGCGCGCCCGCTCGGTGGAGAGGTGGCTGAGTGGTTGAAGGCGCACGCCTGGAAAGCGTGATTACTTGAAAGGGTAACGAGGGTTCGAATCCCTCCCTCTCCGCCATTTTTTCAGCCTGAAAAGGCGTATTTCTGTGAAAAACGAGGCGTAATCCCGCCATTTTTTTCGGAGCGCGATTTGGGGGTTGACATCTCCGGGCCGGGAGAGAAACATCTTCATCCGATTCGGGCAGCGGTACGTTTCTTCTGCGGTGTTCCCCACACCCACCTCCTTGGCGTCTGTTGTCCGGATCATTTTTTCTTACTTGCTTGACCGGCAAAAAACTTCTGATACATTCCCGCGCCCCTCTTCGCGGGGGTGTAGCTCAATCGGTTAGAGCGCTGGCCTGTCACGCCAGAGGTTGCGGGTTCGAGTCCCGTCACTCCCGCCATTTCTTCCCCCTGATTTCCCCCTTGACTTGTTTCGCGCACCTGAATAAATGCCGGGCGTTCACTATGAAGCAGAAGACCCGAAAACAAATGAAGCAATTCATTCAAGCGATACCGGCCGGCCTGCTGCTTTCCGTGCTGACGGGGTGCGTCATGGTGGGCGATCGAGTCGATGTCAACCGGTTGTTCGTCCATTCCGATCCTCCCGGGGCGCAAGTGACGTTGTCTTCCGGGGAGAAGGGGGTCACCCCGTGCCAGTTTTTGTTGCCCACAAGAGGTAAAGCGATGGTCGTCATCGAAAAGGAAGGCTACGAACAACAGGAGATTTTTGTTGAGGCAGTGCCATCCATTGGGAGTGTCGTCCAGAGTGTGTTAACCACCGGCGGTGGAAGCCGATATCCCATGGAACCCGTGTACGAATTTAAACCGAACCCGATCGAGGTGAAGTTAAAACGAAAGGAGAACCCGGCACAATGAACTGCATGATAAAATTGGCAACGATCGCCTTGGCTGTTGTTTGCACGGGATGCGGCACAACCAAGGAGACGCTCTTTATCAACTCAGACCCGACCGGAGCACGGGTGACGTTGTCCAACGGGATGACCGGGTCGACGCCGTGTTCGTTTCTCGTGCCGTTAAGCGAGAAAACTTTGGTGACCATCGAGAAAGACGGTTATCAATCGACCGAAGTGGCAGTCGCGAAAAAAGTTTCAAAGAATATGGTCGCGGGCCGTGCCGTTGCGGCGGTGCTTGTCGCTCCNATTGNCGCCNTCGGTGGNTCTGGGGGCGGCATGGGNGGTGAGGNNATCGGGCCNGTCAGCAAACTNGNNCCCAANCCNGTCAGCGTNAAGNTGCTTCCNCTCNCCAAANAACTNCCNNCNCAAAAGANNNNAGCNGNNNAANNNAAACNCCGNGTTGGNNNCNGNGGTTCANCCCCTCGGGTGGNATTGCTGGTGGACGGCTTTNAGNCGTTTGCCGGCGACNTGGGTGTACACTTCNGTCGTCGCGATNCTGGANTGGCCGAGNAGTTCCTGNATNACNCGCAGGTCGGCGCCGTGCTCGAGCAGGTGNGTGGCGAANCTNTGNCGCAGCATGTGCGGNGTGATGTTNCGNTCNATGCCNGCNANGGCGCACCGTTTNTTGATNCGCCCCCACAACGTCCCNGCCGCGAAGGCGGAGCCGCGACTCGTNAGNAACAGGTTGCTCGGGCTTTTGCCCGGCTTGGCTAGTTTGTTACGTCCGAATTGCTCGTAACGCTCGATGGCCTCGACGGCGCGGCGGCCGACCGGCACGACGCGTTCCTTGTTGCCCTTGCCGATCACCTGGATGAAACCGGCGTCGAGCCTCAGTTGCTCGAGCCGCAGGCCGCGCAGCTCGGCCAGGCGCAGGCCGGAGGCGTAGCACAATTCCAGCATCGCGTGGTCGCAGAGGCTCGACGGGGTCACCGGCTCGGTCGGGCGCAGCAATCGTTCGATCTCCGCGTCGGTCAACGCCTTGGGGAGGCGTTTCCAGCGGCGGGGCAGGGTGAGGTTCTCGGCAACGTTGGCCGGGAGGAACTGTTCCTGCACGCAGAACTGGTAGAACGCCTTGAGCGCGGCAATCTCGAGGTAAAGGCTCTCGGTGCTGAGCTTGGCCGGTTCGCTGCGGGGGCGACCCCGTTTCTTTGGCGCGTCGTCGGGGGGCGGCTCCGGGGTGTCGCGCCGATGGCTGAGGTAGCCGAGCAGGTGTTGCAGCTCGACATCGTTCCAGCGGGAGAGTGGCTGCTCGGCGGCCCAGTCGGCGAATCGGTTGAGGATGGCGCCGTACGCTTTCTGGGTGTGCTCGGACTGGCCCCGCTCGTGGCGGAGGTATTGGCCGAACTCCTCGATCAATGCCTGCATCTCCCGGCCGCGATGCTACGGGCGATTTGGCCTTGCGGTCAACGGGCTTGGCCGTATCGTTCGCGCACGTTGAGGTTTCACCTATCCATGTTGTTAGCCGGGACGCTGGCCGCCGCCACCGCCGCCCAAGCCTGCCGGTACACGGTGCGCGATGTCGGCTTCGCGGATCTGGGCAGCGAGCAGTACACGTTTTTCTGTTTCATTGACGGCCAAGTGCCGGCCGGGCAGGCGGATCGGCTTGGACAAGCGGCGTCGGTATTGCTCAGCGACGCCAATGTCCGGTACGAACTGGTCGACTTGGCCAAGGGCGACCCCCCGCAGGCCAAGCGCTTGGCCAAGCGGACGCCGGGCGTGCCTGTGGGCTTGCTGCAGTCGCCGGATGGCAAACTGGATCGAACGATTCAATTCCCCGCCGCCACACCGGACAACCCGGAGTGGGCGTTTCTGTCGTCTGTCGTCGTGTCGCCAGCCCGGGAGGAACTCATCAAGAAACTTATTCCGGCTTATGCCGTGATCCTGTTTGTCGAGGGCAGCGACGCGGCGCAAACCAAGCGCGCCCGCGAGGCGGTGGACGGCGCAATCAAGGCGATCCCGCCGCTCCTGCCGGAGATGCCCAAGCCGGTGGATCATCCGCCGGAGGTGGTCGTCGTGTCGGCCAAGCGCGTGGCCGATGAATCGGTGTTGCTATGGAGCCTTGGCCTCGATGACAGGGCGGTTCCCGAGCCGCAAGCCATAGTGCTGATGGGGCGAGGCCGTAGGGTGGGCCAGCCATTGCGTGGTGGCCTGATCACACGTACAGCTCTGCAAGAGGCATTGGCTGTGGTGGGGCAGGACTGTGAATGCGGGCTCGACCGGGTGTGGATGCAGGGCGAAAGCTTTCCCCTTTCGTGGGGTAGAGAGGAGCGGACGGCGGCCTACGCCGCACTGGGTTTTGATCCGGACAACCCGCAGGTAAAAGCCGAGATGAGCCGCATCATCACGCGCGGCCCGAACTCGCGGCCAAGCGGCGTGACGCAAACCGCGTCGAGTAACTTCGACCAGTTGGCGCTGGGGTACAGCGAGGAGTTGATTGAGTTCGAACCCGAACCACAACCACCCGCGCCCGTACCGCCGACGAAACCGGAACCGAAACCAGTTGTCGAGCCGGAGATTGAAGAGGAGCCGCCGAAGCCGCAAGCCGTGGCGCAAACCATCAGTCGCACGCTGATCCTCATGGCCGTCGCGACTCTGGTCGGGGGTGGATTGATCCTGCTGCGAAGTCGAGGGAACCGTTAATCCGGAGATTAAGCAATGACTGTTGCCGAAAGAGCATCCGAGAGATTTCACCCTCATCCGGCCTTCGGCCACCTTCTCCCTGAGGGAGAAGGAATCGAGCCGGGCGCACTTGGCCAAGCGGTGAGCGCGACCCTTGGCTCCCTCTCCCAGCGGGAAAGGGACGGGGAGAGGGAGAACGCCAATATATGGCATAAAACGAATGATTAAATCACGGGGTTGCGAATGACGATTTGGGCGCACATTTTGCGGGAGGTTGGGTTTCGGAAACTGAACGCCTTGTTTTCGCTGTTGGGCCTGACGCTGGCGGTGACCATCGTGGCGGCGTCGCAACTGTTGGCCGAGGCGGACGAACGCGAGACTCGCCGGGTAACCCGCGACATGGGTTTTAACCTGCGGCTGATACCGTCCAAGACCGACCTGGGGCAGTTTTACCGGGATGGCTTTTCGCGGCACGCGATGGAGGCCACGACGCTCGATCGGCTGGCGACGCAGTTGACGAACAACGTCTCGTTCAACCACCTCGTCGGCTCGCTGCGCCGCGACTACACCATCAACGGGCAGGACATCCTGCTCGCTGGCCTGTCGAAAACCTTTGTCGCGCCGGGGCAGGGCAAGAAGCCGATGGGGTTCCAAATCAAGGAGGGCACGATCCACATCGGCTCCGAGATTGCCCGCTCGCAGGAATTAAAAAAAGGGGATGCAATGCACGTCGGCGTGCGGAGCTTCACCGTGGCAAACGATCCGATCGAGACCGGCACGCCGGACGACATCACGATTTTTGCGCGGCTCGATGATGCCCAGTCGATCCTCGGGTTGAGCGGCAAGATCAACGAGATCGAGGCGATCGACTGTCTCTGCCTGACGGCCGACGAGGATCCGCTGGCGATTCTGCGCAAGGAGATCGGCGGCATCCTGCCGGAGGTGCAGGTGGTGCATCAGCGGACGCTGGCTGACGCGCGCGCCAAGCAGAGGCAGACCCGCGAGAAGGTCAACGCCGTGGTGTTGCCGTCGGTGCTGGTGGCCGGCGCGGTTTGGGTGGCGCTGCTGGCGGTGCTCAACGTGCGTGACCGGCGGCAGGAGATCGGCATCCTGCGCGCGCTCGGCAAGGGCGGCGGGCGCATTGCCGGGCTGTTCCTCGGCAAGGCGGTTCTGCTTGGATTTGTGGCCGCGGCGCTCGGAGTGGCGCTCGGAACTTGGGTGGTGCTGGAGTTTGGGCCGTCGCTGTTCCCGGTGACGAAGAAGGCAATTCAGGCCAGTTCAACGCTCGCGTGGCAGTTGCTCGTGGCGACGCCGGTGTTCGCGGCATTCGCAAGTTTCATCCCGGCTATGCTGGCGGTGTCGCACGACCCGGCAGAAACCTTACGGGAGGATTGACGATGATACGCTGCGACGACGTCACGAAAACTTTCCGCAAGAACGGCGCCGAGGTCGTGAGCCTCGACCGGTTCACGGCGGAGATTGCCGAGGGGGAGTTTGTTGCCGTGCGCGGGCCAAGCGGTTCCGGCAAGACCACGCTGTTGCTCACGCTCGGCGGCATGCAGCGGCCAAGCGCCGGTGCGGTGCAGTTCGGCGGACGCGACCTGTACGGCCTGCCGTCGGCGGAACGGGCGCGGCTGCGATCGGGTGAGATCGGGTTCGTGTTCCAGATGTTCCACCTCGTGCCGTACCTCGATCTGCTCGGCAACGTGCTGCTGGCTGCGCCGGGCAGGCCAAGCGATGCCGAGCGCGAACGAGCCGCCGGGTTGCTGGATGAACTCGGCTTGGCCAAGCGGGCCAGCCACCGCCCGGGCGAGCTCAGCGCCGGGGAACGCCAGCGCCTGGCCGTGGCCCGGGCATTGCTGAACCGGCCGAAACTGATTTTGGCCGACGAGCCAACCGGCAATCTCGACCCGGAAAACGCCGCCGAGGTGATCCGGCATTTGGCCGCGTTTCACCGGGACGGCGGGACCGTGGTGCTGGTTACCCACGGTACGGCGGCGGACGAGCACGCCGGGCGAATCGTGCGGCTCGAGCAGGGCCGGCTCGTCGCGGATTGATGGGTTGTTAGCGCCGACTTCGGCTGGTAGCTTTTCGGCATGGAAGCGGTCCCGTTAATCTTAATCGGCATCGCCTTGAGCGCGACATGCGGGTTTCGCGTGTTTGTGCCGCTGCTCGCTGTCAACATCGGCGCGCGCGCGATAAATGCCGACGGCGAACCTCGAATTGAGTTGGCGGACGGGTTCGCCTGGTTGGGCAGCGACATCGCGCTGTTGATTTTTCTCGTGGCGTCGATCGTTGAGATCGGCGGCTACTACGTTCCCTGGATCGACAACCTACTCGACAGTATCGCCAGCCCGGCGGCCGTCATCGCCGGGACGCTGATCACCGCCTCCTTCATCACCGGCATGGAGCCGTGGCTGCAATGGGTGCTTGGCCTGATCGCCGGCGGTGGCTCGGCCGGTGCGGTGCAGGCGGCGACGGTGGTGACGCGCGCTTCGTCGACCGTCACCACCGGCGGCTTGGGAAACCCTGTCGTGGCCACCGTTGAGACGAGCGGCGCCTTCCTCGGCTCGGCGCTGGGTATTCTTGCTGCACCGATTGCCGTCGGCGTGTTTGTCCTGCTGCTTGTGAGCGGTTTATGGATTTGGTGGCGGCGCCAGAAACGCAAACTGGCCGAGGCGACCTGACAGATGAACCGGTTGAGCGCCAGATTCCTGTTCGCCGCCGCGTGCGCGGCAGTCGCAGTCGGGGACACTGTTGCGAGCGACCATTGGGCGTTCGAGCCGGTCGTCCGCCCCAGCGTGCCGGCGGCGAGGAATGCCGCTTGGCCAAGCGGCGCGATGGATCATTTCGTCCTGGCCAAGCTCCGCGAAAACGGGATGCGCCCGGCCCGCCGCGCCGACCGGCGGACGCTGATCCGCCGGGTGACGCTCGACCTGACCGGCCTGCCGCCGACGCTGCGGGAAGTGGAGGCGTTCGTCGCGAATGAGTCGCCGGATGCGTACCGGCAACTCGTCGGTCGGCTGCTGGCCTCGCCGCGCTTCGGCGAGCGGTGGGGACGGCATTGGCTCGACGTGGCGCGGTATGCCGACACCAAGGGCTACCTTGCCGGGAACCAGGCGCGGCTGTTCACCCACTCGTACACTTACCGCGACTACGTCATCGACGCCTTCAACGCCGACCTGCCGTACGACCGGTTTGTCATCGAGCAACTTGCCGCGGACAAGCTCGACCTTGGCGACGACAAGCGGCCGTTGGCTGCGATGGGGTACCTCACGCTGGGCCGCCGATTTTTGAACAACCCGCACGACATTATCGACGACCGCATCGACGTCGTCACCCGCGGCATGATGGGGCTGACCGTCAGTTGCGCCCGCTGCCACGACCACAAATATGACCCGATCCCGATGGCAGACTACTACTCGCTGTACGGGGTGTTCGCCAGCAGCCACGAGCCGGGCGACAAGCCGTTCATCAGCGACGCGATCGATCCGGCCCAGCGGGCTGCGTTCGAGGAGGAACGCCGTGAGCGCAAGGACAAGCTGGAGAACTTCAAGCGCAAGCAGTTCGCCCGCGTTCGCGAGCAGGTCAGGCAACAGACCGGCGACTACATCTGGGCCGCGCACCGTGCCGCGAAAATCGAGGCCGGCAAGATCGACGAACTGGCCCGCAAGGACAAACTGGACCCCGAGGTAACACGCCGCTGGATGCGCCACTTGGCCAAGCGGCGGGAGAGCGGTGACCCGGTGTTTGCCGCCTGGTTCGCCTTGGCCAAGCCGGGCGACGAGTCGTTGGTCAAGGCGCACCCGGCCGTGCGGGAGGCGCTTGACGGGGCCGAGTCGCTGGAGTCGGCCGCCAAGGCGCTTGGCCAACTGCTGCACAAGGCCGGGGAAGACCAGCCGAAGCTGCGCGAGGTCATCCACTCCGACGCCTCCCCGGCCAAGCTGTCGGAAGGCGACGTGTTGCGCATCATGGACGTGAAGGGCCGGGAGGGCATCCGCTCCCGCAAACGCCGTTTCGACGAACTGGAGGGCGAGCATCCCGGCGCGCCCAACCGGGCGATGGTGCTGCTCGACAACGCCTCGCCGCACAATCCACGGATTTTCCTCAGGGGCAACCCGGGCGCGAAGGGCGATGCTGTTCCGAGGCGATTCCTTGCCGTTTTGTCGGAGGGGGATCGGGAGCCGTTTGTTGGCGGCAGCGGCCGCCTCGAGATGGCACGAGCCGTCGCCGATTCGCAAAACCCGCTCACCGCTCGCGTGATGGTCAACCGCGTCTGGCAGCGGCTGTTCGGCAGCGGGCTGGTCACCACGCCGAGCGACTTCGGCGTGCGGGCCGAACCGCCGTCACACCCGGAACTGCTCGACTGGCTGGCGGCGGAATTCGTGGACAGCGGCTGGTCGCTCAAGGCGCTGATTCGAGGCATCGTCACCTCCAGCACCTATTGCCAGGGGGAGACCGTGCACCCGGAATACGCTGGGCGCGATCCCGACAACCGGCTGCTTTGGCAGATGAATCGCAAGCGGTTGGACTTCGAGGCGATGCGCGATTCGGTGTTGAGAGTGTCCGGCGCACTCAGCCTCCGGCAGGGCGGCCGATCGGTTCGCATCGACGACGACCCGGAAGCCAATCGCCGCGCGGTGTACGCTTTCGTGAACCGCCAAAACCTGCCGAACCTGTTCCGGACTTTCGACTTTGCCGGCCCGGATACGACCTGTCCGCAGCGCTTCACCACCACCGTGCCGCAGCAGGCGTTGTTCCTGCTGAACAGCCCGTTCATCGAGGCGCAGGCCAGGCGCTTGGCCAAGCGGGAGTCGGTACGGGCGGTCGAGGGAGAGGGCCGCATCCGCGTCATGTACCGCTTGGCCTACCAGCGGGAACCGTCGCCGCAGGAACTGCACTTGGCCAAGCGCTTTGTCGACGAGTTCCTCCCGCGCGAAGTCGCATGGGAGCGGCTTGGCCAGGCGCTGTTGGTCTCCAACGAAATGATGTTCGTCGATTAACGGTGAAAAAGGAGGCGCGAACCGAGATTCCCCGCAAGGCCGTCTATCGGCTGTCGGTGTACCTGCGGTGCCTGCATCGGCTGGAGAACAACGGCATCCACACCGTCTCGAGCGAAGTGCTGGCCAAGGCCGCCGGCGTCAAGTCGACCCAGTTGCGAAAAGACCTGACTTACTTCGGGCAGTTCGGCACACGCGGGCTCGGCTACGACGTAAAGCAACTCATCGGGATGATCTCCGAGCGGCTCGGCACCAACAGCTTTCAGCCGGTGGTGATCGTTGGCATCGGCAATCTTGGACGGGCGTTGTTGAGCTATCGCGGATTCGAGCGGGAGGGGTTCGGGATCGTCGGGGCATTCGATGCCCGGCCCGATCTCTGCCCGGCTGGCGGCTTGCCGGTGCCGGTGCAGCCGATGGAGGCGCTCCCCGGGGTGATCAACGGGCACGTGGTGAAGATGGCAGTGCTTTGCGTCCCGCCGTCCGCCGCGCAGGAGGTGGCCAACCAGTTGATCGAGTACGGCGTCGTGGCGATTCTCAACTTCGCCCCGATCGTGTTGTCCCTGCCGGACGAGGTGACTGTCAACAACGTCAACCTCGCCATGGAACTCGAGAATCTCAGCTACTTCGTAAACGAGTGACGAGCCGTCACTCCGCCTTCGGCTTTTCCTGCTGTGGGACGCGGAGGTTGATGTGCAGGTCGCGCAGTTGCCTCGGCTCGGCGGTGCCGGGGGCATCGCTCATCAGGTCTGCGCCCTTGGCCGTCTTCGGGAAGGCGATCACTTCGCGGATGCTGTCCGCGTTGCACAGCATGGCGATAAGCCGGTCGAAACCAAGCGCGATGCCGCCGTGCGGCGGTGCGCCAAATCGGAACGCTTCAAGCATATAGCCGAACCGTTCCTGTGCCACCTCGGGCGGGATCTGCAGCAACTCCTCAAAGATGGTTTTCTGCAACTCACGCTGGTGAATACGAATGGAGCCGCCGCCCAACTCGACGCCGTTGACGACGATGTCGTAATGTTGGCCGCGAACCGACTTGGGATCGCTTTTTAGCTTGGGAATGTCCTCGGGTACCGGCGAGGTGAACGGGTGATGGCTGGAGTACCAGCGGTCCATTTCCTTGTCGAACATCAGCAGCGGGAACTCGATGACCCAGAGGAAATTAAACTGGTCGGCCGGGATGCTCATCTTGCCCATCCCGGAAAGTTTCTCGGCGCAGTAGAGGCGGATTTTGCCGAGAATCTCGCAGGCGTTGAGCCATTCGTCGGCGGCGAACAGGATGAGGTCGCCCTCCTCGATGGACAGTTTTTCCTGCAACGCGGCCTTCTCGGCGTCGCTGAAAAACTTGACGATCGGAGACTTCCATTCACCGTTCTCGACCTTGATGAACGCGAGACCCTTCGCGCCGAAGCCCTTGGCGTAGTCGGTCATGGTCTCCATCTGACCCTGGGTGACACACGCGAAGCCCTTGGCGTTGAGCACCTTGACCACGCCGCCCTTGGACACCACGCCACTAAAGACCTTGAATTCGCTCGAGGCGAAGTCGTCGGTCATGTCGACGATCTCCATGTCGAACCGGGTGTCTGGTTTGTCGATGCCCCAGCGGTTCATCACTTCCTCGAACGGGATGCGCGGGAACGGGGTGGGGACGTCGATGTCGAGCGCGGTTTTCCAGACGCGCGCGAGCAGCCCCTCGATAAGGGCGTAAATGTCATCTCTCTCGATGAACGACATCTCGATGTCGACCTGCGTGAATTCCGGTTGGCGATCGGCCCGCAGATCCTCGTCGCGGTAGCAGCGGGCGAGCTGGAAATATTTTTCCACGCCAGCGACCATGAGGATCTGCTTGTACTGCTGCGGCGACTGGGGCAGGGCGTAAAACTGGCCGGGATGCACGCGGCTTGGCACGAGGAATTCGCGCGCGCCCTCCGGTGTGCTCTTGAAGAGCGTTGGAGTCTCGATCTCGAGGAAGCCTTGTTCCTCCATGAACACCCGCGTCGCGGTGGCGACGCGGCTGCGCAGGCGCATGTTGTGGATCATCTCCGGCCGCCGCAGGTCGAGGTAGCGGTGCTTGAGGCGCAGTTCCTCGTTGACCTTGGCGGCGACTTCCGGGTCGTCGATACTGAACGGCAACACGTCGGCCTGATTCAACACCTCCAACTTGTCGGCCAACACCTCGACGAGGCCGGTGTCGATCTTTTCGTTCTTCGTGCCATCGGGCCGGACGCGCACCTTGCCGGTGACGCTGATCACGCTTTCGCTGTGGAGCTTGGAGGCGGTCTCAAACAGGTCGACCGGAAGATCGCTGGGGTCGAAAACCGCCTGGGTGCGGCCTTCGCGATCCCGAATGTCGATGAATATGACCCCGCCCAGGTCGCGGTTGGAGTGAACCCAGCCGTTCAGGGTGACGGTTTGACCGACGTGTTCTTCCCGTAATTCGTTGCAGTGATGCGTGCGCTTCATTCGATAAAATGCCCTCTCCGAAAATTAGGGCGGCGGATGTTGCCGGGAAAAGACCCGGTTTTCAAAGTTTATTTCCGGGGCTCACAGGTTGAGCAATTCCCGCTGCCACGGCAGGATCTGGTCGCGTTCGTTGCCGTCCTCGAGCGAGAGCTTCACGAGCGTGGAGCGGCTGGCAATGAGCGTGGGGTCGATGTTGAGCGCCTTGGCCTGCTTGTCGCGCAGGACCTTCAGCGACTCGTAAAACAGTTTTTCGCTCTGCGTGATGCGGCGGCGAACCGTCCGCGGTGTCTCGGGATGCTCGGAGGGCGGCAGGTCCAGCGCTTGGCCAACGGCGTCGCGCAACGACTTGAATCGGCGGTTCGACAGCTTGGGCGGCCAGGCGGTCTTGCGTTTCTTGTCGATCACGGTCCCAGCGAGCTGGACGAGATCCTCGTGGCGGACGATGAAGTACGGCGGCTTATTTGCATCACCGGCCTCCCCCTCCCGCCATTGGCACGCAGCGCGAAGGATGGCTTGTTCGCGGCG